>JAMPIG010000084.1 GCA_023662875.1 Roseburia sp. | reverse complement strand
TGGTCGAACTGGCATGGACTGTGATAGAGGATGCGCAATATATGCTTGGCGGCATGGTAGTATTCCTGGAAGCAGAGAACGAGGAAAAACTGCTGAATTTCTATAAGGCAAACCGTTTCTCGCAGTTCGACACCAGACAGACCGCGTCGGACGCGGATAAACCGCATGAGCTGGTACAGCTTTTAAGGCTGCTCTGATATGCTGAGAGCGCAGTTGAGCGATTCTTTTGGCGCTATGATACCAGATAAGCAAATTGAGGGGACAGCATTACTGTCCCGCCCATTGATCTCTCAGGCTTTCCAGAAGCCGTTCTTTCTATTTTTTCGAAATGTCTGTGTTCATGATGATCTTATTGATTTCCTCTTTTTTTGGCATTGCACAAAGCGCTGTAAATGTGATTTTTGGCATCGGTCTTGAGTTCAAATCTGGTGAGATTATATTTCAGCCTTTCAAGGCTTCTCCGGAAAATAAATGGTTCGCGGATGAGACCGTGGGGATTTTTCGGGGGATTAAGCCCAGAGTTCTTTGACCACGTCGTAGGCGGGTTTCGGCGTGCCGTCAATGCGCACGAGCCCCCAGGCAGTTTCACAGGGACAGTCCGAAGCGCCGCAGAGGAAGCACCGCTTCGAATCCCTCCAGCAGTAGATCATGGAGCCCGCCAGATAAGGGTTTTCCAGGAGCAGCGGCAGCAGCCTGGCGTAAAACTGCGCCTGTCCGGCCTCCGTGTGGGGAATGCGGTTTTTGACGGGCCACTTTTTCAGGATGTGGGGCATCATGCGCTCCACACAGTTATATCTGTCTGCGGGGGCGCACCGCATGGCGTATTCTGCAGCGGAGGGCGAAAGGGCGGCGATGAAGTCGTCCGTCCGTTCCCTGACCTCCTCCAGGTCGCGGAAGCCCAGGCCGTTCAAGTACGCCTTTACATCCTCCCCTGACTCGTCCATGTATCCGCCCAGGGAGGCGAAGCCGAACTCCATCAGGACAACAGGAAGCCGAACGACGTCGTAGATGCGGCTTATCGTGGCGATATAGCTCTCGGGGCCGCCCTTGCTCCAGGTGCCGTCGTAGAGATCGAAGCCGATATAGTCGCAGCCGCCGGTGTTTTTTTCGATTTCCGCCAGATTTTGCTCCCATCCCTCGTCCACACTGTTGTGGCCGATGGCGGCGTCCGGGTTTCCCGCCTTTAGGCCGCGGATGGAAGCGGAGAGAAAGCGGACGGCCTCCGGGATAGTGAGCGGCGCGCGGAAGTGCTCGATATGCATTTCGTTGGTAGCCTGCCAGCAGACCCGCAGCTCCCGGAAGCTTTCCGCGAGAAAGCGGCACACGGCGGACACGGTTTCCAGGCCTTCCCCGGTCTGAATGTCAATTCCGTATTTTCGGAAGGTCCGCGGATAGGGCGTGACCAGTACCGTGGAAATGCCCTCTTCCGCATAGCGGACGCAGCGCTCCCGGAAGCGGATAAGGCTTTCGGAGACATCTCCGTCTTCCGTGTACGGGTAAGGGACGTCCAGGCGCACCCATTCGATCCCGGCCTCCCGCAGGGGAGAGCAGTCCTCACCGGGGTGGCAGATACCTTTCATGTATCCGCCGGTTTTTTGATACAGGGATTTGCAAAGTTCTTTTTCCGGCATAAGATATTCCTCCTGATTCTGTGATCTTATAATCAGCATCTTTACTCCCTGCGCTCCCCCCAGATCCCCATGTCTTCCAGCTTCATCAGCCGCATGAGGGGTATGAAACGCGTGGAAAATCCGCCGTCCTCCGTCAGGTCTATCACCCTGCCGCCCCACATATAGCAGGTTGTGCCATTCATATCATAGCCGATGGTGCCGTCATATCCTAAGGTAATTCCACAGTATTCACTGTCAAAGGCATTCGAATGTTCATGGCCGAAAAAGATTCCCTTCACGTCCCCCCGCTGCAGGCAGGCCATGAACATGCCGGAATTGAGCTCGGGAGGGCACGGTTTCTCTAACTGCATTCCCCAGAGATTACATTCCGCCGGATTTCGGACAGTCGTGCACAACTCCGGAAGAGGAATGTGCATAAACATGACGGCCGGAATCTTCTTCCCCGCCTCCCGTTCCCGCCGCTCGCTCTCTCTGTAATACCAAAACACCTGCTTCGGGGTAACGCCTGCGTACCCACAGCCCATATGCAGGGGCCGGGGCAGCACAAACCGGGTATCCTGCGGAAGATTCAGATATTGTACGAAATCCCGTTTCGACTCCGCCAGAGAATCCAACCCCCAGATATGGCAGGCCACGCCTTCCTCCCGGGATGAAAACACCTCCAGACAGTAATTTCCCACCCCGGGTAAATCTTCCGGCCCTGCCGCGGACAGGCATCCCGGAATTTTTTCATAGGCGCGCTGCTCTGTTTCCAGACTGTGGTTCTGCTCTCTGTCGTGATTGCCGAAAACCGCCGCCCAGGGAAGCCCCCTTTTCAGGACAGGGGCAAGCAGCTTTTCCATCTCTTCCTGCATTTCCTCTTCGGTATCCGCCCCCAGGCACTGGTCGCCTCCCAGAAGGACAAAATCCGGCTTCGCCCATGCGAGCAGGCGTTCTATTCCATCCACAATCCTGCGCTGGCGTTCTCTGTACATCTCTCCCGTATAGGGAACATGTTTCCGATAATTCCAGTGCGCATCGGACACCATCAAAATCCTGAATCTGCCCTCTTTTGAAAACTGCAGTCTGCTCATCCTGTCACCATCTCTTCCCGATCCATAAGCTGCATTACCGGAATATACTGGGTCGTCAATTTTCCGTCCTCTGCCAGATCAATTACTCTGCCGCCCCATAAGGCATACGGCACGTCTTCCAGATCTATCCCAAAAGAGCCGTTGCTGCACAGCAGCATGTCGCAATACCGGCTATCGAATCCGTTTTTATGGTCGTGTCCGCAGAAGATTCCCTTCACATCCCCCCGCTGCAGGCAGGCCATGAACATACCCGCGTTCAGCTCGGAAGCGCCGATTTTCTCTTCCGCCAGATACCTCCAGACCCAACATTCCCCGGGATTGCGCACCGGCGCGCAGAACTCCGGGAGAGGGTGGTGCAGGAACATCAGCCCCGGAATCTTTTTTCCGGCTTTCCGTTCCCGTCGTTCGCTTTCCTCGTAGTACCAAAGAACCTGTTCCGGCGTAAGTCCTCCCGCCTGTTCCGAACCGCCGTATAGGGGATTTGGCAGCACAGGCCGCGCATTCTCGGGCAGATGCAGATACCGGGGATAATCATCCTCCGGTAAAGTGTGCAGACCCCAGAGGTGGCAGGCGGCAGTGTCTTCTTGGGAAGAAAGAATCTCGATGCAGAAATTTCCCACTCCCGGCAATTCTTCCGGTCCCGCCGTAGATACACACCCCGGAATCCGCGCATAGACCTCCTGTTCCGTTTTCAGGGCGTCGCTTTTTCTCGAATCCCCCTCCCCGAAAACCGCCGCCCAGGGAAGCCCTCTCTTCAAAACCGGCATGAGCAGTCTCTCCAACTCAGCCTGCATTCCAGCCGCAGAGTCCGCTCCCAGGCATTGGTCGCCTCCCAGAAACACCAAATCCGGCTCTGACCATGCCGCCAGCGCCTCCAGACCCGCGGTGATCTTCTGCTGTCGCCTGCGCAGCGCCGCGTCCGAGGAATCCGCCTTTTTCCGGTAATTCCAATGTATGTCCGAGATGACGGTAATCCTGAATTTTCCTTCCTTCGAGAAACGTAATTTTTCCATCTTCATACCTCTTGCGCGTTCCGAGTGCTAATTAATAGTACTTCACTTAAGAATTGTACCATACCTGTTTTAGCTTGTAACCCATTGTCGGAAAAACCATACAAACATGCATCCTTTTTTTCTATATTGCACAATTTTTCCATTGTATTTGGTGAAATTTCAAGATGAACATTTATCAAAGAAAATTGCAACAGACCGGCAAAATAGAAAAAGAAGAATTGACAGAAATAACCGGTTAAGGTATAGTAAAACAGGCCGCTGTTTAAGCGGCGGCATGGAGGTTTAATATGGAAAAATTCAAGAAGCTTTTTCAGGCTCTGGATATGACGGTGGGCGCGCCGTGGAAGCAGATTATGATCTTTACGCTGCCGATGCTGCTGGGGAATATTGCCCAGCAGCTTTACAATACGGTAGACAGTATCGTCGTGGGGCGGTATGTGGGGGACAACGCGCTGGCGGCGGTGGGCTCTGCGGGTCCGATTATCAATCTGCTGCTGGTGTTTTTTATCGGGATCTCCACGGGGGCCGGGATCATGGTATCGCAGTATTACGGGGCCCGGGACAGGGAAAACCTGGCGCTGACCATAGGCAACTGTATCGTGGCCTGCGGGGCGACCTCCCTGTTGATTATGCTGGTGGGAACCTTTGTGACCGGACCGCTGTTAAGGCTTTTGAATACGCCGGATTCTATCTTTGAGTGGTGCCGCTCCTACCTGAATATCATGGTGATCGGTATGGCCGGGATGGCCTTTTACAATATCCTCAGCGGGATCCTGCGGGGACTGGGGGATTCCTTTTCGGCCCTGCTGTACCTGCTGGTGTCTACGGTACTGAATATCGTGCTGGATATCTGGTTTGTGGCGGGCTTTCAGATGGGCGTCCCGGGCGTGGCTCTGGCCACGGTGATCGCGCAGGGGATTTCCGCCCTGCTCTGTCTCTGGAAGCTGTTCCGCATGAAGGATCTCTATGAATTGCGGAAGGCGCATTTCAAGCCCTACGGAAATTGTATGGGAACTATTGTCCGGCTGGGGATTCCTTCCGGTATTACCCAGGCGATCTTTTCGATGGCTATGATTGTGGTGCAGTCCCTGACGAACAGCTTCGGGGAAATGTTTATCGCCGCCAACGTGATTGTCATGCGTGTGGACGGCTTTGCCATGATGCCGAACTTCTCCTTCGGCACGGCGATGACGACCTACGCGGGGCAGAATGTGGGCGCGAAGCGGTATGACCGGGTGACGTCGGGCGCGAAGCAGGGAACGTTGATGGCCGTGGGAACCTCGGCGGTGATTACAGGGCTCATTCTTCTTTTTGGAAAATATCTTATGGGGATTTTTACGGAGACTGCGGAGCTGGTGGAGCTGAGCATGAGCATGATGCGCATCATCGCCCTGGGCTACCTGGCCATGGGCGTGACCCAGTCCCTGTCCGGCGTCATGCGCGGGGCGGGAGACACGATGACGCCGATGTGGATTTCGATTTTTACGACGATTATTGTCCGGATTCCCGTGGCATACGGTATCGCGTACCTGACGCGCTCGCCGGAGTACCCGATCGGCAGACAGGAGTGTATCTTTATCTCGCTGCTCTGCAGCTGGCTGCTGGGGGCGCTGGCCACCACGGTTATGTACCGGGTCGGCGGCTGGAAAAAGAAGGCGTTGGGCGGAGAAGCGTAAAGGGAGGAATACGGAATGTTTCACCTGTTTGAGAAGCTTGAGAAGGGTCAGGTTTATATCATTGCCGAGATGAGCGCCAATCACGGCGGCAGCCTGGAGAATGCGCTGGAGATCGTCCGCCAGGCGGCAAAAGCGGGGGCGGATTGTCTGAAAATCCAGACCTACACGGCGGATTCCCTGACGATAGACTGTGATAATGACTACTTTCGGAAAGAGGGCGGTCTTTGGGACGGTTATAAATTGTATGACCTGTATACCGACGCGGGAACGCCCTATGAGTGGCAGAAGAGGATTGCGGAGGAATGCCAGGCCCAGGGGCTTGATTTTCTGTCGACTCCCTTTGACCGGGAGGCCGTTGATTTTTTGGAGGAGCTTGGGGCGGAGGCCTACAAGATCGCCAGCTTTGAGATGGTTCATATACCTCTGATCGAATATGCCGCGTCGAAGGGGAAGCCTATGATTATTTCCTGCGGGATGGGAAGCCCGGAAGAAATACAGGACGCGGTGGATGCCTGCAGACGAGTGGGAAACGAGAAGATTGTTCTGTTAAAATGCTGCAGCGAATATCCGGCGAAATGGGAGGATATGCATCTTGCCAATATCCCCGATATGAAAAGGCGCTTCGGAGTACCCGTGGGGCTGTCGGATCACAGCCCGGGAAGCGTCGGCGCGGTAGTCGGGGTTACCCTGGGGGCCTGCGTTGTGGAAAAGCATATTATGCTGGAGGGAGTGGAGAGCGCTGACAGCGGTTTTAGCATGACGCCGGGAGAATTTGCGCGGATGGTGGAGGATGTCCGAAACGCGGGGAAGGCCGCGCGGGGGCCGGAATACGCCCTGACGGAGGGAGAGCGGGAGTCAACTATTTTCCGGAGAAGTATTTTCGCTGTGCGGGACATCCGCAAGGGAGAGCCTTTTTCGGAGGAAAATATCCGGATTATCCGCCCGGGCTACGGGGTCGCGCCAAAGAATTACCGGAAGCTGCTGGGAAAGCCCTGCAAGCGGGATATTCCGCGGGGAGAACCGATTCTGGCGGAGGATTTATAAGATATGAAAAGAATCATGCTTCTCAGCAACAATGCCAACGCGGAGGCGCTTTTTAATTGGCTGGAGAAAAAGGGTTATGAGGTAAGCCTGTTCCATGATCCGCTCACCCTGGAGATTCTCGATCAATATAAGCCGGAGTTTGTGATCAGTTACAATTACCGATATCTTGTAAAAGAAGAGGTGATCGGCCGGTTGGGGAATCGTATCATCAACCTGCATACCTCTTATCTGCCGTGGAATAAAGGCTCGTCCCCCAATCTCTGGAGCTTTATCGACGATACGCCGAAGGGCGTTACGATCCACAGGCTGGAAAAGGGGCTGGATAAGGGGAAGATTATTGTACAGAAGGAGTGCCGGTTTGACGAGGATACTGAGACGTTGGCCTCTACCTACGCAAAATTGAACGCTGAAATCGTTCAGCTGCTGAAGGATAATTGGGACAGGATTATATCGGGAGAGTACGAGCTGAAGGAAGCGGAGGGGGCCGGGAGCTACCATAGAACGGCGGATCTGGAAGCCCTGCTCGGGGGAAGGAAGATTGATTATTCCATGACGGTTTCGGAGTTTAAAAAATTTCTGAAGCAGCGATAAACGGCGGGAGAAGACAAAGATGTTTTTATTCAGGGCGGATGGCAATTCCCGGATTGGTTCGGGACATGTGATGCGGTGCCTTTCCATAGCGGACGCCGCAAACAGGGCGGGAGAGAAATGCGTTTTTGTTACGGCCTCGGACGATATGAGCGGGCTGATTCGGGCCAGGAGGCAGGAAAGTCGGATTCTGGGGACGGACTACCGCAGGATGGAGGAGGAAGGGATTCTTTCCGTGGTCGAAGCCTGTCGGCCCTCTATGGTAATCGTGGATTCTTATTTTGTAACGGAAAAATATCTGTACGAACTGAAGGACTGGTGCGGGAAGGCCGGAAGCCGACTGGTTTACATCGATGACCGGAAGGCTTTTCCCTACCCCTGCCATGTCCTTTTAAACTATAATATTTATGGCGCGGAGGCGGACTACCGGGAGCTGTACCGGGATACGCCGCTGCCGGAGCTTATGGTGGGAACGGAGTATGCGCCGCTTCGCCGGGAGTTTTTGGAGGCGGGGGCGAGGGAGGTAAAAACCGAGGCTCGCGATGTTTTCGTCTCCACAGGCGGGGCGGATTCCCGGCATTTGTCATTGGAGCTGATGAAAGCCCTGGATTTTAAAACTCCGAAGTCCGGCGGTTTGACCTTTCATTTTGTCGTGGGCTCCATGAATCCGGACAAGGAGGCCTTGAGAGAGCTGGCGGAAAAGAAAAACGTCAGATTATATGAAAACGTGACCGAAATGGCGAAGCTGATGGCAAGCTGCGACATCGCTATATCGGCGGCGGGCTCTACGCTTTATGAGCTGTGCGCGACCCGGACGCCGACGGTTACCTATGTGCTGGAAGACAACCAGGCTCCGATTGCGGGCGGATTTTCCTCCCGCGGAATCATGGAAAACTGCGGGGATATCAGAGATCTTGGCGGAGAAAGGCTTGCCGCCCGCCTGATCGAGTCCGCCGAGAGGCTCGCCGACGATTTTCGGGAAAGATGCAGGATTTCCTGCAAAATGAAATCCCTGGCGGACGGAAGAGGCGCGGAGCGGATTGTGGAGAGGCTGCTCTAATCGTGGAGCTTGCTCTCGGCATAGCCCGCCTCGATCGCGGCGTTGCAGGAAGCGTCGATGTTTGCCGCTACCTCCTCGGGGGTCTTGTCGCCGAAAAGCAGATCCTGAATATTGAGATAGAATGCGGCGCGGACGCCTCGCCAGTTAGGATTGTTACCGGTGAGATTAACGTTTGCGTCGCTATTGTTGATATACTTGCTTAAAAACTGCAGCTCCTCGGCGTATTTTTCCGCCACACGGGCGCTGCAGGGCATGGACCCCGCCATATAATCAATATACTCGCTCTCGTAAATAAACCGGACAAAAGCCTTCGCGGCCGCCAGCTTGTCTTCGTCGCCGTTGTCAAATACCTCGAAGCCGGTGGTAAAGACGGTAGCGTAGCCAACCGTCTCCGCGTCCGTGAAATTGGGGAAGTTGACGGAATAGATGTCGAAGCCCGCCTCCTTCCGGCAGGATTCCTCCTGGGCTGCGTTATTGATATACAAGGCCAGCTGCCCGTTGATAAACTGGTGGTAGTTATCCATGATGACCAGGGTATCCGCCCCGGCGGGGAAATACCCCTTTTCGTCGCAATCCCGGATCCAGCGCAAGGCCTCGATCCCTTCCGGCGTGTTGACGCAGAAGCGTCCGTTCTCATCGAACAGCGGACAGCCGAAGGCCCGCAGGAGCGTCATAATATGGGTGTCGCCCTGGTTGTCCCCGGCGTACATCATCATCGGGGAAACCAGATCCGGCAGATTCTCCTTCAATGCTTCCAGGATGTACTCATACTCTTCCCGACTCCAGTTTTGAACGACATTCGGTTCCCTGATGAATTCCTCCAGCCCCGCCTGACGGAACAGGTCGGCGTTGAAGGAAAGAGTATTCTGCGCGGTGACGAAGGGCATCATATAGGTTTTTCTGTTCAGGGAGCTTTCCTGCCAGTAGCTCGGATAAATATCCGCCCGAAGCTCGTCGCTGATGATGTCGTCCAGGGGTACGACCCGGCCCGTGTGGATATAGGTGGACATGTTAAAATATCCCTCGTAGAGCACGTCCGCGGCGTCCGGCGTATCGAAGCAGCCGGGGATTTCCGCATCCTCGTTGGTCAGTTCGAACTCGACCAGATTGACCGTCACGTCCGCGGCCTCGTATTGTCCGCAGAAATCGTCCGCGGCCTTCTGCAGGAATTGGGCGGCGGCGGTAACGTCTGTGCCGGTCAGGTCGTTCATCTGGAGCGTGGGGCATTTAATATTGAGGACGATAGACGGCTTCTGTTCCGTCGGCCCGCCGCATCCGGCGAGGAGCAGGCTGAGCGAAAGAGTGGGAAATAAAAGAAACGATTTCTTTTTCATGTGATGTCCTCCCTGTTTTTTAACCGATTTCTTTTCAATAGGGCTAGGATAAAAACTGCCGCAAGGTTTTCGACAGCGCGGGAATGTCGATCGGCTTGCCTACATGGGCGTTCATCCCCGCGTCGAGGGCGGCCTGCTTGTCCTCCTCAAAGGCGTTGGCGGTCATGGCGATAATCAGGATTCCGGACAGCCCGGGGTTGTCTAAGGCCCGGATCGCCCGGGTGGCCTCGTAGCCGTCCATAACAGGCATCTGCACGTCCATCAGAACCGCGTCGAAGTAGCCGGGAGCGGAAGTCCGCACAGCTTCTACCGCCTCCTGGCCGTCCTCCGCCGTCTCGATCTGAAAACCCCATTCCTCCAGAAGCGCCTCTGCGATCTCCCGGTTCAGCTCGTTGTCCTCTACCAGCAGCAGTCTCTTTCCATGGAAAAAGACCGAGTCGTCCTCCGCCGGAGCGTAGGTATCCTCCGGGCCGGGGGCGAGCTCCGGCTGCTCCTCCTGAAGACGGAAGGACAGATGTATGATAAATTCAGTGCCCCTGTCCTTTTCGCTCTGTACCTCGATGGTTCCCTTCATCATATCTACGAGATTCTTTGTGATAGACATCCCCAGCCCCGTGCCCTGGATGCCGCTGACGGTGGATGTCCGCTCCCGGGTAAAGGGCTCGAAGATCGTAGCGGCAAACTCCGGGCGCATACCGATACCGGTATCCTTTACCCGAAGCTCGTAGCTGCCCCAGCCGGACTGTCGGCTCTCCTGTTCGGTCAGGCGTAACGAAACCAAACCTCCCGCGGGGGTAAACTTCATGGCGTTGGAAAGAAGGTTCAGCAGAATCTGATTCAGGCGCAGCTTGTCACAGTAAATATTCCCGTTCGTCACATTCCCCGCGTCAATCTGGAATTCCAGCTGCCGGGACTGGATATCCGTCTGGATGATACTGCGTATGTTTTCCAATATATCCGACAGATTCTCCGGCTTTTCCTCGATGACCATCTTCCCCGATTCAATACGGCTCATATCCAGCACATCGTTGATCAGGCTGAGAAGGTGGCTGGAGGACTGGCCTATTTTTTCCAGATACCCGCGCACCTGCTCCGCATTTTCGACGTGCTTTGACGCCAGGTTCGTAAAGCCGATGATCGCGTTCATCGGCGTGCGGATATCATGGGACATATTGTTGAGAAAGGTCGTCTTGGCGCGGTTAGCGGACTCCGCCAAAGCCAGGGCCTCGTTCAGCTCCTCCCGATGCTTTTGCTCCTGTCTGGCCTGTGCCGCGGCCTGACGGCTGCGCAGGGTCAAGAGAAGCACAAGCACCACCGCCGCGCCCATGACGATAAAAATCAACAGCACGATCCGGAGAAGCTCCATGCTCTGCTCCTCAAAGACCGACCGGGATACGGACATGACGAAATACCAGTCTACCTCCGGCATGGGCGTAAAGCGCATCAGTTCTCCGCCCTGATCCGTTTCGAAGGAGATGCTAAAAGCTTCGTCCCGGGCGATCCGTTCCCGGATCTCCTCCACCGTCACGCCGTCCGCCAGCCGGTACTTTCCGAGATCGGTGAAAAAGTTGTCCCGCACTTCGATACTGTGGCTGCGGTTCAGGTTTACAATATAGCTTCCGCTTAAGTCAAATACGCTGCTGTAGCCCTTTCCGTCGTAGCTGTCGATTTTCAGCTCGTTGCCCAGCGTATTGATGTGGAAGCGGCAGAGGATATAGGTAAAGGTTTTTCCTTCCACGGTAAAGGGCTTTATCTTTACCCCGAAGAGCAGGCTCTCGTTTCGGCTCTCGATGCTCTCGCCTTCCCCGTCGTACCGGACGACGAACCGTTCCTGCCCCTCCCGGCAGAAGGAGGCGATGCTCTCGCTCCCGGAAATAAACATAGAGCTGTAATAAATGTTTTCCTCTTCGTCGATCAGCGCCAGGTCGATGCAGTCCATTCCGCTCTCTTTCAGATGAAGCAGCTCCAACAGCTCCGCAAGCGTCCGGCATTTCGACTGACGGCACTCGCTTCCCACGCCGGCCAGCGTAGTCCAGCGATATTCCAGCGATTTCAAGATGGCTGCCTCGTCATGAAGCGTCAATTCATCCATCGACTGAACGGACAGATTAATCACCTTGTTCATTACGACGGAATAGAGAATCGCCGCTCCTATGAAAACTGCAAGAATCAGAGCCAGCAGCATAAGCGCCTTGCCGCGCCAGCCTCCGATTGTTATCCGCTTATTTTCCTCCATAGTTCCATGCTCCCATGAATATGGTTCTCCTTGAAACGGATTCCAAAACGAATCCCCAAGAGCCTTGCTGCAACAGGTATCAGGCTCTGTCATTATTATATTCTTCCGGGGGTTTTGTGTCAAGATTGCGGGGGATTTGCGTCCTTATCCCGAATAACAATTTTTCTATATTTTTGTGCAGAAAACAGCAAGAAATGAAGGGGATGGGCAGGTATAATGTGAGGTAGAAGCGTTCATTTCAAGTATCGCATGATTAGGGATGGTGAGAGGGGTATGAAAACAGAGCATTTGGAAAACTGCCTGAAGGATCTTATTTTGAGCGCCGACACGCCGATTCCCGCCTGCAAGGCGGAGGAAGGAATCCATTTTCTCTGTCCTCCGCCAAACATACCGATTCCGGGAGCCGTATTCGCCGGGACGCTCTCCGAGTGGAAAACAGTGTGCAGTCTTCAGCGGGTTTATCCGAAATGTACCTATCTGATTTGTACATACGGCGAAACCGCCCTGCCGGAAAAGCCCGAGGGCTGTACCTGTAATCTCTTTGTCCTGAATGCGTCCGTCAAGACCGTGCTGTATAAGCTGACCTCCCTGCTGGCCGGACAGACACCCCGGGCCGACGACCGGTATCGGCTGTATGTCGATTTCTGGCGGGCGATTATGGCCGGTTCCTTTGAGAAGAAAGAGCAGGTAGCGGCATATTTAAAAAGCTTCCCGTATAAAACCCATCCGCATTTGGCCTGCATTGTCGTCGTCCCGGAGACTCCCGATCTCAACCCGCTTCAGACGCATGAAATCCAGCAGGCGCTTCAGAGCTTTTTCCCGGAGACCAATCTCTTTTACTATGAGGGAGAATGGATTATTTTGTATTCTCAGGAAAAGGATACCTCTGTCACGCTGGAGATATCTTATGACGCTTTTTCCGGCCTGCTGGAGCAATATCGCCTGAACGCGGGCATCAGCTATGTCTGTCAACTGCCGGAGCAGTTTCGTATCCTGTACTTAACGGCCTCGACCTCGATCAAAATCGGGCAGAGCATGAAGCTGAGTCCGTATATCAGGAGGATTTACACTTATTATCAATACAATCCTTATTATGTGATCCATCTCAGCGCCCAAAAGTTTACGGAAATTCATAATACAAAGAACTTGATTTATCTGGCGCATCCTGATGCCATCAGACTGTACTATTATGACATCGATCATAAAAATAATCTGTTGGACGTACTGTTTGCCTATTTGAGCTGTGCGCAGAATCTCTCCCTGACCTCCCAGATGCTGTACATGCACCGCAATACCGTCCTGAACAAGCTGAATAAAATTGAGGAGTTTCTGCATCACAAGCCCTTCTCCGAAAAGGATCACTTTTTAATGCTCCTGTCCTGTATGATTGTAAAATATCAGGAATCGCAGAATAAGATTACGGAGTTTTTCCCGGACGATGCGGCGGGAAAGGAAAAATCAAAATAAAGTTGCCAGGAGTGCGGGAGCGAAGGCGCTGATTCGCATGAGGCGGAAAGGAATAGTTTATGAAGGTACATCAGTTTACGGTTGTTCATCACAATCGAAAGGTATTCGCCACAGCCTGGCTGCCGGAGAAGGAGAGCTGTCCGCTTGTCCTTTTCAGTCACGGCTTTAACGGAACCGGCGATGATTTCAAGGCGCCGGCGGAGATCCTGGCGAAAGAGGGGATTGCCGCCGTTACCTACGATTTCTGCGGCGGTTCCCTGGCTTCGCGAAGCGATCTGAAAACAACGGAGATGACGGTCTTTACGGAGAAAGAGGATCTTCTCGCCGTATTGGATAGCGTGAAGACCTGGCCCGGCGTGGATGTCGATCGGATTTTTCTGTTCGGGGCAAGTATGGGCGGACTGATTTCGGCGTTGGCCGCAGAGGAGAGGGGCGATGAAATCAGGGGGATGATTCTGCTTTTCCCGGCGCTTTGCATCGCGGACAACTGGAACAAGCGATTCCCCCGGATGGAGGATATCCCGGAGACGGTTGCGCTGTGGGAGGTTCCTCTCGGGAAACGTTTTTTTGAAACGCTGCACGGCGTGAAAACCTTTGATCATCTGGGCGGCTACTCCGGAGAAATTCTGATTCTGCACGGCGACGAAGACCCGGTTGTGCCGGTGGAGTACAGTAAAAAGGCAAACGAACTGTATCCGCATTCCCGTCTGGAGATATTCCCTGGGGAAGGCCATGGCTTCTCCCCCGCGGGAAATGAAAAGGTGACCCGGATGCTTCTGCAGTTTGTTCTCTTAGTAGGAAATTTCGCGTAGCCGGGGAAGAATGCGAAGCATTCTTCGAAGCGTCGCGAAGAGACGCTTTGTTCTCTCGGAAAGAGGGAAGGCAGTTGAGGAATGAATTTGCCTGAAAACCATAGAATCGAGTAGGAGGCGGTGACTAGCCGCCGTCCTCTCACAGCACCGTGCATACC
>JAMPIG010000083.1 GCA_023662875.1 Roseburia sp. | reverse complement strand
TGCTCATATCAGGTTCCTACTCTTCTCAACAGACTTTGAATTGCTTTGTTACACAGGATCATCATCAGGAACAAAATCGTTGCAATCGCACAGGCGTAGCCCATCTCAAATCTGGAATAACCGTAGTCAAACAGGTGGGTGACGATGGTTCTCGCCGCGTAGTCCGTACTTGGGTAACCGCAGAGGGTCATGGTCACGTCGCAGACGCTGAAGGCCTGAGTGATCGACATAACCGCGCCGAACATCAGCATGGGCTTCATATTGGGAAGAGTGATGTACCAGAGCTCCTGCCAGCGGTTTCGGATGCCGTCCATGTATCCCGCCTCAAACTGGGATCCGTCCACACCCTGGAGACCTGCCACAAAGGAGAGGAATCCGGTTCCCAGGCTCATCCACAGGATAACCACCATACAGATCGGCAGCATGTAATCCGGGTTGATAAACCAGAGGATCGGCGCGTCGATGATACCCATATTCATCAACAGCGCGTTCACATGTCCGTATGCGTCTCCTCTAAAGAGCACGGAGAAGATGACGTAACAGTTGCCGGCGATGGACGGCGCGTAGAACACGACGACGGCCACGCTTCGCACCCACCGGGGCAGCTCGTTGATGAGCCATGCGAAAAGGAAGGACATGATATAGCCTAAGGGGCCGGTAATCACCGCGATCATAAAGGTGTTTTTCACACCCTGGAGGAAGATGTCATCCTCCAGGATCAGGCTGATATAATTCTGCAGGCCGATGAATTTGGGCGGCTCCAAGATATTGTAGTAGGTAAAGCTGTAAAAGATGGAAACCACCACCGGCGCTATGAAAAACATGGCGAACAAAATCGCGTAAGGAGCCAGAAAGGCGTAGCACATCTTGCTTCTCTTCATCTTTTTCCATGCCACCTGCGCGTTATGCTTGCGCAGCATGACATATTTGTTTAAAAATTCTTTCATCCCTGCCCTCCTATTCCGCGATCGGCAGACCAAACTCTTTGCGCTTCTTGGTCAGCTCCTCGTCTATCTTGATGGAGTAGTCGATAATCGTCTCCCGGGCGTCGTCCTTATCGTTCAAAACCTTACGGACTGCGTTTGCGATGTGTCGTCCGGTATAGTAACCGCCGGGCACCTCCCGGATTCCCACCGTCTGCTCCCACTGGTCATTCAGCACCTGGATATCGTCGTAGCTCCACGCCAGCTGGGAAAAGGCGTCCTTGTTCGCCGTCGCGTATCTCGCGGAGGAACCTAACAGCGCCTCGATCTCCCGTCCGAAACGCACCTGCGTATCGCTCTGCGCCCACCACTTCATAAATTCCCAGGAATTCTGCTTCAGCGCCTCGTTGTCCGTGGCGATCATCATGGTCGCGCTTCCTGTAATAAAGTCGGAGCGGTCGATGTAGGTATTTCCGTTTTCATCCTGTCTCTCGGTTCCGGGAACCAGGGTGAAATCCCAGAGGCCTCTGATCTCGGGAGCGGAGACCATCAGGGTGTTGTAGGTCGAGTAGGCCGAAATACCGATTGGCATCTCGCCGGAACGGAAACGGCTGACAAAGTCGTAAACCGTAGGAAGTCCGTAATCGTTAAAGTATCTCGTATAATCGTCGAAGGCCTTTACGCCCGCCTCGCTGTCCACCGTCGTCTTGGAGCCGTTCCCGTTATACATATCTCCGCCGTACTGAAACAGCAGGGTAAAGTACAGGGACAGATCCGGTGCGTTGGACGCCACCGCCGTGCTGGCGGATGCGGAACCGCTGCTGCCCGCCGCCGTGGGGATGCCCACGGAAAGGTTGTTGCCCTGGATCGTCGGGAGCAGCTCGATCAGCTCCTGCCAGGTATTGGGAACCTCCAGCTCCAGCTCCTCCAACACATCCTTGCGGTAGAACATCACATTGAAGGTCTGGGTCTCGGGAACCGCGTAAATATGGCCGTCCAGACTGTATTGCTCGTAGGAGCTGGGCGTGTAATGGCTTAGCACATCCTGATAGTCGGCAAACTGGGTGATATCCTCCGCCGCGTTACGCAGCGCGTAGTTGACCGGCTGATCCGCGCCCACGGAAAGCACCACGTTCGGGCCTCTCCCCGCCAGCACCGCATTTAACAGTGCGTCCGCCGCCACGATCTCCACGTTGACCTTGACGCCCGTCTCAGGGGTAAAGCTGTCGTCGATCATAGACTTTAAGATCGTGCCCTGATCCCGGCCGGTGAGGATCCATACCTTCACCACGTCGCCGCTGTCCTTGTCGTAGACGTCGCCCACGGAGTTATAATCCACCGTGAAGGAGGCCACAAAGGACTTGACCTCGTGCCAGAGCTTCTGGAAAACATTTGCCCTCTCCTTCTTCGGCTCCGCGTTCACGCCGCTGACCACCAGGTAGTCCACGTCCAGCTTCGTCTCGCTCATGTTCAGGGAAGCGGTTCCCAGCGCCGTGATGTTATCCTTAAAGGTTGTAAATTCCAATGTAATCTTGTTTGGCTTCTTGCAGAAGCGCTCCAGCTGCTGGGCCACCGTCTGGGCCGTGGCGATCTGATCCGCCTTCTGTCCGCTGTACGCCACCATATCGTCCACGATCTTGAACAGCCTCTTGGACTCCAGATCCATGGCCTCCATCACCTCGGGATAGTTGTTCTCGATCTTGTAATCCCGGTACTGATCCGGCGTCGCCCCAGTGTACACCAGGATCTTCCGGTAAATCTGATTCAGGCGGAAGGTGGAATCCTCCAGCTCCTCCAAGATGGCTCCCAGGCCTCCCAGCGACGCCTCCAGACGGATGGTATGCTTCCCGGCCGTCAGATAAAATTCGTAGGGCACGCCCTCCTCGTCGGCAAGGGTCATGCAGTTCCAGTCGTTGCTGTATTCAAAGGAAATCTCCCGCAGCTCCTCAAAGGGAATCTCCCCGTCTATGTACACGCTCCGGTTGGAGACGCTTCCGCGGGAATAATTCTGACGTCCCTTGACCATGATGTTGTAATTTCCGTCCTCGGGCACCTCGAACTCCCACTCGATCCACTGCCCGGAGCTTCTCCAGGCGTCTCCGCCCACGTAGTTCAGCACCGTCGTGGTCACGCTGTTGGGCTGGGTCGTAGGGGAAGACCTGTCATATTTCGCGTACAGGGAGGATTCGGAACGGTTCGTGGACTCCTCGCCCTGCACCACCTGCATATAATTCTTCGCCGTGTCGGAAGCGTTTGCCGCAGGCTGCTTCGCCCGGTACTCCGCGTAGCTGTCAAGCTTCTGAACCTCGGAAAGCACAAGCTTCTTCAGAACCATCGGCTCGTTCTCCGCGCTTAAGGCGATTTCGTTCTCGCCCTGCTCCAGATAGAACCGGTAAGGCTCTATGATATATCCCATGTCATCCCGGAACCAGGAGCTCTGCCAGTCGAAGACCTCCACCTGCGTCGGGCGGATCTCGTTGCCCTGGTTGTCGATCTTGACGTCGCCGCCGTCGGTCCAGATTCTGGTAAAGGAAATATTTCTCGCATCGTCAAAAGGGATCTCCCCGTTGATATAGACAGCCCGTTCCGCCGCCACGCCGCGGGATTCGGGAATCAGATATTCCAGATAGAAATTATAGAAGCCGGTCTCCGGCACGTCGACCTTCCAGGTCACCGTGGAGCCCGTTCCGGTATAAAGCGCCCTGTCCGCCCCCTCGTAGGAGGTGTAAGTCTCCACCTCGCCCTCGGACGCGCAGTCGAACAGGTCGATCTCCACGCTCTGCGCCGCATCCTTCGCGCCGGCATGGTCGTTGAGATAGCCGGTATAGGTTCCCGTTCTCTCCATGCCCGCCACGTCCGCGGTCAGATCCTGTCCCTCGTACTTCTCATGGAAATCCTCCACGCCGCGCAGAGACAAAAGAACCACCACCACTACAACCGCCGCGATCACTCCTGCTGCTATCAGTGCTTTCTTCACAGAGCTCTTCATACTCAATACCTCCTGTCCGCTCCCGCGGGCATTCATTTCACATTTGGAAAAGGAACCAAAACGCAAGCTTTCTCATAAGCGGCCCGCCGCAATTTGTCACGGCGTACGCCCATGAAAAACCCACCGATACTAATATAATATCCAAAAACAGACTCTTTTGTCTGCTCACTCATTGCTGTTTTTCTATTAATATTTGCTATTTTTCTGTAAATTTTGTGCAATCTGTTTTATGCGCACGCAAAAAAAGAGACAGCCCAAACGCTGTCTCCGCTTTGATGGTTTTATTGTTTTTCCCCCGTTATTTCACAGGCACGCCCGCCGCAAGGGCCTCGCTTCTCAGATAAGAGGACGCCTGCCTGTAAACCAGGTCTCCCAGGGCCCGAGATACCCCTCCTCCGGGGCGCTCTCCGCCCGGTAAACCAGAAGCTTTTCCAGAACCAGTCCCGCGTCCATAGCGCCGATCGTCAGCTCCTGCAGCCCGGCGTCCAGATACACGGTCGCAGTCACCCTGCGCTCCTGATCCAGCGCCGCCCGGACCCAGTCGGCGTCCCCCGGCTCTCCCGCCCGGAAGCCCTCCGGGAACAGGGAAAGGCGCTGTCTTACGCCCCGGCCCGCTGTCAGGATCAGAGAGACATTTCCGCCGTTTGCCAGCGGGTTGGAGGGCGCGGTCACGATCTCGACCCTGTACTCTCCCGCCTCCTCCGCGTAAAGAAGATAGGTCAGCTCCGGCTTCTCTTCTCCCTCCGCAAAACGGGCGGTGCTGGGGAATACCTTTACCCCGCCGCCGTGCTTTCCGTAATCCGGCAGCACCTGAAAGCCGCCCTTCGCCGTATCCTTTTTCCGGCTGAAATGCTCCGCCGACAGGACGAACCGCCCGTTCTGCTCCAGGAACACCCGCTCCGGCAGCTCCCGGATTTCCCGCCGAAGCTCCGGGGCTCTTGCCGAGATCTCGACCTCGGCCTCTGCGCCGTCCCCTCCCCGGATCAGCAGCTTGACCCTCCGGGTCTCTTCCGTCAGAAGCTCCCTGCGGCATTCCAGCGTTACCTCCTGCAGGTCTTCCGTGTCTCCGCTCATAGGCGTGACCTTCAGCCACTCCGGAAGCCCGCCCTCCGGCTCCTCCACCGTAATCCGAAAGTCCAGCCTGCCCCGGCCGCCGTTTGCGACCTCCAGCACCACGCGTTCGCAGCCTGCGTACTGAAAATCCGTCACCCGGATCACCGGCCGCGGCCCGAAGCTCTTTGTGACCGCCCTCTCCTGATCCTGCCGGGAAAGGCTCAGACGGGGGCGATGGGCCGGCGTTATCTGCATCACCACCGGATAGCGGTAATCGTCCTCGTTCCACCGGGTAAACCCGATATGCTGGGCCAGCTGCATCCCGTTCCACTTTCCCTCCCGGAAAGCCGCCCACTCCTCCGACAATTCGGAATCCCTGCGGATACACTCCCGTACCAATTCCCCGTACCGATTGGCAATCACTCTTCCCTGTCCGGCGTAGAGCTGATTTTTTCCGGCGTACAGGTGCATCTTCAGCAGGTTCGCACTGGCCGCCGCCGGGAAATGAACCATACTGTAATAGGCGTCCGCCTCCTCCCCGGGCAGCTCCGCCAGCACCTGACGGGACAACTCCTCCAGAGCCTCCGCCTCCGCCAGCATCCGATCTGTCTCCCCGTAATGGCAGGGATGATAGACCCCCGGATGAAGCGCCTCCGGCCTGCGCAGGCTGTTCAGCCGGATATAGTCCGCAAACGCCTGCCCGGCCTTCCCCTGAAGCTCCCGCCCCGCGGCCGGAAAGCACTCCTTGATCCACTGCCTGACATACTCCCCGCAGCTGTCCGGGTTGCCGTATCCCCATCTGTCGTAGTCGTAGGCCAGCGCCAGAAAATAAGAAAGCGGAACCTCGTGGAACTTCAGATCTCCCACATTGACGATCCAGATCTCCCGGATCCCGTACTCGTAAGCCTCCCCCATCTGCTCCCAAACCCTGCTTAAGGGCGTACTGTCCACCCACTCGTAAGAAACCGGGCCTCCGTGGTAATCCAGGTGATAGTACATCCCGAAGCCGCCCTTTCGGCCGCGGATTTCCTCGGAGGGCAGGGTCCGCATATAACCGTAATTGTCTTCGCAGAACATACAGGTCACGCCGTCCAGCCCGTCCCAGTCTTTTAAGCCCGCGGTTGCCCCGTCCCCGTAGAAGTAGGGCTCCACCTCCTTGTAAAGCGCCAGCATCATCGGTATTTCCCCGGATTCCCGCTTTACCAGCCGCCCGATCCGCTCCCTCTGCTTCGCGATGATGTCCTTCAGCAGAAGGATATTTTCCTCCAGGGTAGCCTGCTCGCCCAGCATAGAGGAGTCCCGCTCCCCCCGCATTCCCACGGTGATTACGTTCTCATAGCCGCCGCTGCGCTCCAGGGCGTCCTCCCAATAATTTAAGAGCCCCTGCTCATTGGTATAAAAATTCCATTCGTTCCCGTACCGGCTTCCCTCGCCCCGTACCTTGTCCCATTCCTCGCTGGCCCGCAGGCAGGGCTCGTGATGGGAGTAGCCGATCACAACCCCGTACAGATCGGCCAGCTCCTCATTCCTGCTGCCCGGCCCGTCCAACGGGAAGGAGGAGCTCCACATCGCCGGCCAGAGATAATTTCCCTTCATCCGAAGAAGAAGCTCAAACACGGCGTCGTAAGCCTCGGCGTTAAAGCCCCCGTAATGCTCCGTAACCCAGTTTCCGAAGCAGGGCCACTCGTCGTTGATAAAGAACCCCCGGTATTTTACGCTGGGCTCCCGGGAGAGAGTCTCGATGTCCCCGCCGATCACCAGCCTCTCCCGGCGCATCGGCTCCGCGTCTCCCCAAAAACAAAGCGGGGAAACCCCAATGTATTCCGAGAGAGAAAACATCCCGTAGATTGTCCCCCGCTTGTCGCTGCCACAGATCAGCAGAAGCTCCTCCGTCTCCGCAGGGAGAAGAGAGAGTACCCGGCTTTGACCAATTCGAGAAGCTTCCCCGCCGAGGGAAGACCCTCGATCCTGCCCAGCTTGGAAAACCTCCCTGCCGAGGGATATCCTCCGGATTTCATAGACCTCCCGCTTCGGGGAGCCGTCCTCCCGCAAAAGTCCGGAGGTCTCTGTCAGCCCTTCCCGGACAAGCTCCTCCAGAATCCGGCTTTTCCCCAGGGTAGCGCAGAGTACCGCGCAGGAAGGCTTCCGGACAAGAAGCTCCTCCCCGGTCAGCAGCTCCGTCCTGCTTCCAAATACCTTCCGTATATCCTCCGCCACCTTCTCCGCTATCCTTTTGACGCCCTCGTAAGCGCATTCCTCCGCCACAAGGGGCGGAACCTTTTCCCTCTCGAATACGATACTCATCGCGATATTCCTCCATGTCGCTTCCTCTGATTCCCATGCCGCTGCTCTCCGGCGGCGTGGATGCCTTCTTCCGGTTCTTTCCCGGCCGCCTCAAATTCCCGTGTTACTGCCCTCCGGCGGCCTCAACTGCCTTCCTCCGGTTCTCTCCCGGCTGCCTCGAATTCCAGCGCCGCTGCCCTCCGGCGGCGCAGATGCCTTGCGCCTCGGAAGCCCTTCTCACTCTACATACCCGAAGCCCAGAATCGTGAACGCCTTCTCCTCGTCCCCCTCGGCCATCCGAACCTCCACATGATACCGCTTCCGCTCCGCTCCCCGGAAGCAGATCAGCGGATTGCAGTGCGTCCAGCCGTTGACATGCGGATCCGCCGTCAATACAAGCTTCCCGTCCACCAGAACCTCCGCCCGTCCGAAAAGGCTGCTCCCGGAATCCTTATAGATCAACAGAAGCGCCGTACATTCGATCTCCATGGAAAACGGCCTGCTGTCCGCTCCCGCCTCATGCATCCAGTTATAGGGAAATTCCTTCGTAGGAACCAGATCCCGATCCATCTCCACCGCCTGCAGCTCTTCGTCCTGCCCGGAAAAGCCGCCGCAATCCACCCGGATCGACGCGCCTTCCGCACTGCGGTCAAAGAGCTTTACCCCCTGGAATTCCCCTCCAAGAGGCGGAGCAATCCGCTCCAGATCCAGGTCATCCTCCTGCCTCGGCAGCCCGTCCGCGATTCGAAGCAGATACTCCACACAATCCGCCATCACCGTATGGCCCAGATTCGTGGGATGATAACAGTCGTAGAAAAACTGGTTCTTGCTGAATACCCTTCCCTCGCCGGGCTTTCGGTAAAACTGCTCTACCACCGCGTCCCGCACGCTGACCATCGGAAGCTGATATGCCCTTCCCACCGGGGAAAGCTGCTCCTGCAGGTTCCAGTCGTTGTCAAACACCGCAAACAAAAGAATCACCGCCGGGGCAGACTTCCCGCCCAAGATCTTCCGCACCAGGGAATCGTAGCACTCCCCCTTCGTCTCGTCCCCCTCGTCGTTGACCGCAAACTCCACGACGACGATATCCGGCTCCGCGCCGCCGTCCCGGAGCACGTCCCTCTCGTACCGCAGCATCCCCAGCTCGGAGGGCGTCCCCCCTGCCCCAGCCTTAATATAACGGATGTTATCTTCTGTCCCACGGCCTGACAGCCGGCAGAACCGCTCGAAAATTTTGTAGGCGTAACACCCGGTATTGATCGGGACGGCCCCCGCTCCCTGGGTAATCGAGCCGCCGATAAAAGCGATCGTAACCTCCTCGCCCCGCCTGGCCCTGTCGACAGCCCTCTGCAGCCGCGCCGGATTCCCCGTCTGCATCAGGGATTTCTCCAGCATCCTCCGATACTCCGCCGACCCCAGATCCACCGGCCGCTCCTCCGTCTCCGGCGGCGCTTCAAAGCCGTCCTGAAGATAAAGCTTTACCGATACGGCGGCAATCTCCCCCGGCCTGGGAAACTCAAAGCGAATCTGCCCCGGCCCGGCGTCGTCCTCCGACCAGTCCTGCTCCTTCAGCCGAAGCACCTGCTCCCTGCCGTCCGTCGGAACCGGCATCCGCAGAAGCGTTCCCGAGGTATAGGTATCCTTTTTTCCGTACATCTGGAAGACGAAATCGACGGTTTTACTCTCCCCCCGCTCCAGCTCCGCCGTCACGCCGATACTGTGTACCAGCCTGCGGAAGCCCTCGGCGGTTCGAAGCATCTCCAGCATGGATTCCTCCGTGACGTTCCCCACCGTCCTGGCGCTGCTGATCATCCTGCCGCCGTCCATATAGAGAAACTGGATTCCCCGCCCGTCCGGCTGGATAGAGCCGTGGATCTCCTTGCCCCGCATCAGGTAAAACCCGCCGCGCTTCTTTTCCGGATCCCGGGGCGCTTTCGGCCCTGGCTTCCGGATCTGAAGCTGTTCCGAATCCTCTTTCCGCTCTTTGTCCTGCATCTCGTCTTCCTCCTTGCGCTTCCGATAGATAAAATCGCTGAAACCGGCTCTTCCTCCCGTTGCCTTCGTAGCGTAGGCGAAGAGACCGATCCGGCAGCCTGTGAAATGATCCAGGCGGAAATACAGCTTATGCGCCTCCCCGATCTGCTTCCATTCCTCTCCCTCCCGGTAGAAGAACCTGACCTCGTCCCGCATATCGGTAAAATCCGCCTCTACCTTCAGCCGGATCTCCTGGCATTCCGTCTCGATGTCCCATTCCCGGCCCGTATAAACCTCCCGGCCTCCCGAACGGCCGTCCTCCGGATGGATCTCCAGCTCCCGCATCACAAGATAATACCGCCCCTGACGCTTCGTCACCGCCGCCATGGCGTAGCATCCCTGCAGGGCGCAGATTCCCGCGTAATCCCCTTCGTTCAGCCCTCTCGCGTCAACCGTAACCTCCCCGGAGCAGCCGGGATAGCTCATCCTCTGGGTCAGAATATTGGGGGCTTCCGTCAAGGCCTGACAAAGCTTCCCCGTCGTAATCCAAAGCTTCCCCGCCTCCCTGTCCTGCCGAACCAGCTCCAGCTCCGGCTCATGGTTAAACTGCCAGACGCTCTTCAGCCCGAAGCAGCCGTAGCGCCTTTTTCTCTCGGCAAGCCTCTTCCCGTCCTTGTCCCGGGAATTTTCATCCGCCGCCTGCTCTCCTCCCCGGAAATCGTCGCTCTGCACCAGAGGCTCGTAAGAATACTCCGGTCGCAGGGAGGAAACCGTGAAATCCTTATGGATCCGTCCCTTCTCCCCAAAGATCGGCCGATCCTTCTCCCAGCTCACCGGGATCAGAACAGGGATCCGCCCCACCGCCCCGGAATCCTGAAATAAAATTCCGTACCAGCCTCCCTCCGGCGTATCGACAATTCCCCCTTGGGCCACTCCCTGCCCATGGTATCCCCGATCGTCCTCCAGGACGTCGCCGCCGGTAAACTCCCCCTCCAGGGAATCCGCCGCAAAGCAGCTCTCCACCCGCATCCACCTGTCCCTGCGGGAATGAATCAGAAACAGATAATACTTCCCGTTGATCTTATAAAAATGAGACCCCTCATAGCCCAGATAAGGGTTCCCCGCGTCGCTCACCGCCAGCCGGTGCAGCCCTCCCTCCAACGGGCCGCTGAGATCCGGCTTCAGCTGAGTAATGTAAATATCCCGGTTGCCGTAGGCGATATAGACCTTTCCGTCCTCGTCGAACAAAAGGGAGGCGTCGTGATAGAAGCCCTCGATCGTCCGCTTCTCCCAGGGGCCGCCTATGCTCTCCGACGTAAACAGATAGGTTTTATGAGTATCGTTCGCCACAAAGCAGATGTAAAACCGGCCTTCGTGAAACCGCAGGCTCGCCGCCCACATTCCTTTCCCGTAAATATGCTCCGTTCCCTGCAGCCTCTGCCCCGGCGTGCTGTCCAGCCGGTCGTAAACGTAGGCCGCGTGCTCCCAGTTCGCCAGATCATAGGAGCGCAAAATCTCGCAGCCCGGCATAAAATACATGGTCGTACTGACCATATAATAAGTGTCCTCCACCCGGATCACATCCGCGTCCGGATAATCCAGTCCAATAATCGGATTGATCACCCTTATCTCCGCCATCGTCGCTCTCCCTTCCTGTCCTTACTGCCTCTCCGCCAGAAACAGCCCTACCCGGTTCTGCAGGTGATCGATCAGCATCTCCTCCGTAATACTGTCTGCGAAGTACAGCCCCAGCTCCTCAAACAGAATCTCCCGCAGCTCCTTCGGATAGTATTTCTTCGGCTCCGCCGCCTCCAGCAGCTCGTACAGCTTTTTCGCATCCGCCTCCCGATTCAACAGGTCTCCCAGCCGGGTCTGTTCAAAACCGGATATATAAGTCATCGTGTCTTCGTCCATGGCCGCAATCTGCTCCTCCAGGACGTCCTTCCGCACGCTCAGATGATAATTCGAATCCGTCGAGGCTTCCCTCGCCACATCCCGCGAAAGAAGGAACCGCAGGAAGGCGCAGGCGATCTCCTTCTCCTCCCTCGAAGCCGTCCCGCGGATCGCCAGCGGAGACCAGCCGTCGATAAAATGCGCCGCCCCGTCCTTCGTCGGATACCCGATATAGTTGACGTCCTCGCCGTACACCCCGCGGTACAGGGCCAGATCCTCCGGCTTCATAATACCCAGCTCGTTACAGAATACCTTCCCCTCCAGTATAGAGCTGCCGGGATTCACCGCCTCCTTCGAGAGACAGTATTTCTTCGCCAGCATCAGAATCCGCCGGAACTCGTCACTGTCAAAAATCGTCGTCGCCGTCTCGGCGTCCATCAGATAATTGTCCTCCAGCCCGTGGCTCAGAAAGCTCGTGATAAAATAAGTGCCGTAATCCCCGCCGTAGGTATTGAAGATAGCCTCCAGCCCGTCGGATTCCTCCACCAGCCGCAAAAAAGTCTCGTAGTCCCAATCCTCGACGTCCTGTCTCCCCGTAACGACCGTAGACAGCTCAAAATCCGTCGTCACGCCGTACAGGGTTCCGTCGATCCTTCCCAGATTCACCGCGGAGGCATGAAGCTCCTCCAAAACGCCCATCTGCTCCATCACCGCGTCCAGCGGCTGCCAGAGCTTTTTCTGATCCTCAAAGCCTGTCAGCGCGGTATCGATCAGAACCGGCCCGCTCCCCGCGATCAGCTCCGTCATCAGCGCGGTCTCATCGTAACCGTACTTCAGCTCGATCTGACAGGCGGGATACCTTCGGTTAAATGCCGTCACCGCAGACTGATAGATCGACCTCTGGATAGCGCTTACCGCCATCGTAATCTTCCGAACCTCTACCTCCTCTGTCGTCGGCTCCAGCCGCAGATAATTCCAGTCCCCGAAGCCCTCGTAAATCAGGTCAATCCGTCCGTCTTCCTCCGCCTGCAGGGCGCAGACGTCCGTCGCCCGGATTCCATGATTGCTCCAGCGGTAAAGGAGCTCCGGCTCTCCCCCGGACAGCCCGACGCGGTAAACCCCCTCGGCATCCACGTAAAGCAGCGTATTTTCATCCGCGAACGTGAGCCGGAACATTTCCCGATCCAGCTCAGCCAGACAAACTGCCTCGCCCGTCCCGGGCTCCAGATACCAAAGGCCTGTCCGCGTACCGGGAGACTTCTCCTTCACGCGAAACGCCACCCGTCCGTCATACAATGTCGCAAGCCCCGAAATCTCCCCCTCCGCCGGACAGTAGTCCGCCAACAGCTCTCCCTCCGGTGAAATCCGGTAATAATGCCACTGACCCTCTATGCTCCTCAGCATATGAATCGCTCCGGACGCATCCATAGCGAGAGACGGGAGGCCGCGCATCGTCTCAAGCATCCCCTCAAAAAAATCCAACGGAATCTCCCGCAGCGTCTGCTTCCCGTCCGTCTCCCGGATCAAACGCCTGCCCTCTTCCGAGTCAAGCACCAGATAATGATCCGTACCCCAGACCGGCCCCATGCAATACGCCCGATCATTAGAATCGAAAACAATACTGTCGCTCTCCCCCTGCGCGTCTACAAGGCTGAGCACATCCACGGATTCCTCCGCGTTTTCCAGCTCAATCTTCTTATAACGACAGGCGCCCGAGCCTCCCAGAAACAGCTGCTCCAGCTCATGCACTACCACATCCATTTCCATCGTCCGCACCGGAACGTTCAACACAAGGGAAAGAGCATCCAGGGAATTATCCTTTCCGGCCAGGCTTAAAATAGCCGACGCATCCAGAACCTCTTCCGCGCCGTAATTCAATTCTCCCGCACTTCCCTCCGTCCCCTCCTGGCTTCCGCCGGTTCCCGGAGCAGAACCGCCGTCCGGCGTCCCGGCTTCTTTGCCGCAGCCGCACAGCGGAAAGGCCAGCAGCGCCGCCAGAAGGAAACAGCCGAGTCTCTTTTTTATGCTATTCTGCACATATCCTGCGCACATACCGTTTCGTGTTTTTTCATAGCTTTTCACGCTTATCATGCTTTTCATCCTTTCCGGCTTTTTCATGCTTTTCATCCTTTCCGGCTTTTTCATGCTTTTCGCAGTCGTAAGATACAGAGCGTTCCGTCGTCCGCGACGGGTTCATTATAACAGCTTTTCCGCCGCTTGCCAAGAGGGGCGGCTGGCAAAAGGGAGACGTCATCTATAGAATATCAGCCGGCTGAAGTGAATTTGCGGATTTTCCTGATGACAAATTACTATAAGTATGGTATGCTTTGATTAAGTCAATTTTCTAATCATATCACATGTTCTATTTCTTAATTGCCGTTTCTACACTCTCTATTTTGATCCCAAAATTCTAACGAAAAAGAAGGAGGACTTTTTATGCCAGAATCCAATTACCATCTTTATGACAAGCTTTTCAAAAAAACACTCACCCTCTCCCCTGTCGCTGTAATCAACCTGATTAACGGCCTCTTCGGGACAGACTATCCTACGGATAGCGATATTACCTACCATTGGACGGAGTTTGAGGACGAGGAGCTGCGCCGAATCCTGGCGGACACGATCCTCACGGTAGGCGGCGGCCGCAATCCTCACAGCTACCACATCGAAGCTCAGATGACCCGGGACGACGAGATTATCCTGCGGGTCTTCGAGTATGGCTTCGGACATGCCCGGCGATACGCCGATCAGGAGGATGGAGTCTACACACTGGATTTTCCGGAACCTTTGGTGATCTATTTGTGTCCCGGAAACTCCCTGCCGGACGAATACACTCTCCGCTTGAATTTTGGAGAGCAGGGAACCTTTCTCTACCGTGTGCCGGCCATCCGCTTCCAAAGCCTCTCCACAGAAGAGATCAACGACCGGAAACTGGCGGCATTATTGCCCTTCCGGTTGTTGAAGCTGCGGGAACATATTCGTTACTTTTCACGGGGTGGGAAAACAAATTGAATAATTACTTTAAGCACTGT
>JAMPIG010000082.1 GCA_023662875.1 Roseburia sp. | reverse complement strand
CATAAGAGTCCCTGGTTACCATACCCTATTTTCTCACCCCGTGAAAAGTAACAATCAATTCTAATCTTTTTGATTTTTCCTTATTCCGCTTCCTGCATCTCATCAATCACCCATCCGCTGCCCTCTTTCACCAATGTTATTTCATAAAGTGTAAGAGGATCGACGGCATCTTCTGAGGCAACCTTTATTTGGATTTTGTCTTTTTCAAAATTCCCAACAGACACGATCTCATCTGCGAGAAATTCCCCGACAGCATCCATCTCGGCAACACATAAGCGACCGTCGATTTCCCGGTAGAGAGGATAACTGCCTTCCAACACCCAAGACAGATTTGTCTCTATGTATGCGGTGCTGAAAGCGGACTGTAATACCTTTCGGACATCTTCCAGATTCTGATAAGACAACTCTTCCACCATTAAATATGCCTGGCCCGATTCATCCGTGACTTCCTCTCCTGTTTCAATCAGCGCGCCGTAAATCAGCTGTTTTGCTTCCTGCCAATTCTCATATACCGTCCCGTAGATTTCTTCCGCTTCTCTCCGGTTATCCTGTTTCCCGCATCCCGCTGTCAATACGCTTATGAAGAGAATCCACAATATATAAATCCGCCTTCTATTGCCTGTCATATCTTTTTTCTCCCTTCTTATTCGGTTGTTTTACGCCCTTCCCGGGAAATTCATCCCCAACCAAGAGTTTTCACATATAGCTCTTATATAAATTATACCCCCCCCTGATTTGAAAGTCAACGAGAGAATTTACACTTCGCAAATTCTCTCGTCGGAAGTTTAACTTCTCACTTCGGTGATTCTCTCGTCGAATTCTATCATCAGCAGTTTTCTCATTACGAACAGAAATTCACTTTCTCTGCTCTTTTTACCCGTTTCTCATCCACTCCATCTCATCGCTGATAATAGTAACCCCCTGCCGTCTTCGCTCCTCCGCATCTTCCGTCCAGTTTTCCTCTACATATTCGCTAAGCGGTATTAATTCCTCGACGCCGTCCATAACGTAAGGATAGTAAAGGATCCAACAGTCTGTATCGTCCAGTTGGATTACAATCCGGGTATCCAGCCGCTCTTCTTCCGGCCAGGAGTTCATCTCAACGAGCCACCCGTCGATAATTTCTTCTGCATGTCGGATTTCATCTTCCTCCGTAAGCGCTTCCATAGCCTGGTACATACCCTGTATAAACGGATCCTCCTCCGGCGTCCGGATAGACTTCCAGTCCGCGCGGAAAACGCAGTCCGCCCTGTTGTTTTCTACTTCTGCAACCTCCAGCTCAAAATTTCCCAGAATATAACGGTCGCTTTCCGCTGTCTGGATGAGCCGTGCGATATCGTCAATAATCTCCTGCTTATTTCTAACGATTACGCTGGAGGTATTCTTTTCTGTCTCATATTTGTTGAAATCTGACGCTCCGCGGGAAACGGAATCCCCTTGCTCATCTTCCTCTTCCGAAGCTTCTTCAAAAAAAAGATTGAAGGTCTCGGAAATAACTACATTGTCGCCGTAATCCAGTCCCAAAAAGATATGCCCCTGCGAAATATTTTTTAACGGCTCCGCACTCAGCAGCAGGAAATTTTCGTCGTGAAGCATGATCTGAGTCAGGAGAAGCTCTGTCTCCTTTAAAAGATCCGATCCGCTCGGAGTGGAGAAAATCTTAACAGTATCCGGGGTGTCGCCCTTCCATTGTACATAGATGCAGGCTATTTGGGCCGCATTATACCAAGCCGCTTCCGCCTCCACCTCCTGCATATTACTGTCGTAAAAGCGGATACATTGAAATTCAGGGGTTCCTTTCCCGATGAGTAGCACATACAATAGCACGACGATAACGGCCAGCGCAAACAGCGCCATACCTGCAATCAGAATATGATTCAGAACGGAAGATTTTTTCCGCCGCCATCCGCCGTCATGATTCTGCTCCGTGCCCTGCTCCTGATCCGTGTCCTGTATAAACTTAAGTCCGAGAATCTGCATCAGCAGTTCTCTGTTTACTCCCTGGGGAACGGAGTTGTCATTCTCCCATTTTGAAACAGCCTGACGGCTGACGCCCAGGCGATCCGCCAATTCCTCCTGGGAAAGATTCTTTTCTTCTCTTGCCTGTCTGATTTGTTCGCCTAAAGTCATAACCTTGAACCTCCGTGAAAATTTTTTAACCGGTTATGAGTCTATGATACCCGCAACCGCGGTTGCGGTCTACCAATTTGTCGCAACCGGGCGGTTGCGATAAGAAAAACGAAAAAATCCCGCCGTCTGCAGCATTGCAGACGGCGGGGCGTGAGTTCGATTGTTCATGACAATGGAATCCTCACAAATCGTGAATTCCACTTTTGCGGCGTTACCCTCTGCTTCTATTTCGCTCCGTCCGCATCTTTCCCGTCTACGGGCTTCTGGCCCATGTTAGCCGCCTTCCCGGCAAGAAAGCCGGACAAAACCGCCTGAAGATCCACGCCGGTAGATTCTTTTAAACCATCGGTTACCTGAACGACAGTCCCCATAATGTCCTTCATCAGCTTGGAGGAATTACCCTCGCCGTACATGGTGATGCGGTCGACGCTGGAGAGAGGCTCCGCGGCGTTCCGGACGACCTCGGGAAGGGCCTTGAAGTACATTTCCAGTACGGCCGCCTCTCCCATCTTTGCCATGGCTTCCGCCTTCTTTTCGATACCTTCCGCCTCCGCTACCGCCTTTGCCCGGATGGCCTCCGCCTCCGCAAGACCCTTTGTGCGGATACCTTCCGCCTCCTGCTCCATGGTGAATTTTCTGGCCTCCGCCTGTGCCTTCATGGCCTCGGCTTCCTTTTCCGTCTCGAATTTCTTAGCTTCCGCCTCCCGCTGGCGCTCGTAGAGCTGCGCGTCCGCCAGCTGTTGCTTCGCGAATTTGTCTGCCTCCGCCTTTTTCTTGACCTGCGCGTCCAGGGACTGCTCCATGACCTCCGCCTCGCGCTGCTTCAACAGGATCTCCTTCTCCTGTTTGGCAATGTTGGCGTTGGCTGTGGTAATCTCTACGGTTTTCCGCTGTTCCTCTTCCTGAATCTTATAAGCGGCGTCCGCCTCAGCCTGCTTGATATCCGCGGCGCGCTTCAGCTCCGCCTTCTGGATATTCAGCTCGTTCTTTTTTTTGGCAATCTCGGATTCCGCGTTGACCTCCGCGTCGTTCGCCTCGCGTTTCGCGTTGGCCTGGGCCTTGGCGATTTCTTTTTCGCTCTCGGCTCTGGAGATCGCCGCGTTCTTCTGAATTTTAACGATGTTGTCAACGCCGAGGTTTTCGATGACCCCGTTGCCGTCCACAAAGTTCTGGACGTTGAAGCTGATAATATCCAGCCCCATAGCCGCAAGATCCGGCTCCGCGTTCTCCTTTACCAGAAAAGCGAATTTCTGGCGGTCGGAAACCATCTCCTCCAGGGCCATCTTGCCCACGATTTCACGGACATTGCCCTCCAGAACCTCCCGTGCTACGCGCCCGATATATTCGGCGTTTTTATTCAGGAAATTCTGGGCCGCCAGCTTCAGTCTTTCCTCGTTGTCGCTGATCTTGACATTGACCGTAGCGTCAACGTTGATGTTTATGTAATCCGCGGTAGGAACGGCGTTGGATGTTTTTACATCAATCGGAATCAGCTGAAGGTTCAGTTCATCCTTTCTCTCAAGGAAAGGAATCTTAATGCCTGCTTTCCCGATCAGCACCTTCGGATTCTTTCTCAAGCCCGAAATGATAATGGCCGTGTCCGGCGAAGCTTTTACATATCCCAGCATAAAAAGCAGCAGGATCAAAACCAGGATCACACCAACTACAGTAACGATAACACCCATAAGCTATCCCTCCATCTAAAATATTCAAGCGGATTTCCGTCTTGTAAATTCATCATAGCACAGATTTTTTTACCTGAAAACAGGTATTTCGACCCAATCCGGCCTTGTAATGTGGCGAATTCTGCACGAAATGTATTTTCACTTTTAAGGGCTTATACCCTTTTTCGCCCAACACTTTTGGATACGCCGTAAAATGCGCTGTAAGCTTCGCGGGAAGCATTGGGTCAGCGGCAGATCTCCGCGGAGTCGAGCATGACGGTAAAGGGGCCGCTGTTCTCCAGGGAAACCTTCATCGAGGCACCGAAGATCCCCTCCTCCACTACCGCGATCTCCTTCCGGCATTGTTCTACAATATAAAGATAGAGCTCCTTTGCGCGATCCGGAGCGCCCGCGTTTGTAAAGGAGGGCCTGTTTCCCTTGCGGCAGTCCGCGTAAAGAGTAAACTGCGAAATCAGGAGCAGCTGCCCGTCTACCGTTTTGAGGTCGAGATTGGTCTTGCCGTTTTCATCCTCGAAAATACGCAGTCCGATCAGCTTCTTAATCATCTTATCCGCAACGGTTTCATTATCCGTATCGGAGACGCCGATCAATACGAGAAAGCCCTTCCCGATCTCTCCGATGATCTCCCCTTCCACCGCTACGCTCGCATGGTTTACCCTCTGTATCAGAAATCGCATTGTTTTTCCCTTCGCTTTTGTTTCTTCTAAAATTCCGCTTTCCGTTCTTTTCGCCAAACCGCTCTCTCGCCTCTCAGGCTTCCTGCCGTCAGGCCTCTTCCTCGTCCCTGCCTTCAGGCTTACTATCGTCGGGCTTCTCCTTCGTTCTTGCCCTCAGGTTTCCTGCTGTCGGGCTTCTCCCTTCTCCTTGCCGTCGGGCTTCCCGCTGTCAGACTTCTCCATTGTTCTTGCCCTCAGGCTTCCTGCTGTCAGACTTCTCCTCGTCTTCCGCTGCGGAACCTGCTTCCATTGCCCCTCCCCCGGTCGTTTCGGTTTCCCGGCTTTTTTTTCCCAAAAAGCCCTTTTTCCCGCCGTTTCCAGGCTTTTCCTTCTTCTTGGGAGTGAGCTCGTGAAAACCGCCCTCCGCGTCGACGTAATCCACCTTCTCGTACGGAAGCGTATCCGTAGGCATTTCCTTCTTGCGCAGCAGGATGTTGACGCCGGAGCGCACCGCCGCATAGAGCACCGCAAAGATAGGCACGCCGATAATCATTCCGAATACGCCCATCAGTCCGCCGAACAGGGTGATAGAGAAGATGACCCAGAAGCCGGTAAGACCGGTGGAGCTGCCCAGGATCTTGGGCCCCAGGATGTTCCCGTCAAACTGCTGCAGCACCAGAATAAAGAGAACGAAATACAGGCAGTTCAGCGGATGGAGCGGATCTACGACAAAAATCAGGACAGCGCTTGGCACAGCCCCCAGGAAAGGGCCGAAGAAGGGTATGATATTGGTGAAGCCGATGATAACGCTTACCAGGGCGGAGTAAGGCGTCTTCATGATCGATGTGCCGATAAAGCAAAGGATGCCGATAATGACGGAATCGATAATCTTGCCGCCCAGAAAGCCGATGAAGGTCTGATGCGTAAAGCGGAAGTTCTGAATCACCGTATTCGCTGTGTTCTGTTCAAAGAGCGCATAGGCGATCTTCTTGGACTGCCCCGCAAAGTGCTCCTTGCTGGCCAGCACATAGATAGAGATGATAAATCCGATCACAAAGTCCCAGAGGAACTGAACCACACCGATCACGCTCATGGAAACCGTCTTGATCAGTGTCATCGTGTTCGGCAAAACGTCCGTAAACCATTTTTCCAGTTCATCGGAATATTTGTCCACCAGGTTCAGCAGCGTATTCCTGGTCTCCGGATTGTCCTCCAGCGTCTTGTTCAGCCAGGCGGTAAAGTTCGTCGTGTAGGTGTCAAAATTGGATACGATATTCTGTACGCTGGGCACAATCTGCGATACCAGCATGGAAATAATCACATAGATCAACGCCACAAACAAAAAGACCGTAACCAGGATGCCGACGCCCCGGATCAGACTGTTTCTCTTTTTCGATGGCTTCACCTTGCATTTATCGCAGAGAGGCCGCAGCAGCTTCCCCTCGATAAAATTCAGCACCGGAGTCAGCAGATAAGCGATCGACATCCCGACCACTACCGGCATCAGGATATCGACGATCACGTTGAATCCGGCGCGGATATTGGAGCGATGGAACATAAAATAATAAAAGACAATTCCTCCGGCAATGACCAGGAAGGCAGTCAAGCCCCAGCGGACATACTTGTTGTTGAGTTTAAATTTCATCCAGCTTCACCTCTTTGGTATTATTTTATTTCTATCATACTCTTTGTTATTCAATATAACAAGTACTTTTCTCCCAATATTTCCAAAGAAACGTCGAGGAATTTCTGAATATTTTCAGAGGATAACGGCAGGGCGCTTGTCCCCGGGGATCTCGCAGCTGGCGCGAACATCCGATATAGCCCGGATCCGAATCAAGCGCGCAGCCTGCATCAGGATTTACGGCTTCTCCAGGAACGGCACCAGGCTGAGGCGGATGAAATATCCCTGGTCGTGCTGGCAGACGGGACAGACGGCGGGAGCCTGACGGCTTTTGTAGACAAAACCGCAGTTTAAGCACATCCACTCCTCTTCCACATCCGAGATAAAAAGCTTTCCCTCCTGCAAAAACTGCGCAAACCGGCCAAAGCGGTCGCCGTGAATCTTTTCGATCTCCGCGATCTGTCGGAAGGAGGCCGCGATCCTGCTAAATCCCTCCTCCTGGGCCTTTTCTCCAAAGCTTCGATAAACGTCGTCATGCTCCTCGTACTCATTGTGCTGGGCCTGTCTCAGAAGCTCTACAATATCATCCGTAATATTGACCGGGTAAGAACCGTCAACGTCAATATTTTTTCCGGCCAGCTCCTTGAGATGATTGTAAAATATCTCCGCATGCTCCTTCTCCTGAGAGGCAGTAAAGGCAAAAACGGCCTGAACCACATAGAGATTATTTTTCTTTGCCTGAGAAGCCGCAAAAGTATAGCGGTTTCTGGCCTGGCTCTCCCCCGCAAATGCCCGCATCAGATTGTCCTTTGTCACACTGTTTTCAAATGTAATCGCCATAATTTTTTCCATCCTTTCCCGACATAATCGAATCAAGTACAGGTTCAATTACCTGAGTGCTATCATCATCTTAATTCATGAACCCGCGCCTTATAGCCTGCTTCACAGGCTGTTTGTCCGCTGCCTGCCGTTCGCCGAACGAGCAGGCTCATTCTTCTCGCTATCGCTCATTATACCCGCAATTTCACAAAATATAATTGTCTGTTGCAGGCTTGTCGAAAAAAGTTTACGCCCTGCAAAGCGGCAAGCTGTTTCAGCCTGTCAGGAAGTAAGCTTTGCCTGCGTAGAATTGACTTGAGTTTCCGATGCAAAAGGTCTAAAATAAGGACAGAAACAAAATTACAATTAACGACAGGAAGACAAAATTATGAAGCTGCAACAAGTATTAAGCTATGTGCGCAGGGCGGTGGACGATTATTCCATGATCGAGGCGGGAGATCGGATCGCGGTGGGGATCTCCGGCGGGAAGGACAGTCTGACGCTGCTATATGCCCTGAACGCCCTGAAACAATTTTATCCGAAATCCTTTGAGATTCACGCCGTAACCGTGGATCTTGGCTTTGACAATCTGAATCTGGACGAAATATCGGCGCTCTGCGAGACGATGGAGGTCCCCTATACGATCGTTAAGACCGATATTGCCCAGATTGTCTTTCAGGAGCGGCAGGAAACCAATCCCTGCTCCCTCTGCGCGAAAATGCGTAAAGGCGCTCTGAATCAGGCCATCCGGGACGCCGGCTGCAATAAGGTCGCCTACGCCCACCATAAGGATGATGTCGTGGAAACCATGCTGATGTCTCTGATCTTTGAGGGACGCTTCCATACTTTTTCCCCGGTTACCTATCTGGATCGGACAGGGCTTACGGTGATACGGCCCCTGATGTATGTGAACGAGGCGGACGTCATCGGCTTTGTCAATAAGTACCGGGTGCCTGTCGTAAAGAGCCCCTGTCCGGCGGACGGGCATACCAAGCGGGAATATGTCAAAGAACTCCTGCGCGGCCTGAATCGGGACAATCCGGGCGTCAGGGAACGAATGTTCACCGCTATCGTAAACAGTGACATGAAAGGCTGGGATCAGAAAAATGGCTGTCGTAAACCGGAATAATTATCATGACGAACAAAACAGACAGAATATCCTGAAGATGCGGGCGGTTCTGGAAACGCTGCCGCTCTTTTGCAAGACCTATTTCAGGGGAATTGAAGAATACACCTCCAGCCGCACCAGACTGGCCTACGCCTATGATCTGCGTCTCTTTTTTGAGTATCTTCACGAGAAAAATCCAATCTGCGCAAAAATGGAAATAACGGATTTCCCGCTGGAAATCCTGGATCAGCTGACGCGGATCGATATCGAAGAGTATCTGGAATACATGGCTTACTACGAAAGAAACGGCCGGGAGATTACCAACGACGAAAGAGGGAAAGAGCGAAAACTGGCAGCCCTCCGCAGTATGTACAACTATTTTTACCAGGGCGAGATGCTGGAAAAGAATGTTGCGTCTCTGGTTCCTATGCCCAAGAAGCACGAGAAGGAAATCATTCGTCTGGAACCCAACGAGGTGGCAATTCTCCTGGATCAGGTGGAGGACGGGACAAAGCTGACGAAAAAGGAATTGGACTATCACAAGAAAACAAAGGTGAGGGATGTGGCGCTCCTGACGCTTCTTCTGGGAACAGGAATCCGTGTATCGGAATGCGTGGGTCTGGATCTTCAGGATGTAAATTTCGACATTGGCGGAATCAAAATCCGGCGCAAAGGCGGCTACGAAGCGATCGTCTACTTCGGCGAGGAGGTGGAAACCGCTCTTTTGGATTACCTGGAGGAAAGGGAACACATGATTCCCGCGGAAGGGCATGAAAACGCGCTTTTCCTTTCCCTGCAGAATCGCAGGATGGCCGTGCGGTCTGTGGAAAATCTGGTAAAGAAGTATGCCTCAAGGGTCACCACGCTGAAAAAGATTACGCCCCATAAGCTGCGGAGTACCTACGGTACTTCTCTGTACCGGGAGACAAACGATATCTATCTTGTGGCGGATGTTCTGGGGCACAAGGACGTCAACACGACCAGAAAGCACTATGCCGCTCAGGAGGAGGAACGCCGACGCAGCGCCGCAAACAAGGTAAGGCTGCGGGAAGAATAAATCCGTCGAACGATGCGGGACAGGCAAACTTTGCGGAGCGAGAATTTTACTGCTTATATTCCGTGGAATAATAGGGGACAATCAGCTTCTGGCCCGTCAGAAGCGTCTCTTCCTCGTCGAGGTGATTGATGCTGCGCACCTCCGCAATATAACTGTTTTTATCCCGATAAGAATTCTGATCCATAAAAGTATCCGCGAGATCCCAGAGGGTATCGCCCGCTTCCACCGTGATCTGCGTATAATACTTGAAGCCGCTGCTGGCGCTGGAGGATATGGTATTATAGGACGCCGCAAAAATGATCGCCATACCGATCACAGCCAGAAAAAGGAGCGCCATACTCCTGATTCTGCGCCGCCGCTTCCTCTGAAGCCGAAGGCTGCGCTTGCAGCTTCGCAGCTCTCTGTCGTTCATTTCCCTTAAGCTTTTCTGCTCTCCCATAGCCGCTTATCCTCCCTGCGTTTCCCTGTTTCCGGCTTTCTCTACCGCTTCATTTCAACCGCAACCGCACTTTTCGCCCGGCGACCGAACACCGATTGCAGCTGCGCCTGCTGAGAAGTTTCCGTAAACGAATATCCGGTATTTCCTCATGTCTTCCGGATTGTATGTTCGGAACATTTGTTCTATATTCGAATTATAGTATAAGAACAAACGTTTGTCAACAAAAATCGAACGTATTTTTGGAATATATGTTTGCTTTTTGCGGCGGAATATGTTAGTATAAAATCGTACAGGAAGAAAACTTATATATAAAAATCATACGACAAGGGAGGCTGCCACATGGGATATGGGAAAATCACACCGAAACAACAGGAAATTCTTGATTATATAAAGGATGAAATTCTGAAAAAGGGATATCCGCCCACGGTTCGCGAGATCTGCGAGACTGTCCGTCTGAAATCCACGTCCTCCGTTCATTCTCATCTGGAGACGCTGGAGAAGAACGGTTATATCCGCCGGGATCCGACGAAGCCCCGGGCGATCGAAATCTGCGACGAGGGCTTTCAGATGGTGCGCACGGAGATGGTAAGTATCCCCGTAGTAGGCAATGTGGCGGCCGGGCAGCCTATTCTGGCGGAAGAAAATATTCAGGAATATTTTCCTGTTCCCGCCGATGTGGTGCCAAGAGGAGAGTCTTTTATTTTGAACGTGCGCGGCGAATCCATGATCAACGCCGGAATTTTCGACGGCGACAGAGTTTTCGTAAATGCCTGCAATACGGCAAACAACGGTGAAATCGTCGTCGCGCTGATCGACGATTCCGCTACCGTAAAAACTTTTTACAGGGAAAACGGCTATGTCCGCCTGCAGCCGGAAAATGACAATATGGATCCCATTATCGTAGATAATTGTCAGATTCTGGGCAAGGTCTACGGCGTGCTTCGATTCTTTCGATAAGCTTAAGTATAAATACCGAAATTCTGCACATATTAATCTTGCCGGTTTTGATACCGTGCAGAATGTGAGGTAGCTATGGGAAACAAATATTTAGACGGTACTGCTCTCACCATCGTGATCGTCGGTGCGATCAACTGGCTGCTGATCGGCATATTCCGTTTTGACCTGGTGGCGTTTATCCTTGGTGATATGTCCTGGTTTTCCAGAATCATTTACGCCATCGTCGGTATCTGCGGCCTGTATCTGATCAGCTTCTATATGCACCTGAGCGGACACGGTGAAAGGGCAGGCGAAAGCGCATAAAGGCGCTTTGTCAGGAAATCGGAAAACAAAAATTCCTGGCAGCAATTTTATATCGTTGCTGCCGGGAATTTTTCTTTTTACTTTTTATTATGAGATTTAAGCGTAGTACCTGCAGACATAATAAGCCGTTATAATTCCGCCTTGTCGATCTGTTTCCCGTCTCTCCAAATCCGCTCCAGGTCAAAGAGAAGCCGATTCTCCCGATCAAAAATATGGACGATGACGTCGCCGAAATCCAGCAGGATCCAGTTTGCCGTGTTATAGCCCTCGATCTGCCGAACCGGCATCCCCGCTCTTCCCAGGGTTTCCTCCACATTGTCGCAGAGCGTCTGAATCTGGTTTCGGTTGTTTCCTCCTGCAATGATGAAATAATCCGCGATAACCGATACCTCGCTGATATCAATAATGCGGATATCCTCCGCCTTCTTGTCCTCCAGGGCCTGGATTGCCAGCCCGGCGGCTTCTCTTGAGCTTAATTTTTCCATCTGATTTCTCCTCTCCACCTATGGTATAAATCTTCTGCTGTTCTTCCAGAGAATCCTGCTTTCTCCCCGGGTTCCATATAGTCCATTTCTTTCAAATAACCGATATCCGCACTCTTCTGCTTCTTCCCTTTCTGCGCAGGCGCATGATCAAACCGATCACGGCTCTGTCTGCCCGGCAATCTCCCGATAATACCGCCAGGTAGCCTCCGTCGCCGGATCAATCTCCCCGTTTCCGCTCTTCAGATAGCGCAGCGTATCGTCCAGGATTTTCAGCAGCGCCGCATCCAGATCCTGAAAGGCAAGCTGCCGGATTTTTTGCAGTCCCTCCGGGGAACCCTGCTTTCTCCCCGGCTCTATATAGTCCGCGACAAAGATAATTTTTTCCAGCAGACTCATATTCTCCCGGCCCGTGGTATGATAGCGGATGGCGTTCAGAATATCCGGATCCTCCACGCCATATTTTTCCCGGGCCAGACAGGCTCCCGCCTTGGCATGCAGCAGAAAGGGATTTCTCTTTTCGACCTCCGTCATGGGAATCCGGTACTTCTCGCAGATCGCGATTCTTTTCTGATCGGAAAGGCATTTTGCGCAGTCGTGAAGAAGGCCTGCGGTTCTGGCGTCCGCTATGGAGGCGTCATTACGCATGGCAAGAGCCGCCGCTGTAAATTCTACCCCTAGGGTATGCTCAAACCTTCTGGCGTCCTGTACCTTTTTGATTTTCTTTCTCAGCTTTCTCAAAAACTTTGCCTGATTCACGGTATAATCCCCTTTCCATGATATAGGCCCAAACCGGTTCCGGCGTCAGATAACGGATACTCCTTCCGGTTCGGATCCGCTCCCTGATTTCGGTGGAGGACACCGGTATCTGCGCAGAGGGAAGCAGACAGATTTCCCCTCCGAATTTCGCCAGCAACTCATCCCTCTTCTCTTCCATGGCCTCCCAGGGAACGTCATTTCGGACGGCCGCCGCCAGGGAACAGCTCTTCAGGATCCGCTCCGGATGTCTCCATTTCTCCAAAGAAAAGAGGCAGTCCGCGCCCAGAAGAAAGTAGAATTTCGCTTCGGGAAATTTCTCCGCCAGCTCCTCCATAGTCTCATAGGTGTAGGTATATCCGTCCCGCCTGACCTCCTGGTCGCTGCAGCGCAGTCGATCGTTGTCCCGGACAGCAAGCTCCGTCAAATACAGCCGCTCTTCGCCGGAAAGCCTGTCCGGGCTTGAGCCTGCCTTTTCCGGGGATATTCCCGTCGGCATCATCCATACCTCATCCAGCCCCAGGTAATCCGCCGCCTGCTCTGCCAGGAGCAGATGCCCGATATGGACGGGGTTAAAGGCTCCGCCTAAAATTCCGATTTGTCTCCGCATCCTGACGGCTCCTCTCCCGGCCTACCGGGGCAGCTCGATTTTGGGCTTGTCCCTGTCCGGCTTATATAATACAAATTTCTTTCCGATAACCTGAACGACCTGGGAATGGGTTCTCTCCGCCACGGTCTGCGCGATTTCCCGCGGATCGTCCATACAGTTTTTCAGCACTGCCACCTTGATCAGCTCATTATTGTGAAAGGCTTCCCCGATGGCCTCGGTCACCTCGGGGGAAAGGCTGGCTTTCCCGACCTGAAAGATCGGATCCAGCTTACTTGCCAGACTTTTCAGGTATGCTCTCTGTTTACTTGTCATTTCTCTTCCTATCTGCGCGCCTGATGCGCGCGGTGTATCTTGTCTCTCTATAACTGTTCCGATTGCAACAGCTCTAAGCTATAAAGCACTCGCAGCCGCTTTTAAATCAGCTGCGCTATTTATAATAATCAAATGCCAGTCCGTACATCCGAACCGTATCGCCGTCCTGTATGCCAAGGGCTTCCAGCTCGGCAAGAATCCCCGTGCTTTTTAAAAAATTCTGGAAGAAGGTAAAGCCCTTTTCGCTGTCCAGATTCGTATAGCCCAGCATCTTTTCAATTCTGGGGCCCTCGATTACATATTCGTCGGCCTCCTCGTCATAGGACACCGTATAAGGCTCCTCGGAGCTTTGGAAAACAGCCGTCTCCGGAGAATATTCCGGCGCGAATACGACGGGTTCCCGGCTGACCTTCTCCAGCATCTCGCTCACATGATACAAAAGCTCCCGCACTCCCTGACCGCTGACGGCGGAAATCGGATAAACCGAAATTCCTCTGGGCTCAAATTCCTGCCGGATTCGCTCGATCGGATCCTCATCCCGGTCAAAGATCACGTCCGTCTTATTGGCGGCGATGACCTGTGGCCTCCCGGCAATCTCCGGATTATAGGCTTCCAGCTCCCGGTTGATCGTATAAATATCGTCGACCGGATCTCTGCCCTCCGTGCCTGCGGCATCCACGATATGGATGATAACCTTGGTTCGCTCGATATGGCGCAGGAATTCATGTCCAAGCCCCACGCCTTCGGAGGCACCCTCGATCAATCCGGGGATATCCGCGATCACAAAGCCCTTCGCCCCGTCCAGATCCACTACCCCAAGATTGGGATTCAGGGTGGTAAAATGATAATTGGCAATCTTAGGTCTGGCGTTAGTCACACGGGCCAGCAGAGTAGATTTTCCCACGTTGGGAAAACCGACCAGCCCCACGTCGGCAATCACCTTCAGCTCCAGCAAAAGCTCCAGCGCTATCGCCGGCTGCCCGGGCTGCGCGTATTTCGGGGCCTGCATGGTGCTGGTGGCGTAATGCTGGTTTCCGTTCCCGCCCCTGCCGCCCTGGAGAAAAACGATACGCTGATTACTGCCGGACATATCGACAATCACCTTCTGGCTCTGTGCCTCCCGGATCACGGTTCCCTCCGGGACGCGGATCACAATATCCTCCCCGTCTTTTCCCCTGCAGTTTTTCTTGCCGCCCGGTTCCCCGTCTCCCGCCTTATATTTCCGGGTAATCCGGAAATCGCCCAGCGTATTCAAGCCCTTGTCAACCTCAAAGATTACGTCGCCGCCCCGGCCTCCGTCGCCGCCGTCCGGCCCTCCCGCGGGGACATACTTCTCCCGCCGGAAGGAGACGTGTCCGTCGCCGCCCTTGCCGCTCCTGACATAGATCCTGGCTCTGTCTGCAAACATTTCGCTTACCTCTCTTAAAAAAAGGACTTCAAACCTCTAGGTCTGAAGCCCCCTGAATCGGATTACTGTTCGACAGGATATACAGAAGCCTGCTTCTTGTCTCTGCCCTTTCTCTCAAAGCGAAGAACGCCGTCAACCAGTGCGTACAGGGTATCGTCTCCGCCCCTTCCTACGTTTACTCCGGGATGAATCCTGGTTCCACGCTGTCTGTAAAGAATGTTTCCTGCCTTTACGAACTGTCCGTCAGCTCTCTTCGCGCCTAATCTCTTGGACTCGGAATCTCTGCCGTTCTTGGTGGATCCGACTCCCTTCTTATGAGCGAAAAATTGAAGGTTCATATTCAACATGGGTTACACCTCCTCGTATTTTACTTGTAAAAATTTTTCCCCGTATTCCCTGCTGATGTTCTCCAGCGAAAACACCATGGAATCCATCAGGAAACTCGACCGCTCCTGCAGAATACTCTCGAAATCACATCTGAGATAACCTGAGGCTTCGTCCTGTGAAACCTTCAGCTTCTCCCCTGCCAATTCCTCCAGCGAATTGACCGTTCCGATTGTCAGCGCCGATACGGCTGCGCAGACGATATCCGGCCTGCCGCGCCTCGCATATCCCGCATGTCCTGTACAGGTAAATCCTTTATAGATCCCTGCCCGGTCTTTTCTGATTACTACCGTCGTCATTACGCGTTGATCTTGTCGATCTTAACCTGCGTGTAAGCCTGTCTGTGACCGTTCTTTTTATGGTAGCCGGTTTTTCTCTTGTACTTATATACAATAACCTTCTTACCTTTTCCCTGCGCCATAACGGTAGCCGTTACGGAAGCGTTTTCCACGTCCGCGCCAACCTTCAGGGTTTCGTCACTTACTGCGATCACACGGTCAAAAGTAACAGCTGCGCCGGTCTCTGCATCCAGTTTTTCCACCCTGATGACATCGCCCTCAGAAACCTTGTACTGTTTTCCGCCTGTTGCAATAATTGCGTACATATTAAGGCACCTCCTATTCATGA
>JAMPIG010000081.1 GCA_023662875.1 Roseburia sp. | reverse complement strand
ACAGTGCTTAAAGTAATTATTCAATTTGTTTTCCCACCCCGTGAAAAGTAACGAAGCAAAAGAATCGTTCGGAAAAGAATGGCAAAATAGATTGAATAATAAAAAGTTTTATGGTAGTATGAAAGGGACTTGGAAATCCTTGAATTTGTGGGTCGCGGAAAGGCATGGTTATCAAAATGGAGCAGTACAAGCAGGAATTCATCGAGTTCATGGTAGACAGTCAGGTGCTGAAATTTGGCGATTATACCCTGAAGAGCGGCAGAAAATCCCCGTTCTTTATGAATGCGGGGGCTTATGTGACGGGAAGCCAGCTGAGCAGGCTGGGCGAGTATTACGCCAGAGCGATCCACGAGCAGTTCGGGGACGATTTCGACGTGCTGTTCGGACCGGCGTACAAGGGGATCCCCTTGAGCGTGGCGACGACGATCGCCTACAGCAGACTTTATGGAAAGGAGATCCGCTACTGCTCCAACCGGAAGGAGATCAAGGATCACGGGGATGTGGGAATCCTGCTGGGCAGCGGGCTGCAGGACGGCGACCGGGTGGTCATCATCGAGGATGTAACGACCTCCGGGAAGTCGATCGAGGAGACTTATCCGATCCTGAAGGCCCAGGGGAAGGTAGAGATCAGGGGGCTGATCGTGTCCCTGAACCGTATGGAAAAGGGGCAGGGCGGAACCGTGAGCGCCCTGGACGAAATCCGGGAGAGGTACGGGATCGAGGCCAGAGCTATTGTGACGATGGGCGAGGTAATCGAGCATCTTTACAACAGGCCTTATCAGGGAAAGATTTACATTGACGATGAGATAAAGGCGGCGATCGATAAGTATTACGAGGCTTACGGCGTTTGAAGCGCGTCGGGAAAAAGCAGAAGGGAGTAAAGGCATGGAGCAGAGGATTTACAAGATCATGAAGGCGGCGGGGGCGGCGAATATTGCGATCGGCGTGGTTGCGGTTGTAGTAGGGCTGGTATCGGGAGTCCTGCTGATCGTTACCGGAGGGAAGCTGATTGCGGGAAAGTCCAGGATATTATTTTAGAGGGCGGAAAGACGGGCATTCCTCGAAAGGAGTGCCCTTTAGAGTTTTATGAAGAGAAAAGGTTATATTTTTACAAATAAACGGCATCCCAAGCGGGGAATTATGTCTGCGATCCTGGGTGTAATCAGCCTGGCGGCGCTGGGAGCGGTGGTGCTTCTGGCCTATCAGAGAGACGGCGAGGCGTTGACGGGGTATGGATTTACGGGTCTTTTTGCCCTGCTATTTTCTTTGGTCGGAGAGGTGCTGGGAGTACAGACGATTGTCAATAAGGATTATTATCGATTTTTCCCGGTTCTGGGAATCCTGCTGAATCTTGCTGCTCTGGGCGGGCTCAGTCTTATCTTATATGCGGGGGCGAATTTATGATGAATCAGACAAACGAAAAGGAACAGAGTGAAATTTTAAGGGAGCGTTACAGCCTGGCGATGGAGCGGATCCGGCAGATTCCGGAGGAAGGGCTTTGTCCGGAAACGTATCAGGACTACTTTGACAGGGTGGCGGCGTTTTTGCTGCTGCTGGACGATACGGGAAGCTTTCTGGCCGGAGGCGGATTGAAAGACGCGCCGGAGGAGGAGCTGGCCCGCAGGAACCGCGCTCTCTATGAGGACATCCTGCCGGAGCATTATGAGGAGAGCTACGGCAATCCGGCTTACGCGGTAAAGCGGCTGGGAGAATACGGACAGGAGCTCTCCCTGCTCTACGCGGAGCTTCGGGATATGATCGCGTATGTCTACGAGGGGGATACAGAGCAGCTGGTTATCGGTCTGGAGCTGTTTCTGGAGGTTTACGCGGCTTTTTCCTATGAGTGGAGCGAGGAGAAAAAGCTTCCCGACCGGGAGGAAATCCGCAGGATCCTGTACTGGTTTGTCAGCGACTACGCGGATTTGAGGCAGGAGAGGAGCGTGCGGGGGATGGTGTCGCCCGCGGACTGCTTTGTGGCAAATATCATTCGGGACAGCGACTTAAGCGGCACCCGGTATCTTTACGCCTACGGCAAGTTTGTCAGCGAAAATGAGCTGGAGACGGCCCGGTATCTGGCGGGTCTTCCCGAGGAAACCATAGCCTCCATGGCGGATACCTATACGGAAGGGTATCGCATCGGCTTCGAGGTGACAGGCAAGGATCTCTCCAAAAAGAAGACGGTGGGACTGCGGTATCACATCGGCTTTGAGCGCATGATGCGCAGGGCAATACGGAATTTCGCCGGGATGGGGCTGGAGCCGGTAGTGGGCAGCGGCCATCTGGAGGACGGCAATCCCAACCGGCAGTACCGCTACGACCATAAGGACGACAGGGCACTGTTTCTGGATAAAAATTATATCAACCGCAGGCTGGAGGCGACCCGGAGCGCCTTTGAGAAATACCGGGAGGAGGCGGGCGGATACGCCGGTCCCGCCGTGGTGGAGACCTTTGGCGAAAAGGATTTCAACCCTGTGAACAAGAAGGAGGCGCTTAAGCTTTCCGATGCGCAGAATAAGCTCTGGGTGGATTTCATGTCCCAGTACACGGCCCTGACGCGGGAATACATTATTGCGGAGGAGCGCAGCTTTACCATTATCGCCTTCCCGATTCCGGAGGTGGGGCCGGTCTTCCGGGAGCTGTTTGACGAGACAATCCGGCTGAATACGTTGGATTATATGCTGTACCGGAATGTGCAGCAGAAGCTGATCGACGCCCTGGATACGGCGGATTACTGCGAGATCAGGGGCTGCGGGGACAACCGAACCGATCTTAGGGTGAATCTCTGGAAGCTGCAGAATCCGGAGAAGGAAACGATTTTTGAAAACTGCGTGGCGGATGTGAATATCCCGGTGGGCGAAGTGTTTACCTCCCCCGTGCTGGAGGGGACAAACGGCGTCCTTCATGTGACGAAGGTGTTCCTGGACGGTCTGGAATACCGGGATCTGGCGATCACCTTTGAGGACGGCATGATAAAGGATTATTCCTGCGCCAACTTCGAGACGGAGGAGGAAAACCGGAATTTCCTGAAGGAAAACGTCCTGTTTCGGCATGAGACGCTGCCTTTGGGCGAGTTTGCCATCGGCACCAACACGACGGCTTACGTCATGGCGAGAAGGCTGAACGTGGAGGCGAAGCTTCCGATTTTGATCGCGGAGAAGACGGGTCCCCACTTTGCGGTGGGAGATACCTGCTATCCTCACACAGAGGATATGCGGGTCTACAATCCCGACGGCAAGGAGATTGTGGCGAAGGAGAATTCCAGGTCAAAGCTGCGGGATACGAAGCCTGCGGAGGCTTATTTTAACTGCCACACGGACATCACAATTCCCTACGACGAGCTGGGAGAGCTGGCTGCGGTGCGGAAGGACGGAACGAGAATTCTCATCATTAAGGACGGAAGATTTGTGCTTCCCGGCACGGAGCCGCTGAACGAAGCCTTCGATACACAAGGATCGTGACGGAGACAGGCAAACATTAAGATTTTGTTTTTTCGCGGTTAAAGGTTGCGCAAATGAGCTTATTTTAGTAAACTGAAATAGAGTCGGAGAAACGGTTGAAGGAGGTATCAGGGCTATGGCAGACAATATGTTGCAGGACGCCGATAAAACGGATGTGGTCTGTGGCGGAGATTCATGCGGGGGCGTGAAAGTGTCGGCAAATGGGCCGCGCGTCAGTATTGTGATGGGAAGCGATTCCGATCTGCCGGTGATGCAGAAGGCGGCGGACATTCTGAAAGAGCTGGAAGTGTCTTACGAGATGCGGATTATCAGCGCCCACAGAGAGCCGGATGTCTTTTTCGAATATGCGAAAGCCGCGGAGGAGAGAGGGATTCAGGTCATCATTGCGGGAGCGGGGATGGCGGCTCATCTGCCGGGGATGTGCGCGGCGATCTTTCCGGGGCCGGTGATCGGAGTTCCCATGCATACGACCTCCCTGGGAGGACGGGATTCCCTGTACTCCATCGTACAGATGCCCTCCGGGATCCCGGTGGCTACCGTAGCGATCGGCGGCGGAGTTAACGCGGGGCTGCTGGCGGCGAAGATTCTGGCGGTGACGGATCCGGCGCTGCAGGGGAGGCTGAAAGGATATAGCGACAGGCTGAAAAAGCAGGTGGAGGAGAAGGACGCCAGGCTCCAGGAAGGGTAAGGTATAAAATGGATTACAGGAACGCGGGAGTGGATATTGAAGCGGGCTACCGGGCGGTAGAGCTGATGAAGGAGTCGGTGGAAAGGACGATGCGTCCCGAGGTCATCGGCGGGCTGGGCGGTTTCTCGGGAGCCTTTTCCCTGAAAGCGCTGAAGGAGATGGAGGATCCGGTTCTGCTGTCGGGAACCGACGGCGTGGGAACCAAGATTAAGCTGGCCTTCCTGTTGGATAAGCATGATACCGTGGGGATTGACTGCGTGGCTATGTGCGTCAACGACGTGGCCTGCGCGGGAGGCGAACCGCTGTTTTTCCTGGACTATATTGCCTGCGGAAAGAATTATCCGGAGAAGATCGCCGCTATCGTAAAGGGAGTGGCGGAGGGGTGTCTTCAGGCGGGAGCGGCGCTGATCGGCGGCGAGACCGCGGAGCATCCGGGCCTGATGCCGGAGGACGAATACGATCTGGCGGGCTTTGCCGTAGGGGCGGCGGATCGGAGGAACCTGATTACGGGTGAGTCGATCCGGGAGGGAGACGCGCTGATCGGGCTGGCCTCCTCCGGCCTGCATTCCAACGGATTTTCCCTCGTCCGCAAGGTCTTCGAGATGACGAGAGAAGGTCTGGATACTTATTATGAGGAGCTGGGCACGACCTTGGGGGAGGCGCTGCTGACGCCGACCAAAATCTACGTGAAGGCGCTGAAGGCTGTGCGGGAGGCGGGGGTTGCGGTCAAGGGCTGCAGCCATATTACAGGCGGAGGCTTCTACGAGAATATTCCCCGGATGCTGCCGGAGGGAATCTGCGCCGTCGTGAAAAAGGGCAGCTATGAGGTGCCCGCGATTTTTAAGCTGCTGCAGGAAAAGGGCGGTATCGCGGAGCGGATGATGTATAATACCTATAATATGGGGCTTGGCATGGTACTGGCGGTGGCCCCGGAGAATGTGGAGAAGACTTGTGCGGCGGTTCTGGCGGCGGGGGAGGTTCCCTATGTGGTTGGCCGCTGCGAGGCGGGGCAGAAGTGTGTAAAGATTATCTAAGCCCGTAAGAGGGTGTGTAGCGCACCTCTCTGAGAAGGCATTTTTTACGATAGATTCCGTTGGATCGGATTATGGCGCCGCTGGCGGCATGACGAGAAGGATTTGCTGAGTAGAAAGGATACAGGCGTATGCTGAGGATCGTAGTGTGTGTGTCGGGAGGCGGGACAAATCTGCAGGCGATTATGGACGCTATTGACCGGGGGAGTATTACCAATACCGAGATTCTGGCGGTAATCAGCAACAATCCGGGCGCGAAGGCTCTGGATCGCGCCAGGAGCCGGGGGATTCCGGCGGTCTGCCTTTCGCCGAGGGACTTTTCGGATCGGGATGCCTTCAACCGGGCGTTTACGGAGCGGATGTGCGAGCTGGATCCGAATTTGATCGTGCTGGCCGGGTTTCTGGTTCGTATCCCGGAGGAGATGGTAAAGCAGTTTTCCAACCGGATTATAAATATTCACCCCTCTCTGATACCGGCCTTCTGCGGCGTGGGTTATTATGGGCTGAAGGTGCATGAAAAGGTTCTGGAGCGGGGCGTAAAGGTCACAGGCGCTACGGTGCATTTTGTCAACGAGGGGATGGACGAAGGCCCGATCATCGCCCAGAAGGCGGTAGCGGTTCGGGAAGACGATACGCCGGATACGCTGCAGAGGCGTGTGATGGAAGAGGCGGAGTGGGTTCTTTTACCGCAGGCGATCGACGATATCGCCAACGGGCGGATCCGGGTAGTGGGGAAGTATGTAAAGAAATTCTAAGCGGTCTGCCGAATTGCGTCCGGCATAGTGCGCCTGCCAGGAATTTCCAGGTTACATAAGGCGAACAAGTTCACAAAGTCAGTTCACCGGCGCAGAAGAATATCGAGAGGGGCGCAATCCGCTTCTTTGGGAAGCGATTCTTCTCGGAGTTGACTTGAGTCGATAGAGAAAGGGAAAAGATGAAGGTTTTAATCGTAGGAGGCGGCGGAAGGGAACATGCGATCGCCGTCAGTATGAGAAAGAGCAAGCGGGTGGACGCGCTGTATTGCGTGCCCGGCAACGCCGGTATCGCGCAGATCGCGGAATGCGAGCCCTCGATCGGGGTGATGGACTTCGACCGGATTATCGCTTACGCGAAGGAGAAGGAAGCGGATCTGGTGTTTGTCGCGCCGGACGACCCGCTGGTAGGCGGTCTTGCGGACGCGCTGGAGGCGGAGGGGTTCCGGGTATTCGGACCGAAAAAAGAGGCGGCGATTCTGGAGGGAAGCAAGGCTTTTTCCAAGGATCTGATGAAGAAGTATCATATCCCGACGGCGGCTTACGAGACCTTTGACGATCCGGAGAAGGCGCTTGTCTATCTGGAGCAGGCTGCGATGCCCGTGGTTCTGAAGGCGGACGGACTGGCTCTGGGCAAGGGGGTGCTGATCTGCAACACCCTGGAGGAGGCGCAGGACGGCGTCCGGGAGATTATGCAGGATAAGCGCTTCGGCAGCGCCGGTAATAAGATGGTGATCGAGGAGTTTATGACGGGAAGAGAGGTCTCCGTATTGGCCTTTGTAGACGGGAAAACCGTGAAGCCCATGACCTCCGCCCAGGATCATAAGCGCGCGCTGGACGGGGATCAGGGATTGAATACGGGCGGTATGGGCAATTTCTCCCCCAGTCCCTTTTATACGGAGGAGATTGACGCGTATTGCAGGAAATACATTTATCAGCCTACTGTGGACGCTATGGCGGCGGAAGGAAGGCCTTTCCAGGGCGTAATTTTCTTCGGGCTGATGCTGACGGCGGAAGGGCCGAGGGTGCTGGAGTTTAACGCAAGGTTCGGGGATCCGGAGGCGCAGGTAGTGCTCTGCAGGATGAAGAACGATATCCTGGATGTGATCGACGCCTGTATCGACGGAACGCTGGATCAGGTAGAGCTGGAGTTTGAGGATAACGCGGCGGTGTGCGTGGTTCTCGCCTCGGAAGGGTATCCGGTCTCTTATCAGAAGGGCTTTGAGATCAGGGGATTGGAGAAATTCGAGGGAAAAGAAGATTATTATTGTTTCCACGCGGGAAGTAAGCTTGACGGGGAAGGACGTATTGTGACAAACGGCGGCAGAGTGCTGGGGATTACGGCTAAGGCCTCTACCCTGAAGGAGGCCAGAGCCAAAGCCTATGAGGCGACGGAGTGGGTTTCCTTCGAAAACAAGTTTATGCGGCATGATATCGGGAAAGCGATCGAGGAAGCATAGACGACGGGTTGTGACGGCGGATCAGGCGTTGCGGCCGGTAGGCGTCGGGAGCAGCGGCGCTTGAAACAGGAGGCAGATGGTATGGCAGGATTGAGCAATGTCGTTGACGATCAGTATCACACGCCGCGAGTCTGTAAGAAATGCGGCGGGGTAATGATCTTTAAAGGGGTAGGAGAGTATCGGTGCGAGGATTGCGGCGAGAAGGATTATGACGACTACGGCAAGGTAAGACAGTACGTAGAGGAAAACCGGGGGGCTACCGCGGCTGAGGCGGCGAACGCCACCGGGGTTTCCCAGCGCTCTATCCGACAGATGCTGAAGGAGGGACGGCTGGAGGTAGCGCCGAATTCCAGGGTGGCGCTTCGATGCGAGGCCTGCGGGAAGTCGATTCGGTTCGGAAGGTTCTGTCCCGCCTGCGAGACCTCTTACCATCGCGGGATTGAGGAGGAAGAGCGGGAGCGGAAGAAGAAAAATCTCCAGGGGATCGCTATGGGCCAGAAGGCCGACGAGGGCCAGAAGAGATTTGTGCGCAACGGCGGTTCGTGAGGTCGCCGGAGGAAGGCTTCGACGGTACGCTGGGGAAATTGGCCCGCAGGAGATGCGGTGAAACAGAGGATAGATAAAACAGACGTCTGCTGAAGCGGACAAGGAGGAATACCTATGAAGAAAAAAGGAACTGTAAAAAGAGGACGGGGGCTTTTGCTGGCGGCCTTGACGCTTGTGCTGACAGCGGCTCTCTGGCTGCTTCCGGAGGGCTCCGGACTGGTGAGCCACGCGGAGAGCCAGGGGAGGGTAACGGCGACCAGCGCCAATATCCGGAAGGAACCCAGCAGCACCAGCGAGGTAATCGGCAGCACGGAGAAGGACAAGATTATTACGATTACCAGTCAGACAACGGGAAGCGACGGCAATACCTGGTATCAGACCTTTGTCAATTCGGAGACATTGGGCTATATCCGTTCCGATCTGGTAACGATTATCGACGGTACTACGCCCGCGACAACGACGACGGTTCCCGCGACAACGACGACGTCACCCGCTTCTACGCCGGTGCAGCCCACTGTGACGGAGACGCCGGCAGATGTGTCCCCGGTAAATCCGGTCAGCGCTACCGTGTCGGGGAGTACGGTGAGGGTTCGCAGTAACGCATCTACCTCCAGTAATATTGTGGAGAAGGTTTCCAACGGGCTGGCGGTGACCGTAAACGGCACGGCGACGGGGGCGGACGGAAAGACCTGGTATCAGGTCAGCTTTACGCTGAACGGCGCGGAGAAAGAGGGCTTTATCCGTTCGGATTATCTGAAGCTCTCCGAAGAGCTGACTCCTTATGTGGAGCCGGAGGAGCCGGAGCCGACGACGTCTCCGGAGCCGGAGACGCCTCCGGAACCCGAGATTACTGTTGTCAAGGATTTCGACACATCATTGGAGGACGGCGTATGGTATCTTCTGGATATGCAGAACAATGTGAAGCATAATATTAAGACAACCCTGGAGGCGGTAGACAATAACGCCAAGGCCTATCAGGAGGCGGAGAAGCAGGTGAAATCCCAGAAGGCAATCATTATTGTCCTGGTTCTTCTCCTGGTCGCGGCGGTGGCGGCGATCACCCTGCTGTTCTTTAAGATGAAGGAGATGTCGGACGCCGCTTATTTTAGCGAGGTGGAGAAGGAAACCTTAAGAAGGCGGGGGACGGCGTCCTCCCGGGGCCAGAACAGCTCCCAGAAGGTTATGCATACGGTAGGATCCGGCAGCCAGTCGGGACGCCCCGCCGGACAGAGATTATCCGGAAACGTTCAGGGAAGCGGCCAGAGAACCACGGGAACCAAGCCGTCAGGAGCTTCTCAGGGCAGTCAGGGACAGAGAGCGGCGGGAAGCGTCCAGGGCAGCCAGGGCCAGAAGCCGACGGGAACGAGGCCCGCGGGAGCGTCCCAGGGAAGCGCTCAGAGCGGCCAGGGAGCAAGACCGGCGGGAACCTCCCAGGGAAGCGGTCAGGGACAGAGAGCGGCGGGAAGCGCCCAGGGCAGCCAGGGCCAGAAGCCGACAGGGGCAAGACCCGCCGGAAGCGCCCAGAGCGGTCAGGGCCAGAAGAACGCCGGAAATCGTCAGGGCTGGCAGTCCAAAAACTTTATGGCGGAGGACGACGATGAGTTTGAATTCGAGTTCCTGAACTATGACGGGGACGAGGAAGGATGAGAAGGTTCCGCACCGTTAGTGGTTGACATTATGGCCCGGCTGTTATAATATAGGTATAACAGCCGGGCGTGTTGATTCCAGCGGCACTTTGCCGCAGCAGGGGAAGAATGCGAAGCATTCTTCTAAGTGCCGCTGTGCGGCACTTTTTTATCCGATGGAATGATTCGTCAGGCCGGGAAGCGAGGAGGCTGCCATGTATATTGAAATCGACTTCAACAGCGACGAAGCGCTGTATCAGCAGCTTTGCAATCAGATCATCATGGGAATCGCCACGGATCAGTTCCGGGAGGGGGATTCTCTTCCCAGCGTGCGGCAGCTGGCGGATACCATCGGGATCAATATGCATACGGTCAACAAAGCCTATACTGTTTTAAAGCAGGAGGGGTACGTCAAGGTAGACCGTCGGCGGGGCGCGGTAATCGCGGTGGATGTGGATCGATTGCGGACGTTGGAGGAATTAAAAAAGGAATTGCAGGTTATCCTTGCTAAGAGCAGCTGTAAAAATATTTCAAAGGACGAAATACACGAGCTGATCGAGGAGATCTATGAGGATTATAATAACGGAGGACGTTTATGATGCAGTCTCAGTTTACGGATAACGCACAGGAGGCGCTTCGGGAGGCAGCCCGTTTTGCCTCGAGGCTGAAGCAGGGGTATGTGGGGACGGAGCATATTCTGGCGGGGCTTCTGAAGGAGCCGGCGGGGGTGGCTCATAAAACCCTGGCGGATAACGGGGTGGAGCTGTCCCAGATGCTGGATATGATCCGGGAGTCTATCGCCTTTGACGGAGGAACTGCTCTGCGGGAGCGGGAAGGCTATTCCCCCAGGGCGCAGAGAATTCTGGAGGAGGCCCACAGGCAGGCCGCCCGTTTCGGGCAGCCCCGGACGGGAACGGAGCATCTTTTGCTGGCCCTGATTAAAGAGGGAGACAATGTGGCGGTGCGTCTTCTGAATACCTTGGGCGTAAATGTGCAGAAGATTTACATGGATACCCTGATCGCCATGGGCCAGGACGGAAACCTGTATAAGGAGGATCTCGGCAGAAGACCCCAGGGAAAGTCAAGAACCTCGACGCTGAACCAGTACAGCAGGGATCTGACCGCGCTGGCGAAGGAGGGAAGCCTGGATCCGGTGATCGGACGGGAGGACGAAATACGCCGCCTGATCCAGATCCTCAGCAGGCGTACCAAGAATAATCCCTGTCTGATCGGCGAACCCGGCGTGGGAAAGACGGCGGTGGTAGAAGGGCTGGCTCTGCGGATTGTAGAGGGGAAGGTTCCCTTTACGGTAAAGGATAAGCGGGTGCTGACCCTGGATCTGTCCGGTATGGTGGCGGGAAGCAAATATCGGGGAGAGTTTGAGGAGCGCATCAAGCGTGTGATTAAGGAGGTCATCGACGACGGGAATGTGATCCTGTTCCTGGATGAGCTGCATACGCTGATCGGGGCGGGAGGCGCGGAGGGAGCCATCGACGCCTCCAATATCCTGAAGCCTTCTCTGGCGAGAGGGGAGCTGCAGCTGATCGGCGCTACCACGATCGCCGAATATCGGAAATATATCGAAAAGGACGCCGCCCTGGAGCGCCGGTTCCAGCCGGTGAATGTCGAGGAGCCGACCGAGGAGGAAGCGATCCGGATCCTGGAGGGGATCAAGGAGAAATACGAGGAGCATCACCGGGTGACAATCAGCTCGGAGGCGGTGGAGGCTGCGGTGAGACTTTCCAGCCGCTATATCAACGACCGTAATCTGCCGGATAAGGCGATCGATCTGATCGACGAGGCTGCCGCGGGAGCGCGGCTGCGTACCTCGGATCTGCCGGATAAGCTGAAGGAGATGGCGGCGGAGATCAAGAAGAAGGATCTGCAGATCGAGCGCTCGATCCGCATGGAGGCCTTTTCCCAGGCGGCGGAGATCAAGCGGGATCAGGATGAACTGATCCGGAAATATGAGCGGGCGAAAAAGAAGGCGGAAAACGGTCGTCAGAGAAGCCAGATTGTGATTACGGAGAATGATATCGCGGATATTGTGGCTATGTGGACGAAGATCCCCGTCCAGAAGCTTGCCCAGAAGGAGAGCGAGAGACTGCTGAAGCTGGAGGGAATCCTGCATAAGCGCGTCATCGGACAGGAGGAGGCTGTGACCGCGGTCGCAAGGGCCATGCGCCGGGGGCGCGTCGGGCTGAAGGATCCGAAACGGCCGATCGGTTCCTTCCTGTTCCTGGGGCCTACCGGCGTGGGAAAGACGGAGCTTTCCAAGGCGCTGGCGGAGGCTATGTTCGGCTCGGAGGACGCGATTATCCGCGTCGATATGTCGGAATATATGGAGGGTCATTCCGTCTCCAAGATGATCGGCTCGCCGCCCGGCTATGTAGGCTTTGAGGAAGGAGGGCAGCTCAGCGAGAAGGTGCGGCGCAATCCCTATTCCGTCGTACTCTTCGACGAGATCGAGAAGGCCCATCCCGACGTATTCAACATCCTCCTGCAGGTACTGGACGACGGCCATATTACGGATTCCAAGGGTAGGAAGGTGAGCTTTAAGAATACGATCCTGATTATGACCTCCAACGCCGGGGCGCAGCGCATTGTTGATCCCAAGAACCTGGGATTTGCGGCCGCAGCGGACGCCAGAAAGGATTACGAGCGGATGAAGTCCGGGGTGATGGAGGAGGTTAAAAGGAGCTTTAAACCGGAGTTTATCAACCGGATTGACGATATCATCGTCTTCCATCAGCTCAGCGACGACAATATGAAAGCGATCGTCAACCTTCTGGCGGCGGATCTGGGCAGGCGCTGCGAGGCGCAGATGGATATCCGTCTTGGCCTGACGGCGGCTTTGAAGGAGCATCTCGTTAAAAAGTACGCGGATAATAAGATGGGAGCCAGGCCGCTGAAGCGGGCGATCCAGTCCGTTGTGGAGGACGCGCTGGCGGAGGAAATCCTGCAGAAAAAGGTTCAGCCAGGCGACGCCGTATCGGTCGGATATAAAAACGGAAAAGTCTGCTTTACAACAAAACCGGAATCGAATATACTGTAAGTAGCTGTCAGGGAATGACTACAAAGGAACAGGAGGAAATACAGATGGCAGTTATAGAAGAGCTGCTCCGCAGCGAGAAGAGCGGCGCAATCAGCTTCGGCAATCATACGCTGGAGAAGAAGGCAAAGGTGGAGGATTTTCAGCACGCGGGCGATCTGCTGAAGGTAAAGACCTGCCGGGATATCACAAAGCTGGAGAAGAACGGCATGTTTCTCTATGAGTCTGTGCCGGGAACCAGTGTGCTGGAATTCCAGGAGACGGAGAACGGCGTGGAATTTGTGGTGGAGGGCGGCGAGGACGCCCAGATAACCATAGGCCTGGACGACGACACGGAATACGAGGTGTTTGTAGGCGGCAAGAGCATCGGTTCCATGACTACCGGGCTGGGCGGAAAGCTTTCCCTCAGCGTGGAGCTGGAAGCGGTAGGAGAGGTGCCGGTTAAGATCGAAAGAGCATAAAACGCCGCTTAAGCGGCGACAGGAAGGTTAGGATGGACGCCGGGGAGCTTGCTTCCCGGCGTTTTCAGGAGGGATTATGGCGAAAAGCAAATCAGGAACCGTTTTTTTCTGCCAGAACTGCGGTTACGAATCGACAAAATGGATGGGACAATGTCCCGGCTGCCGGGAATGGAATTCCTTTGTGGAGGAGCCGGTCAGCAAGCCGGCCCATATGGGAACGGCGGGCGGGCAGCAGGGGCGGCATGGAAGCGTTCAGCCCAGTATTCTGTCGGAGATTACTCTGAAGGAGGAAGACCGGATTTCCACCGGGATCGGCGAACTGGATCGGGTTCTGGGCGGAGGCATCGTACAGGGCTCCCTGACCCTGGTCGGCGGAGATCCGGGGATCGGAAAGTCTACCCTGCTTCTGCAGGTCTGCCGCAATCTCTCCGGCGGCGGACATAAGGTGCTCTATATTTCCGGGGAGGAATCCCTGGCCCAGATCAAGATGCGGGCGGATCGGCTCGGAAGCTTTACGCCCGAGATGCTCCTGCTCTGCGAGACAAGACTGGACGAGATTGCGGAGGTCATCCAGACGCGGAAGCCGGAGGCGGTAGTGATCGATTCCATCCAGACGATGTATAACGAGAACGTTTCCGCAGCGCCGGGCAGCGTTTCCCAGGTAAGGGAGTCCACGGGAATCCTGCTGCAGCTGGCAAAGGGCTTCGGCGTGTCCGTCTTTATCGTGGGGCATGTGACCAAGGAGGGGACGGTGGCGGGGCCGCGGGTTCTGGAGCATATGGTGGATACCGTGCTTTACTTCGAGGGAGACCGGCACGCCTCGTACCGGATTCTGCGGGGCGTCAAAAACCGCTTCGGCTCCACCAATGAGATCGGCGTGTTTGAAATGCGGGAGGAAGGGCTGATCGAGGTGAGGAACGCCTCCGAATATATGCTGAACGGAAGACCCGAAAACGCCAGCGGTTCGGTGGTGGCCTGTACCATGGAGGGAACCAGGCCGCTTCTGGTAGAGATCCAGGCGCTGGTCTGCCACAGTAATTTCGGCATTCCCCGCCGCCAGACCACCGGGACGGACTTCAACCGGGTCAACCTGCTGATGGCTGTGCTGGAAAAGCGGTCGGGGCTGCAGTTGGCGTCCTGCGACGCTTACGTCAATATTACAGGAGGAATGAAGATTCTGGAGCCTGCGATCGACCTGGGAATCGTTATGGCCGTGGTCTCCAGCTTTAAAAACAGGGCGCTCAGCCCGAAGCTGATGGTTTTCGGGGAGGTGGGTTTAAGCGGCGAGATCCGGGCGGTCAGTATGGCCAGGCAGAGGGTAGCGGAGGCGGAGAGGCTGGGCTTCGAGAGCTGCCTTGTCCCTGCCGTCTGCGCGGCAGACTGCAGAAAGAACAGTGGAATCGAGATTATCGGCGTGCGGACGGTGCAGGAGGCGATAGAGAAGGCAGGGGGGTGAGTCCCTGCCATTCTCTGGTTTCCTGCTCATTTTTTCAATAAGGAGTATTTGTTACAGTCGAAATCAGTATGCCACAAGGTCATTATAGCAGTCAATGACCTCCGACAATCCTTCCGCAAAGGACGATACGGAGGCGTTGCCTGAGCCCGACAGGCGAATGGCGATCATATCCAGAGATTCTCCCGCCTGTACCTTCTCCAGAACTGCCGTGATGGATTTATGCGTGTTTTGCAGAGCCGTCACAAAGAAGCCCCAGTTTCTCATGCCGTCCACAGTCACATAGAGTCCCTCCTGCTTCAGCGCCTCCTTGTCCTGATCATACTGCAGAACCTGATCCACATAAGAGGTAAATTCATCATACAGGGGCTGAACGAGAGTCAGATCCATATCCAGCACATTTTCATTTCCGATCCCCTGACGATACAGCTCGTTATAGAGATCCTCAGCTGAAAACATCGCCATATTCAAGGCGTATAATACCTCGTAACCAGCCTCTTTCATCTCCTCCAGCTCTTCTCTTTCCCGCTGGGATGCGACGGTGCCCAATTCGTTCAGGAACGCATCGCCGTATGTAAGATATTCCGCGAGAGCCTCCATCAAGGCCGTATGCTGTTCCTGCGACTTGGCGAAATTATCTTCCAGAAAACCGTCGTCGTCGGTATAGGCATGTATTTCTCCCAGCACGGTAATCAGTCTCTGCAAAGAGGGATAAAGATCCAGATAAGCCTGGTCGAGAGCATCCTTCTCGCTCTTGCCGGACGCCGCCTCGTAAGCTTCCTCCGCGTATCCGAGATATCTGGCGGAATGCGGGTAATAGCAGAAATAGTTGTTAATGTTTTCTTTTACAAACTCAAATGTTTCACTCTCAATGTTTACTTCGGAAAAATACTGTGTCAGCGCGTCATTGAGCTCGCCCACCATGTGGTTGTTAATCTCGATGTAATTGTTGTAGAGCTTTTGAGCTTCCCGCTCATCCAGCTCCGCCGCCTGGCTTTGGCTGTCTGCGGACGGCTGAGAGGCTTCCCCTTCCAGGCTGCCCGTCAGGTCGTTCCGAATGTCCGCGGAGGGATTCCCCTGGCACGCGGTCAGGGAAAGGGCGGCCGCTACGGCCGCAAAAGCAGTGATCCATTTTTTCATTCGCTTCATTTCTTTTCGCTCCTTTTATAACTGATATCCTTTTGGCCCCAAACAATAGAATTTACGCTTCGCGAAAATTCTATTGTCACGAATAAAAAAGCCTACAAACACTAATGTCTATAGGCTTCCCGACTGCCGCGCCGACGGCAGATCAAGCGCGCACGTTCCGCACTTTGCGCTCCCCGAGTAGGGCTCGAACCTACAACAACTCGGTTAACAGCCGAGTGCT
>JAMPIG010000080.1 GCA_023662875.1 Roseburia sp. | reverse complement strand
GGATGCCGGATAACGTCCGGTGGAGGCGACTCCAAGGCCAGTGCAACAGAAATAAACCGCCGCCTCTTCATTGAGGGAAAGAACCGGCTTACCCGGTTCTTTCGGCTGCATGTCCCATGCGGCCTGGTAAGGGTGGAAAGGCAGCTTAAGAGACTACCGTCCGTCTGGCGACAGGCGGAGCCATGTAAACCCCATCCGAAGCAAGACCAAACAGAAAGCGACAGGCTTGCCCGGCCTGCTTTCAGGTAGGTCGCTTGACGCGGCTGGCAACAGCCGTGCCAGACAGATGATCATCCAACGACATAACCCGGCTTATCGTTTTGCTTACGGGAAGGACCACCGACAGGTGGTCTGTTCCTTTTTCAGGGAGAACCCGAGCGGGGAGGGCGTTTTGAAGAGAATCATTTTATTCTATAGGAAACTTCGTCGCAACAAAAGTGTGCGACAGGACGCTTTTTTATGGCTGGCGGCGGTCTGCCTGCTGCTGGGAGGCTGCGCCGGAAATTCTGAGACGGAGTGGGAAAGTTCGGATACGGAAGGCCAGGGAGCAGAGTTGCCCGGCGACGCAGGCATCTCGGAGGCGGAATATGGGGGCTCGGATGATAAAAATCCGGAAGGGGGTATACCTGGCGAGGCCGCGGGAGCCGGGGAGACTGTGCTCGGACTCCTCGCGGAGATGGAGCCGCTGCAATGGACGGATTCGGAGAATGAGAACCTTGCGGATCTGTTGCAGCGGCAGGGCGGCGGATGTATGGTGCAGGTCGGCGCGGGCGGCAGCCTGGGCAGCGGCGTGATCTACGGGGAGGAGCAGGGCGAGCTGCTGATTCTGACGGCGGCCCATGTGTTGGAGGAGGCGGAGGATGGTCTGCGGGTCACTTTTTTTGACGGACTGAGCGTGATTTGCGATGATTTCGTCTGTTTTGACCTGGCGGATCTGGGTCTGCTGCGCGTCCCGGAAACGGGGCTGCAGGCGGAAAATCTGGAACAGTATGCCAGGGTAAAGACAGATCAGGAAAGCTTTGACGCGGTAAGGCAGGGGGATAGCTGTATCGTTATGGGCAGCCGGGCAGGCGTGGCGGCGGAGGCCTACGAGGGTACGATTCTGGACGGATGGATTTTCCTGGAGGATTATGACCAGTATATGATGTGGGTAAGGGCGGAGGCGAAACCGGGGATGTCCGGCGGCGGTCTTTTTGACAGCCGGGGATATTTTCTGGGGATTCTTTCTGGCGGCAGCGGGGACGGCGAGCTGGCCGTTGTGCCGCTCAGCCTGATCCGGGCGGCGCTGGGGGAAATTTATTAAAGTTTTAGAATCGCCTTCTTGACAAGCTTTTCCGAATGGTGGAGAATAAGAAGGATGGAAAGGAAGACACATTGTCGGGCAAGGAGGTAATAACATGACAAAAATAGATGTATTTTCCGGGTTCCTTGGCGCGGGAAAGACGACGCTGATTAAAAAGCTTCTGAAGGAGGCTCTGGACGGGAGCAAGACGGTTTTGATCGAGAATGAATTCGGCGAGATCGGAATTGACGGCGGCTTCTTAAAGGAGGCGGGGATCGAGATCAAGGAGATGAATTCCGGCTGTATCTGCTGCTCGCTGGTAGGCGATTTCGGCGCTTCCCTGAAAGAGGTGATTACGACCTACGCGCCGGAGAGAATTCTGATCGAGCCCTCGGGGGTAGGCAAGCTTTCCGATGTGCTGCGGGCGGTGGAAAACGTGGCCGCGGAGCTGCATGTACAGGTAAACAGCGCGGTGGCGGTAGTAGACGCTTCCAAGGCGAAGATGTATATCAAGAATTTTGGAGAGTTTTTTATCAACCAGATTGAGTACGCGGGGACGATTCTTTTAAGCAGAACCGATAAGGTAAGCGAGCAGAAGCTGCAGGAGTGCGTGGCGCTGGTTCGGGAGCATAACCCGAAGGCAACGATTATCACGACGCCTCTGGATCAGCTGGAAGGGAAGGATGTGCTGGAGACCATCGAGGGCGCGGATACCCTGGACGAGATGATGCGGGAGATGCTGGCGCATGTGCAGGAGGAGCATCACCACGACGAGGAGGATGAGGTCTGCCCCTGCTGCGGCGGTCATCATCACCATGACGAGGCGTGTGACCATGAGCACCATGATGACGAGGAGCATGAGCATCATCACCACGACGGCGAGGAACACGAGCACCATCATCACCACGACGATGAGGAGCACGAGCACCATCATCACCACGACGATGAGGAGCATGAGCACCATCATCATGACGAGGAAGAGCATCACCATCATCACCACGACGGTGAGGAGCACGAGCATCACCACGACAAGGAAGAGCATCACCATCATCACCACGACGGTGAGGAGCACGGGCATCATCATCACGACGAGGGACATCACCACCATCACCACGCGGACGAGATCTTTACCAGCTGGGGCCGGGAGACTCCGGCGAAGTTTACAAGGGAGAAGCTGGAGAGCATCCTGACCGCTCTGGACGGAGGGGAGTACGGCGCGGTACTCCGGGCTAAGGGCATGGTGCCCGGGGAAGACGGAACCTGGATTTACTACGATTATGTACCCGGCGAGCACGATATCAGGGCGGGCAAGCCGGAGGTTACCGGAAAGATCTGCGTGATTGGATCCGAGCTGAAGGAAGACCGGCTGGAGGAGCTTTTCTTCCCGGAGGCCTGATGCTTGGCCTGCCGCGCAGCAAAAAAGCTGCAAGCGAGCCTGTTCGCTTTGGCAAATGATTTTCAGGCGATAGGAAAGGAAATGGTAGCGGATGAAGCCTGTATATGTGATCAACGGCTTTCTGGAGAGCGGGAAGACGGAATTTATCAGCTTTACCCTGGCGCAGCCCTATTTTCAGGTTCGGGGTAAGACCCTTCTCCTGTTGTGCGAGGAGGGGGAAAACGAGTACGACGAGGCGCTTTTAAAGAGGAGCCGCACGGAGATAGAGCGGATCGAGGAGGAGGCGGATTTTACGCCGGAGAAGCTGACGGAGCTGGAAAAAAAGCATAAGCCGGAAAGAATTATTATCGAGTTTAACGGCATGTGGAATTATAAAAACGTCAGACTTCCCTGGTACTGGAAGATCGAGCAGCAGATTACGACGATCGACGGATCCTCCTTCCAGATGTATTATACCAATATGCGTTCCCTGCTGGCGGAGATGATCCGGGGTTCGGAAATGATTATTTTCAACCGCTGCGATTCCGTCCGGGATCAGCTGAATACCTATAAGAGGAATATCAAGGCGGTCAACGCGAAGGCGGATGTAATCTTTGAGGATTCCAACGGCGAGATCGATGAAATCTTTGAGGAGGATCTGCCGTATGATCTGAACCAGGATATCATTGAGCTGAATAACGAGGGCTATGGAATCTGGTATCTGGATTCCATGGATCATCTGGAGCGTTATACCGGAAAGAAAATCCGTTTTACGGCGATGGTGCTGAAGCCGGAAAAATTCCCGGCAGGGTATTTTGTCCCCGGCCGTATGGCTATGACCTGCTGCGCGGAGGATATGGCTTTTCTGGGCTATGCCTGCGAATTTGCGGGGGCGGGTGCCTTAAAGCAGAAGGAATGGGTAAAGGTGACGGCGGTAGTCGCGAAGGAATATTGGGAAGATTATAAAGGAGAGGGCCCGATCCTCCATGCCCTGAGCGTTGAGAAGACGAAAGCGCCCAGGGAAGAGGTAATCAGCTTTACGTAGCTTATGGCACAGGAGAACGAGAAAGAGATACAGCTGCTGAAAAGCAGGCTTCACGACCTGGCGGGGCGGTCTTTTGCCCAGGGGATCTATACCTTTACGGGATTTCTGGGGCTTGGCGGTCAGGAGGCGTTCTGGCAGGAGGAGCCGGGGCTTCGGTACGCCGGATACACGCTGTACGGCGGCTTTGAAAACGCGGACAGGGTAATGATCCGGTTCGGAGACAGCGGGCAGCTTGGCTACGAGACGCCGTTTCCCATCGTATGTATTCATATTGCGCCTCTTCAGGAAAAATTCGCAGACGAGTTGTCGCACCGTGATTTTCTGGGGGCGCTGATGAATCTGGGGATCGACAGAAGCACTATAGGAGATATCAGGGCAGGCGGGAAACAGGCCTGCCTTTTTTGCTTGGATTCCGTTGCGGAGTATATCTGTCAGAATCTGGAACAGGTAAAGCATACGCAGGTAAGCTGTCGGGTCGCGGAGCAGATTCCGGAGGTCTTGCAGGAGGAGCCGGAGACGGTGCGGATTCAGGTGCAGTCTTTGCGGGTTGACGCGGTGCTGGCGAAAGTTTATAATATGTCAAGAGAAAAGAGTATCGAGCTGTTCCGGGCGGGCAGGGTCTACGTCAACGGCAGGCTTTGCGAGAATAATTCCCGCAGCCTGAAGGCCGGGGAGACGGTCAGCGCCAGGGGGTACGGGAAGTTTACCCTGGGAGGGGAGCTGAAGGAAACCAGGAAGGGAAAGCTTTCGGCGGAGGTTTTTGTGTATCGTTGAGCGCTTTCCGGTCGGGACGGGAAGTCCGGAGAGCAGACGAGGGAGCGATTATGTATCATTATTCTGTTCTTCAGTGGTTGTTTTTCTTTTATTTCTATTGTTTCGCGGGATGGTGCTTTGAGTCGGCCTTTGTATCGATCAAGTCCCGGAAGCTGACAAACCGCGGATTTATGCGGGGACCGTTCCTGCCGATCTACGGCAGCGGGGCGATTATGATGCTGGTGGTTTCGATGCCCTTTCAGGATTCTATCCTTCTGACCTATGTGGCGGGCTGTGTCGGCGCAACGGCATTGGAGTATGTGACCGGCGTTCTGATGGAGAAGTTGTTTAAGGTGCGCTACTGGGATTATTCCGAGCAGAGATTCAATTTTCAGGGGCATATCTGTCTGGGCTCCAGTCTGGCCTGGGGATTCTTTACGATTCTGATGACAGAGGTAATTCAGGTGCGGGTGGAGCGGCTTGTATTCATGATTCCGGGGCAGGCGCTTACGGTGGTTACTCTGGTATTGACCGCGGGGATTTTCTCGGATTTCGCCCTGTCCTTTAAGGCGGCTATTGACCTGCGCGAGCTGTTGATCAAGATGGAGCGGGCGAAGGAGGAGCTGGAGCATATCCAGAAGCGCCTGAACGATATCGCCGCTGCGGCGGAAGCCGGGCTGGAAAACCGCGCCGACGCCTTTGCAGAGAGCGTCAGTACGGCGAGGGATGTGTTGGCGGAGAGCGTAGGAACGGCAAAGAATGCGTTGGCGGAAAGTGTCAGTACGGCGAAGGATGAATTTAAGGGCAGTGTGGCGGAGCTGAAAAACAATATCGAAAATAAACTGGAAGGGATCGTCAGCTCAGCGAAGGCAAAGCCATCAGAGTATTTTGAGAGCGTGAAGGAAGAGCTTCTGGAGCTGCGGGTTCGATATCTGCAGAATCTGGCGGAAGGGAAGCGGATCCGGGAGGAGAAGAACTTTTTCCGGAACGATCTGATTCGTTCCAACCCGGGTATGACCTCCGTGAAATATAAGGAGGCGCTGGAGGAGCTGAAGAACCAGATCCGGGGAAAGAAATCCGGGAAATAATCGCAAACGGCAGGAGCTTTGCTGTGTTTTAAAACAGCGGTGTGTTGGCCGTTATCGGTTCGGCGTGGCAGCCGGGAGCTTCGCCGGGGAAAGCACCGAGAGAATTAGGATGAGCGATCTGTTTGACAGGGGGCGGAAGGATGGAGCAGGAGAGGCTGATCGAGGAGATTATGCGGCATCTGGACGGGGAGACCCGGATGGGAGTAGCGCGGATGAGCGTGGAGATGGACGAGGAGAAGGAAGGCGGCGGGGAGATTTCCCATAAGTGCTGTAATATGTACGGACGTCCGGCTAACGAGACGGTGGGGCTTTTGGACTGTTATACCGATCTGAGCGCGGGAAAGCCGGATCGCGAGTGAGGAAGCGCCGGATTGTACCATGATTGCGTTGCAATCACGGTACGGATGGCCATTCGGCCGTTTTCTGCCGAGAATAAGGTTATTGTACCACAGAAGAAAGGTGTTGCAGGGGAATTGTGGCACAGGAGGAGCGATATGGGGGCGAAGAGTCGAAAATGGCTGGTTCTGTATGTGAGCCTATGTCTGTGCCTGGGGGCGCTGACCGGCTGCGGCGAGGCGGAAGATGCCAGGTCGGGGACGGGTTCCGTCGGGGCGGAGGAATCCGGACAGGGTTTGGAGCCTGATCAAGCTGAGAAATCGGATTTTGAGGCGGAGCCGGGAGGAGAGGAAAAGTCGGAAGTGAATCAGGAAAGCGAGTCGGCTGGGAAAGAGGAAGCGGGAGCAGGAACTGAGTCCGCCGGGACGGAGCCGTCCCCGATTCAAATCGAGCCGATCGAGGGGCTTTCGGAGGCTTTTATCCGGGGGATGGACGCGTCCTCTGTGCTGGCGGAGGAAAAGAGCGGCGTTGTCTACTATAATTTTGAGGGCGAGGAGCAGGATGTCTTTCTGACCCTGGCGCAAGCCGGTGTAAATTATATCCGGCTGCGGGTCTGGAACGATCCTTATGATGAGGAGGGCAACGGTTACGGCGGCGGAAACAACGACGTCGCCGCGGCAGTGGAGATGGGAAAGAGAGCGACGGAGTACGGGATGAAGGTCTGCATCGACCTTCATTATTCCGATTTCTGGGCGGATCCCAAGCGGCAGCATGCGCCAAAGGCCTGGGCGGAGTTAAACCGGAACGAGAAGAGGGACGCCCTTTATGCGTTCACCAAAGAGAGCCTGACAGAGCTATTGGACGCCGGGGTGGACGTGGGTATGGTACAGGTCGGCAACGAGATCAATAACGGGATGTGCGGGGAGACGAATGTCGCGGCGGTGATGGAGCTGCTGAACGCGGGAAGCCGGGCGGTTCGGGAGATTTCGGAGGTCTACGGGAAAGAGATTCAGGTTGCCGTACATTATACGGATATCCAGGATACGACCCGGATTCGAAATATTGTCCGGAACCTCTCGGACGCTGGGGTCGATTACGATATCTTTGCCATGTCCTATTATCCCTTCTGGCACGGTTCCGTAGATAAAATTCAGCTGGCGGCGGAGGAAATCCGGGAGGAGTACGGAAAAGAGGTTGTGATCGCGGAGACCTCTTACTGCTATACGACCGAGGACGGAGACGGCTGCGGCAACAGCTTTGACGGCGTAAACGGACTGGTGGAGGGCTATGACGCTACGGTGCAGGGACAGGCGTCCATGATCCGGGATATCTGCGCGGCGGCACAGGAATCGGGTATGCTGGGAATTTTTTACTGGGAGGGAACCTGGATTCCGGTGGGAGAGGCGAATCAGGACAATTCACCGATCTGGGAGAAATACGGGAGCGGCTGGGCCAGCAGCTACGCGGGAGACTATGATCCGGAGGACGCGGGGCTCTATTACGGCGGCTGCTCCTGGGACAATCAGGCAATGTTTGATTTTTGGGGGCATCCCCTGGAGTCCTTAAGGGTGTTTCAGGCTCTGAAGCAATGATTTGTGCTTTGCGGGAAGCTGCGGTAAGGAAGAAACCGCATCGAAAGAATACCAAGAGGGAGAAAAGAGGAAGGCTTTCAGAATTTATCAGGGGAGTGAGCGGCTCGTACGAGCGCTCACTCCCCTTGTCAGGACAGGCTGTTTTCCGATGTCCCGGTTAATCGTCAATATCGTATTTCAGCACCGCGCCCGTAGCGGCGTCAATTTCGTATTCGTACTCGTAACGATTATACTCGAACTCAACTTCATACAGGGCGACGCCGTCGTCGATATCGAACTCGGCCTTAAGCTTTGTAACCTGAGAGGCGGTCAGCCCCGCGTGGTTAAGGGCTGCGGTTTTCGCGGCGTCCTCACCGATGTAGGAAGAGGAGGACGGCTGGGAACCGGCGGGCTGCTGGGAACCGGCGGGCTGCTGGGAGCCGGAAGCCCCCGGATTAGGAGTGGAAGGAGTCGTGTTGTGATGGCTGTGATCCTCCATATCCCGCTTTAGTACCGCGCCGGAATACAGGTCGATCTCGTATTCGTACTCTACTTGACCTACAGTAAACTCCACGTCGTAATGCTCGGCCCGTCCGTCGTCGTAATCAATCCAGCAGTTGATATAGCTTACGGTATCCGCGGCGATGCCTGCGTCTGTCAGGGCGGCCGTCTTTGCGGCGTCCTCTCCAATGTAGGAGGCGGGCTGCTGGGACTCGACGGGTTGCTGGGAGCCGGAGGGCTGCCAGGATTCGGTGGGCTGCTGGGACTCGGAAGACTGCTGAGACCCGGAGGGCTGCTGCGGCGTGCCGGAAGCTCCCGCGAACATCTTCTCGGATTCATAGCCCAAAACCTGGCCGGTGCGGGCGTCAATGTCACATTCGTATTTTGCGGTTTCAGTCTGAAATTCCACTTCGTAAATCATAATTCCGTCATCGCTGTCGAATTCCACCTTTACCGCCGTCACATCCCCTGCATCAACGCCGGCATACAGGTATGCCGCTTCTGCGGCGGAGTCCCGGCTGATATAAGCCTTGTCGCTGGCCGTGCCGTTCTGTATCACAGCGTCGGAGGCGAGATGCTTGGACTGGGAAATCAGCGCGATCTCCGTGATGGACAGCGGGGCAAGCTTTTCCGCCGTCAGGGTCGGATCCTGGGCGACTACTTCCTGGATGAAAGCCGCTTTACCGAGCGAGATGTTGTATTTTTGCGCCATCTGCTCCAGGTCTGTCGTGTCGTTTATTGCCTGACTGAGAACCGTAACGTCCAGGCTGTTGTCGCTGCTTCCGATAATCGAAGCAACTCGTTCCTGAAGCGCGGCGGATGTCTGGGCGTCTTCATTTTCCACGCTGACGAGGATGGCGTTCTGCAGGTCGCTCAAGTACCCCTTTTGCAGCATGGAGCCAATAATGGCGTTTATGGCTACGGTCATGTCGACGCCCTTAAGATCCATTCCCTCCAAAATAATTCTGCCGTCCGCGTTCAGTCCTTCCGCGCTGACCAGTTTTTCCTTCGCGTTTACGGTCAGGGAGACGCTGGGATTGACATCCAGCAAAACTACGCTGTTTTGGGGCGTGTGGCTTCCGCGGCTGCCAATACCGACGCCGATAAGCCCGGCGGTGAGGCAGAGTGCCAGCATGGCGGCAATATTTCCCCATTTTTTCCAGGAGATTCTTTTCTTTGCCGCAGACCTTGTGTCATTGACCGCGTCGGAGATCAGATCGTCGTCGATCCCGCCGATCGCGTTCAGAATTTTTTCGTTTTTCATATCGTGATTCCCTCCTTTTCAAGGTGTGATTTCAGTTCATTCCGCATACGGAAGAGCAGGGACGCGACCTTGCTTTCGCTCATACCGTAAGCTATCGCGATATCACGTATCGGATAGAGATACCAGTAGCGGCGGATGAAAATATTGCGTCTCTCTCTGGACTGCTGACGCAGAAAACGGTTGATGGAGGCCGTCAGAGCCATTTCCTCAATAACCTGCTCCACATCCTTTCCGGACGGTATACAGTCGTCCAACTCCGACAGCACAAGCGCGGTTTGTCCGAAACCGCGTTTTTCGGCGGTGTACTGTCTGAAACGATTGAGCGAGAGATTGCGCGTGATTTTACCCAAATAGGTCGATAGCCGGTTGGGACGGTGAGGAGGTATGGATTTCCAAGCTCCCAGCCAGGTATCGTTGACGCATTCCTTTGCATCTTCACTGTCGTGCAGAATATTGTAGGAAATGGAATGACAGTAGCTGCCGTACTTGTCGGACGTTGCGGATATGGCGCTTTCGTTTCTGGCTAAGTACAGAGCGATGATTTCGTCGTCTTTCATGGTGCCCTCCTTTTCCTGTGTATAAAGGCCTTCACTTATATACACAAAAAAATTTGATGTTCATTGCATGGAAAATTACTTTTTTTGAAAATTTTTCTTATTTGCCATATTAAATTCTCCTTGCTTATTCTAAAATGCGTTTTTACAACACGGGAAGAATACGGAGTATTCTTCGGGGTGGATCTTCCCTTTTTTACAGGGGCCAGGCAGATTGTGATTCATGACAAAAGAATTTTCGTAAAGTGCGAATTCTATGGCCGGAGAAAAAGGAACAGGAAAGCGGCCTGCGCCAGAAAGATGGCGGGTAAGCCGTATCGGAAATACCAGTGTCTCGTCTTATGGTGAAAGAAGTGCATCCCCAGAGTACAGCCGAGCGCGCCCCCCGCCAGAGCCGTCAAAAACAAAGATGCCTCCGAGATGCGCCAGGCATGTCGGATGGCTCTTTTTTTATCGACGCCCATGATCAAAAAACCGACGAGATTGATGCTCAACAGATAGAACGTAAAAACAGAACGCATAAACGTATTCTCCTAATTAAATCCATTGTCATAAATAAAGAGCCCTGCCAGGCTTCCTTGACGCCGGGCAGGGGTTTTATGGAAAAAGGATGATACTTTTTTACTCGAACAGGGATACGCCCTGCTCCTTCATCTTCATCGCCCGCACCTTACAGGAGAGGCCGAACAGATTGATAAAGCCCTCCGCGTCGTGATGGTCGTACAGATCGCCGGTGGTGAAGGAAGCAATGCTCTCGTTGTAGAGAGAGTAGGGGGAGGTAGTGCCCGCCTTGATGATATTTCCCTTGTAGAGCTTAAACTTCACTTCGCCGGTCACAAATTTCTGGGTCTCCTCGATAAATGCCTGCTCCGCCTGTCGCAGGGGGGTAAACCATTTTCCTTCATAAACCAGGCTTGCAAAGCGGCTGCCCATCTCCTTCTTCATGGCGTAGGTGTCCCGATCCAGAATCAGCTCCTCCAGCTGCTGGTGAGCCTCCATCAGGATGGTTCCTCCGGGGGTCTCGTAGACGCCGCGGGACTTCATGCCTACAACGCGGTTTTCCACGATGTCGATAATACCGATGCCGTGCTTTCCGCCCAGCTCATTCAGGACGGTGATGATCTCGGAAACCTTCATCTTCTTGCCGTTGACGGAGACCGGAACGCCCTTCTCAAAGCCCATGGTGACGTATTCACTCTCGTCGGGAGCTTTTTCCGGCGTTGTGCCCAGAACCAGCAGATGCTCGTAGTTCGGCTCGTTGGCCGGATTCTCCAGCTCCAGCCCCTCATGGCTGATGTGCCAGATATTCCGGTCGCGGCTGTAGGAGGAATCCGCGGAGAAGGGAAGATGAATGCCGTGGGCCTTGCAGTATTCGATCTCGGATTCCCGGGAATCCATGGTCCACTTGTCGTTCCGCCATGCGGCGATGATCCTGATATCGGGAGCTAAAGCCTTGATGCCCAGCTCGAAGCGGATCTGGTCATTTCCCTTCCCCGTAGCGCCGTGGCAGATGGCGGTCGCGCCTTCCTTTCTGGCAATTTCCACCAGCTTCTTCGCGATCAGGGGTCTCGCCATAGAGGTGCCCAGCAGATACTTGTTTTCGTAGACCGCGTTTGCCTGAACGCAGGGAACGATATATTCGTCGCAGAATTCGTCGATGACATTTTCAATATACAGCTTGGAAGCGCCGCAGGATTTCGCCCGCTCCTCCAGGCCGTCCAGCTCCTCCGCCTGTCCGCAGTCCACGCAGACGCAGATCACTTCATAGTCAAAATTCTCCTTCAGCCAGGGGATGATAGCGGTGGTATCCAGACCGCCGGAATAAGCAAGAACAACTTTTTCTTTCATAATGAAAATCCTCCAAATTTTATGTAATATATACAGCTTAACAATTTCACTTGCTACTATACAACATCCCTTTCGGAAAAACAAGTGGCAATATAAATAAAAATATGAATAATATACGCAAAAAATGAATAAAAGAAGCATAAATGAATAAATATTCAAAATGTATTCTGTTTGAGAGAGACCCGCGCCTGGCGGAAATAAAAATACGGGCTTGACAGGCAGGCGGGTAAAAATTACTATGGATTTATTCCTGCGAGTAATAGGCCAAACGACTATGCTTGTGTTGACATTTGGCGAATGCGGCGGGGTTATTGATTAGCGGAAATCAGAATTGGATGGGGAGAGATCAGGTCTGCGATAATCAGAATGATAAGCAATAAACCGAGGAGGAAGGAAGAAATGTCAAATCGTCCGACCATAAAAACGATAGCAGAGCAGGCGGGAGTGTCGCATGTAACAGTGTCTAAGGCGCTTCGGGACGAGCCCGATATTTCTGTCGCCACGAAAGAAAAAATAAAAGGAATCGCCCACGAGCTGGGCTACACGCCTAATAAGGCTGCCCGGAACCTTTATCTGAAGCGTTCCGGCGCGATTGGCGTGGTGGTTCCCGCAATGGGAGGCGATACAGCCTATGATATCGTATTTAACGAAATCAGCGCGTTGGCGGCGGAACGGGACTATTGCGTCATGCTGGGCAGCAGCCATCGCAGTATACAACTGGAGGAGCGGCACTGCCGCATGATGGCGGAAAATCAGGTGGGGATCCTCATTGTGGCTTCCTGCACCAGCGAGACGGCTCATATCAAGGCGGCCTGTGGTTCTGTCCCGGTTATTTTTATTGGCGGAAAAACCTGTCAGGAGGAGCAAAACAACATTTTCTGTGATTATTACAACAGCGGAGCTTTGGCGGTCAAGCATCTGGCGAAACAAGGACACAAGGATATCGCTCTGCTCACATATGAACCGGGGAACAATACCATTTTGCAGAAAGAGGCAGGTTTTTCCGCCGCAATGGAGGACAAGGGGCTGACGCCTCGGATTTTACGTGTGGGCGAGGCCTCCGACACAATGAGCGCCGGGAAAAAAGCGGTAGAGCTTCTGCTGGAACAGGGGAAATTGCCCACCGCCTTATGCTGTGCCAGTGATTATATGGCCTTAGGAGTTAAAGTCGCTTTAAAGCTTCACGGTTTGTCCGTACCGAAGGATGTGTCGGTGATGGGACACGATGATCTGGATTTCAGCAGTTATCCGGATGTTGACCTGACTACAATCCGCACCCCTATGCGGCAGCTTGGTCAGGCGGCGGCGGAGCTGGCGATCGCGCTTATGGAGCATAATGATAGCATTCCGTCCCGACAGGTCTTCCAGCCGACGCTGGTGGTTCGGGGCAGCACCGGGGCGGCGAGGCGATGAGACGGCGCGCTGTTGTACCGGTACAGCGCTGTGAGGAATCAGTGGGTTGCCTTTGGGACAGTTACGGAAAATGTCTTCTGATTCGCTGATTTTATGTGTTTCTACTCGGCAAGAGGAAGATAAAAACAATAAAAAAGCATAATAAAAAGCGATAAAAAACAGATAAAAATATAGGTTTTATATTGACATAAGAGGACACAGGTAGTAATATAGTTTTTACAAACTTTCACGTGAAAGTATTCCGCAAAAAACATGACGCACAGTAACAGACGTTAACTGTCCGGGTGAAGCAGTTTTTTCTGAGCCTCCAACAGTTCTCTTGCGGTTTTGATTAAATAGTCCTGAAGAGTGGGAGAAAGCTCGTCAAAAATATCGAAAAATTCCTTTTGCTTTTTTTCATTCTCAAGAAACATTTCCCCGGAACCGGTGCGCAGCCAGTTTTCACTGGCGTTGAATTGGGAGCAGATCGTTTTGATGTTTTGTTCCGTGACGGTAGCTCCGCTTTTTTCCATATAACTGATGGCATTTTGCTTTAAACCTATTTTCTGCCCAAAGTCCTTTTGCGTTAAGTTCAATGCTTTTCTCAATTTGCGAATACGGGTGTTCATTGGCGTCACCTCCGCAAATATAGTATCAATAAATGATGGAAAAGTCAATCGGGGAGTGAAAAAGCATGTTGACACAAATCAACAAATGATATAATATTATCTCATAAAATCAATAAATGATGTTAAGAAAGGAGATTATATCAATGGAAAGTAGAAATATGGATATGAAGGCTATTTTCAACGAGCTTTCTGATACGAATAAGGATATTGTTATTTTGATTGCGAAAAGCGTGAAGGTAGCCCAGGAGGTCACGGAGCAGACGCGGGAGCCGACGAGCACGCGGTGCGTGCAGGGCGGGGATGGGTGAGGCAGCGGTTTATAAGATTGTATATAAAAATTGTTGCTTGGAAGAAAGAAACTATTTTGTTTTTAAGCGTTGAATCTGATCTCCATCATGGCAGAGCCGGAGGACAACGCAGAAGAAACCATTAAACAAAGAATTGTCTTTAGAAAGGATGAAAACATATGGATTACAATGAAATGAGTACGGCCGAAAAAGAACGCTACATTCGCGATAATTTCTCTTGTGTATTCTGTGGGTACAATATGGACAAAATTGATCGCGATGCAAATCTGACAGAATCTCAAAAAAAGGAACTGAAGGATTACTTGCTTTATTATGGAGATTGAAAATATTAGAGTCAGCGCTTGGGAAGCGTCCGGAAATAACTTTGTAAACGAAAAAGAAAGGGGAAATAGCTACCTTTGGCGTGTCTGAACTGGATCCCGAAACCTATTATTTAAAAATTTCACGTGCATTCGGCGGGAATCCGCTTATAAATTATTTCATGGACGTGTTTTATTTATTACCTTTCGACCGAAATGCGCTTCGCATGATGTGATTACGCAAGTATTAAAAGCCCTTGCTTGTCTGGAGGATGGAGAAATAATAAATGTATGTATGGAATGTGATGAGCAGATATCAACCGAGACGGTTGAGGCCTTTGGTCATGAATGGGGGAATGGGATATCTTAATAGAGGCAGGGCTGTTGTCAAGGGGGGAACGGGAAAGAGTCTGCTCGATTTGCATGGTATCGGAAAGAGAGGGCTTCTTATGCCGCGGCTCAGTGATTCTGATGATAGCGGTTGTTGTGGTCATGATTATAATTATAATCATTCTGGTCATTCTGGGCAGGCGGCACCCCTACAGGGCGAAGTACAAGGGGTGGTTGATCTTTGTTATTGGAATAACCGTTGTACTCCTCATCGTATTTTACATAAGGTTTTTCGCGGGGATCAGAGCAACGGCGTCCAGTGCGGCTGTCATTCCGGTGAGTATTGCGTAAGCGGATTCTGTCATGATAATACCAATAGTACCAGGCGTAGAAGATTGCTCTTTCTTTCTGTCCTGAATATGATATTTCCTTAGAATGTTGTAATAAATTAACTCTACAGATTTGGAGTTATAGCGTTATTAGAATGAGGTGTTAATATGAAAAGTTTTCTTAAATTTTGTTGTTTTGTGGGGCTTGTTCTATTTCTCTGGTTCCTTGTTACTACGGGTCATCCGGCTATTGCAATTGTAGTTGCAATTCTTGCATTCTGTATAGCAATTGGCCCGGTCGATCGTGGATGTGAATGCTGTGGAACTGCAGGCTGTTTTTAACAGGTGAAATAGACGACGGTATTTTGGCGGCGGTGATTGCAGTGACGCTTCAAGGACATATACTATCACGATTGATTGAACATGCAAAGGAGGCAAAAAATGGAAAAAATTACTTTGGTTGATTTTATTAATTTTGTAATGACGCATCCGGTAGGCTGTATAATCGGTGCTATTGTCTTAATCTTAATCGCTATAATCATAGCAAGGGTTCCGGGAGGTGGAGACCCAGACCCTTGTAGTGGTGGTTGTATTGGTGTCGCAGGCTGTATGTAGCATGTGCAATAGGCGACGGTATCTCGGCGGCTTTGACTGCAGTGACTTTTCAGGGCACATGCTGTCACGTTTGATTGAACATGCAAAGGAAAAAGGATATGAATAATCATATGCTAAATTATCCCGCATATGTGGGATGGGATGTTACGGCAGATTGTAACCACAATTGTTTTTATTGCTATAACTACTGGAGGACAGAAAAGGTGGAGGCTCCAGGCAGAGAGGGCGGCGGATATGCGCGAATAGCCGATTTTATTTTATCGAAAAAGCCTGTTGCCGTTATTTTGAGCGGTGGCGAACCCTTGCTCGTTTTTGAGCAAATCAGGGAACATATTATCCGTTTTTATGAAAACGGTATTTATGTAAGAATGCTGACGAATGGGTTAGTCTGTTAAGGACAGAGAAAATAAAGATACTGAAAAGCCGATAA
>JAMPIG010000007.1 GCA_023662875.1 Roseburia sp. | reverse complement strand
ACCTATGACCCTCTGCTTGTAAGGCAGATGCTCTCCCAGCTGAGCTAAACTTCCAACAAAAGACGGTTTCTCAACCGACTCATTCAGTATACAATGCAGTCTTCTTTTTGTCAACTGTTTTTTAGCACTTAATTTCTCCATCGCCATCCTTTTTCACGCCGGAGGCTTTGATGGTAACGATTCCTGCCGCCAGGAAAACTACCGCGGCGACCATCGCGATCCAGTAATATCTGCTGACTCGCCCCAGCGCCACGCTGACGTACAACAGCCTGACGCCTGTCGTGTTTCGGAAGAGCCACCCGGCCAGAACAGTCAGCGCAAGTGCCGCCGCCAGCTCAAGAGCGCCCGCTATTATCCTTCCGACCTTTCTTTTGCCTTTTGTCCCCTTCGATTCGGGATTTTCCGCCTGCTCCTCTGTCGCCTCCTCCGGCTTATCCTCTGTATCTCCTGTCTTTTCCTCCGCCGCTTCCTCCGCCCCCGGATTTTTCGTCGTCTTCTCTTCCGCCGTCTTTTTTTCCGTCGTCTTCTCTGCTTTCTCTTCTATCTTCTCTTCTAGCTTCTCCTCGACCCTCTCCACTGCCTTTTCTTCCATCCTTACCCCCTTGCGCGCTCCTGCGCACACCAATCCATATTTGCCCTATGGTGACAGGCCGACAGATCTGGCGTCGGAAGCCTGCTTCCAGCCTTCCGCCTCCCCTGTCCTCCCGATCTGTCCCGGCGTTCCAGCCGCTTCAAAAGCTCTCAGCCGCTTTGCCTCTCCTCCGGATCACTCCGCCTCCATCCGGGAGCCGCCGACCTGCTGGTAATAGTCCGCCAGGGGAGCGCTGTCCCGCTCCGCCTCGATTTCTTCATAGGGCACGCCCACATGATACTCCCGCTCTGAAAACGCGTCGTTGACGTCTATAGATACCTTTACGGTTCTGGAAAACCTCTCAGGCTCCGTAACCGCCCGGAACTGCAAAACATAATCGTTTACCATGTATTCCCGCACCGTACCGTAGATTTCACTCAGCATTCTGCTGGAATCCGCCTGAATAAATTTCCCGCCGCACTTTCTTGCAATGTAGCTCAGGTAGTTCGTGTCCGCGCCTCCGAAACCGATCGTATAGACATACACGCTGCCGCGCACCAGCTCGTCCAGCACCTCATCGATCGCCCCGGCATTCCCATCCTCCCCATCGGACAAGAGAATGACGACCCTTCTGCTGCTCTCTGACTCCAAGATCTCTCCCGCCATCTTAAGACCGGAATAAATATTGGTTCCGCCGCCTGAATCCAGGGAGCGAACGCCCTGCAAAAGGCTGTTTTGATTATCGGTAACTCCCCGGATCAGCTGCGCGCTGTCGTCAAACGCTACCAGGCCGACCCGGATGCTCTCGTCCGTTGACAGGACAAAATCTGACACAGCCGTTTTTGTGTCCTCCAGCGGACTGCCGCCCATACTCCCGCTCCGATCCACTACCAGAACCACCGACATTTCCTGCCCTTCCTGCAGCTCTTCCGCGTTCAGCAGTTCAAATTCCTCCAAGCTGACTCCCATATCCTCCAGGGCAAAATTCTTCTTTGTCAGCGCGGTCTCCGTTTCCAAGGCCACATTGACCGTCACCCGTACCGTCGGATAATTTGCAGCGTCGATATTTCGGATGATTACCCCGTGGTAAAGCTCGTCCAGCACTGTCAGGACAAAATCATAAAAGGATTCCCTGCCGAACCAATCCTTGTCCCCCACAAATCCCACAACCTGGATGAGACGATTCCAGAGCGCTTCAATATTACGGTTTTCCGCATAGCTGTAGGAGGGCTGACCGCTCTGGGCTCCGCCCCGGCAGGTATCCAGAAAATCCGAAAGCATTAAATCCACCGGCCCGCCGTCCGCCTTCTCTTTCAGGACGATGTCAGTCAATAATTCACGAGCAATTTCCTCCTGGCCCGCCTGAAACTGCAGCTGTGCCAGCTCCAGCTGGTAGGCCGTTGTCTTTTTCTCTCCGGCGGGAGTTGTCGTCTCGATAAAATTAATCGCCTTCCGGGCCGGTATGCTGTCCATTTCCTCCTGCAGCTCATCAATTTTCGCCTGCAGCTTCTCCATTCGCTGTATCAGCCGGTTCAATTTCGAGTTCTGGGTCTCCTGCGCGCGCTGCTCCTCCAGATCGCTCAGCTCCTGCCGAATCTGCTCCTGTTCCTCCTGCAGCCGCGCCGCCTGCCTGTCCTCCGCCGGATCCTGCCGCTGCATCGCCGCAAGGTTTGCCAGCGCGGCTCTGTTCTCAAAGGTATCGTTTTCCAGATACAGCTCCTCCGCCTTCTGACAGGCGGTCTGATAGTCATTATTCTGAATGGCGTAAGCCAGCTGAGCCTTCCCGGCTATTCCGGAATCGTCGCTTCCCAGCTGGATCACCGCGGAAGCGCCCCCCTGCCCCGTCATCAGCTCTACAATCGCCTGGATTCTACTGTCGTTCTTATCAACCGAAATGCTGTTTTGTACCTGCAAAAGAAGAGGCAGCAGCTCCTGCCGTACCTTCTCCGACTGTTCCTCATAAAACGCCCGGGTCAGCTCCGTCGTCTCCGCCCTTTCCGCCAACGCCTTCTGATAAATACTTCTCGCGGATGCGATAACCTGATCTTCCCCCTTCTCCTGATAGCGATCCGCGTATAAAACGCCTGTCTCATATTCCGCCTGGAGCCCCGCCGCCAGAATCAGAAGTCTCTCCGATACGATATTGGGCTTCTCCTGCTCGATCTGCGCCGACAGAATTCTTCCCTTCTCATACTCCCCCGTTTCCAGCAGCCTGGAGGCCACATAATTCTGCCGGTTTTGCTCTACGCTTTTCTTATGTATATTCCAGGCGCAAACGCCGCCGCAGGCCGCCGCCAGGCTTATAACAACCGCCGCAATCCCGATGTAAATCGTCTTTTTCTTCATCTTTATACCCCTGCTCGCTTCACGGACATAAATTCAACAGTACCTGACAATTAGCGCAAACCCGGAAGAACGCCAGCTATCCTGATATATTATCGGCTCTCGCTTTCCGCTTCCTCTCCCAATCCCAACAAATCGACATCCAGTCTGCTCAGATGGGGGTAGATAGCGCGTGCCGCCTCCGGATTGCTGACAGGATTATCGCGCAGCATCAATACACTCAGCTTTCCGAGACCCGTCAGCGGACTGATATCCGATACCTGATTATGGTACATCCAAAGCTGTTGCAGCTCCGACAGCCCTGACACCGCGGAAATATCCGTCACTCTGTTGTCTGAAAAATCAAGATATGTCAGCCTCCTCAGCCCTGACACCGCCTGAATGCTGCCGATATCGTTCCCCCAGACGCCGAGGGAGGTCAGATTCGTCAGGCCCGACAGAGCGGAAATATCGCTGATGTCGTTCCAGCTCAGATTCAGCCTCGTCAGCTGCTTCATGCCCCGCAGGGTCTCCAGCGCTCCGTTATCCAGATGATCGCCCACCAGCGAAAGCTCCTTTAGCTCGCCGCAGTCAGCCAGCGCGCTGATATCCAGCTCCGGCTGATACTCCACCGCCAGCTCTTCCAGGAACGGCATCTGACGCAGATCCTCCAGCGTCCGGATCAGTCCCGAACCGCTTACCGTATGAACCGAGCCGTCCACCGAATACCGGCTCTCTTCCAGATATACCGCGTGATCGTCCTGACCGGAGCGCATACTGTCTCCCACAAGGTAGAGCCTTGTAATCTGAGCAAGATCATCGTTATGGATCGGCTCGCTGTACGGGAGGTTCAGCTTCTCCCGGATGAGACGCTCGATCTCCGGCTCTGTCACCGCTACCTCCACATCCTCGATCTGTACGTCATACTCCAACACCATCGTATCGCTTCGGTAACCGAGGGCATTCACGGTAACCGCTTTCACCGTTGTCCTGCCGTTTTTCAGGATAATGGGGCCTTCGTAAACCGACGCCTCCTGATCCGGCTCCGTGCCGTCCAGCGTATAATAAACCGTATCGCCCTTCCCGGCAGGCAGCAGCTCTACCCTGACACGCTCCCGATAGGCTCCCGCCGCGCAGCTTGCGCCCGGGGCTTCCGGACTGGTTTCCCCCTGAAGCAGGGAAAGTCTTTCGCTGTCCGCCTTGTCCGCCGCCCTCTCCAATAATTCCTTCGCCTCTTCCAGCCTTCCATCCTGGAGATACAGATCCGCCAGCTTTTCATAAGCCGACGCCTGCGTATCGTCGTTCTCCAGCATATTCAGGTATACAGCCTCCGCGTAAGCGTACATCTGCTGCGCCTCGTAAGCCCCCGCCAGGCCGAGCCCCGCCTCCGTATTTTTCGGGTCGATATTAAACGCCGCCTGATAAGCTGCGACAGCCTGCTCATAATCCAGCTCCGACAGATAACGGTCGCCCATCTCGATACTGCTCCTGATCTCGCTTTTCCTCGCCGCACGATAAAACAGAAGCGCCAATCCCGCCGCCAGTATTACCGTCAATAAGGCCGCCAGCAGAATATAATTTCGTTTTTTGCCAACTGTATTCATCTCTCACTCCCGCGCCTTACATCTTCTCCGGTGCCGAAAAACCGAGAAGCTGAATGCAGGCCTCCAATACGTCTCTGGTCAGGAGGATCAGGGCGATCAGGCCTTCCTTCTTCTCCTGATTCTCCTCGCCCAGAATCCTGGTCTCATGATAAAAATGATTGAACGCGTTTGCCAGATCGTAGACATAGGCGCAGACCTTATGAGGGGCCGCCTCCTCCGCCGCGCTCTGCAGCATGGCGTTAAACTGTACCAGCTGCATCATCAGTCCCTTTTCGGCGTCGTTTTCCGCCCTGCCGAACGCCAGGTTCTCCAGGCTTCCGCCCTGCTCCCGGTACTTCGCCGCGATGGACTTGATCCGCACAATAGTATAAAGTATGTAGGGGCCGGTATCTCCCTCGAAGGAGGTAAACCGATCTACGTCGAAAATATAATCCTTTGAGGCCTGGTTGGAAAGATCGCCGTACAACAGGGCGGAAACCGCTACCAGATCCGCGACCTGCCTTGCCTCCTCCTCCGTCATCTCCCGGCCTTCCCGGATCTTCCGGTACATCTCCTCCTTCGTCTCCCGAATCAGGGTCTCCAGGCGCATCACGCCGCCGTCCCTGGTCTTAAAGGGCTTCCCGTCCTTTCCGTTTACTGTCCCGAAGCCAATCCACTTCAGCTCTGTCTCCGGCTTTACCAGTCCGATCTTTCTCGCGCAGCGGAACACCTGGTCAAAATAGAGATCCTGACGCTTGTCCGTCAGATAGATCATCTGGTCGGGCTGATAGAGCCGCATCCGCTCCAGAATCGTCGCGAGGTCCGTGGTATTGTAGAGGGAGGCTCCGTCCGATTTCAAAATCATGCAGGGAGGCACCTCCTTCGTATCCGTCTCCTCCTTCACATCGACCACCAGAGCGCCCTCGCTGAGATAAGCGTAGCCCCCGTCCTTCATATCCTGCACCATCTCCGGGATCAGCTCCTGTACGTCGCTCTCTCCCTTCCAGAGATCAAACTCCACGTTCAAATCCTGGTAATTCTTTTTCAGATCCGCCACAGAGACCCTCATAATATGCTGCCAGAGGGCGCGGTAGCCCCTGACGCCGGTCTGCAGCTTATGAGTCGCCTCCATGGCCTGCGCCTTATATTCGGGATCCTGCTTGGACTTCGCGCTGGACGCCGGATAAATCTCCTCCAGCTCTGCGATATCGAAGGGGGCCTCCTCGGGATACTCGCCTGTATAATCCTCATCAAAATAAATCAAATCCGGCTTCCTCTCCTTCAGCCCCATGATGACCAGGCCCACCTGCAGTCCCCAGTCCCCCAGGTGGACATCGCCGATGACCTCATGTCCCGCATAGCGGTTGATTCGTTTAATGCTCTCGCCGATGACCGCGGAGCGCAGATGCCCCACATGAAGGGGCTTGGCCACGTTCGCCCCGCCGTAATCGATGATAATCTTCTTTCTCTTTTCCGGCGGCTCCAGCCCGTATTTCGGCTCGGAAGCCATCTGCTTTACGATCTCCAGAAGGTATTCCTCCGAAATCTTCAGATTTAAGAAACCGGGAGCCACAGCCTCCGCCTCCCGGAAGACCCGGCTGTCGGTAAGCTTCTGCGCCACCTCGCCCGCTATGACTACAGGAGCCTTATGATAGGTTTTCGCCCCGGCCATAGCGCCGTTGCACTGATATTCACAGAGATCCGGTCGGTTGGAAACCGTCACCCTGCCCAGCGCCCCGTCGTACCCGGCCGCCTCAAAGGCCCTTCCCATTTCTTCCGACAGCAAATCCAAAAATTTTTTCATCCTTATACCCCCTTGCGCGTTTCATATTCTCTACTATACCCTACTTTTCTCCATCCCGCAAGCGGTATTCTCAGGCTTTCCGCATCTGCCTCCCCCTGTCCCGCCGGTCGGAGACCCGGATGCGTACCTTTCTAAGTCACGCTCCCTTACGCTGAAAGCGCAGCCGCAGTAATTCTGCCGGTAAAGCCCGTACTCCGCGGACAGCTGAATCGATCGCTTATACCCGTCCTTCTTTTTAAAATCCGACGGCAGCCAGGCCACCCCGTACCGCTCTCCCTCCCGCCTTCCGATCTCATTGATCTTCCGGGCGTTTTTCAGCGGGCTGATGGACAGCGTGGTACAGAAATAATCGCTGCCCGCTTTTTTCGCCTGCGCCGCCGTCTCGGAAAGGCGCAGGGCGTAACAGCGAAAACATCTTTCCCCGCCCTCCGGGCAGTCCTCCAGCCCCTGCGCCATCTCAAAAAAGCGCTCCGGCTCATATTTTCCCTCCTGTATCGCGATCTCATAGCCCAGCTTCCGCCGATTGTATTCCCCGATCAGACGCTTCTGCTCCTCCATCCTCTTCCCGTATTCCTCCCGGAGGGAAATGTTTGGGTTATAATAGAAAACTGTAATCCGGAAATACGGACAAAGATATTCCAGCACATAGCTGCTGCAGGGCGCGCAGCAGCTGTGCAGAAAAAGAGAAGGAGCTGCCAGCCCGGACGCCCTGTCCCGCTCCAGCCCCTCCAGCAGCTTATCCAATTCTTTCTGATAATTTACCTGATTCACCCTCTCGCTCCTTGCCCGCTTACCGTCGAAATTGTGTTTTACTGACTGTCAGTATAACACAGCGGGCGGAACGATACAACCAAAAGTTACCCTATTCCGGCTCCCGCAGGCAATACCGCCTCATAGCGCTTCGCCGCCTTGCGCCAGTTGATCAGATCGAACCAGCCTTCCACATACTCCGCCCTCCGGTTCTGATACTGCAGATAGTAAGCATGTTCCCATACATCCACCAGGAGCAGAGGGACATATCTCTTCAAATCCGGCGTCTCCTGGTTCGCCGTCTGGAGGATGGAAAGCTTTCCGCCGCCGTCCGTCACAAGCCAGGCCCAGCCGGAGCCGAACTGTGTTACAGCCGCCTGCTTCATCTGCTCCTTCCACTGCTTGTAGGAGCCGAAGTCCCGGTCGACGGCCTCCGCCAGCGCTCCCTCCGGCCCCTGTCCGGCCGGGTTTTTCATTCCGTCGAAGTACAGCTCATGATTCAGGACGCCACCGCCGTTATTGAGAACCCGCGTCCGCACCTGCGCCGGGAGCTTATCATTATTTTTCAGAAGCTCCTCCAGGCTGAGCTTTTGCAGCTCCGGATAATCCGACAACGCACTGTTCAGGTTATCCACATAGGTACTGTAGTGCCTGTCATGATGAAAGTGCAGAGTCTCTTCATTCAGCACAGGGATCAGCGCATCGTACTCATAGGGCAGGGGACGCACCACAAAAGGATAGGTTTCCGCTTTCATAATTCCTCCGTTCCGCGCGCCGCAGGCGCGCCGCTCTTTGCCGCCTCTCCTTTTTGCTTCTCCCTCCTCCGCCCGATCGCACGAGCGGATTTCAGCTTCCTGTAAAACAGGAGGGAACAACAAGTTGTTTCGCTTGTCATGAATAAAAGAAGGGCCTGCATCGTCTTTATTCTATGCAGTCCCTTCCGCTTTTATACAGTATTTCCTTAATCCAGCGCCGTGGTATTATATTCAATCGAAACGATACTGTCGTCCTTCAGGATAAAGCAAAGCTTCATATTATCCTTCCGGTATATCACCTTGCCGCCCTCCGTTGTCCCGTCGGTTCCGTAGGCCTCCTCCATCTTCGTCCTGCTGTCTCCGATGGCGACTCCCTCCGGGGTGGAGATGGAGTCATCCTTAAAGATCACAGCGGAAATGTAGTCCTTCTCGTCCTGGGGATAAGTATCGATCTCAAAGCTGTTGTAGGTATAAACCTTGTCGATTCCCTGGAAAGCGCAGCTGGGTGCCTCAAAGTAGGAAGCCGGTTCTCCCAGCGCCTCGATGATCGGCTCCGCCGGGGCGTCGATCTGCACCGTCACGCCGCCGGGCGCTACAAAGAGATAGCCGCCGGACGCCTGGATTTCTGTTCCCTGATTTCCCGTATTTGCGGCTGTTCCGCTGCCTCCGGACTCTCCCGAAATTACCTTTTCACCGTTTCCGCACGCTGTCAGCAGCAGCATGACCGCCGCTGCAAGCGCCAATCCTTTTCTTTTCATAATTTACCTCCTTCATTCTGTGTCGTTCTTTTCCCGTTTCCGATCACGCTCCCGGGGCTTCGCTCAATCTGCGGTACTGCTCCTCCCGATCCCGGTCGTACTCCCGGCCCTTCTCCTCCCAGCTCGCCGCGAGATCCGCCTCGCCCCGTCTGTCCCGAAGGCCGCATTCCTCCTGCAGAATCCGGCCCAGATACCGGCTGACCTTCTCCGCCCCGGACAGGTTCAGATGGAGCCCCCCGTCGTAAGTATCCGTCGAAAAGTCCAGTCCGGTCTCCTCTGTCAGCTCCAGGAAATTCAGATAGAGAAGCTGCCTTTCCGCCGCGAACTGTTCGATCTGCTCCTCCCACTCCGGATACCAGTAAGGATACAGGCTGGGGGCCTTAATCAGAACCAGCTGTATATCGTTCTCCCGACAGAGCTCCTCCATCTTTTCCAGATAGCTCCAGGCATTTTCCCCGAAGCGGTAGTCCCCCAGGATTTTTCCCTCCGGCACGTTTTCCGCGGGCCTTACGTCCACCCGCATATAGTAACCGTTGTGGGATACCTTCGGCATATCGAAAAGATAGTCCAGATCCGCCCCGGAAAGCTGGCTCCATCTGGAGTGATAGCGCAGAATCGGAAAGACGTAATCCAGAAAGCTTTCCTCCTCCGTCATAGAGGCGCGGATGGCGTTCACCTTCGCCATGGACCACTCCATCCCCTCCAGAGTCATCCGGTTATAGGCCTCCCTCTGCGGCTCGTTATACTGCAGGGACAGCACATTAAAAATCACGACGTCCGGCTTTTCGTACCGCAGCGTATCCTCCAGCAGATAATAGGACTGCCAGATCAGCTGCTGGGCGCTGCCCCGGATATAGCTGTTGATCCCGTATTCGTCCCAGAGCACCTGGGGAGAAAAATTTTCATAGACCTCGCAGTCCCCGATCAGGATCAGGTCATGATCCTTCTCCTCGTCGTAATATTCCGCGATCAGCGCGCCCTCGATCACATCCGCCGCATACTTGGGAAGCAACAGCCGCTGAAGCAGATACAGGCTCCCCAGAATAATCCCCGCGGACAAAGCCCATCGGATGATCTTTTTTTTCTTCATCTCCACTCGCACCCTCTAAAACTGATTATAGATAAACTGGCTGGCGTCGTAGCCGACCCCGTAAGCGCCCGTCAGAAGCGTCGCAAGGAACAGGCCGTACCAGACCGCAAAGCGCAGGGGGTAGGGCTTCGCCGCGATCTTCTCCCGGACGCTTCCCGACCTCTGCAGGAGGCTCACCGCAATCAACAGGAGCAGACCGCAGAGCAGCACGGCAAAATCCGCCGCCGTCAGGCCAAGCGTCAAAAGCGACCCGTCCCAGAGCACATGCCAGTTAAAGGTCGTAAACATCGTTCCGAACATCCGGAAGGTCAGGGGGACGTCCCGATAACAGTCAAAGGTTCTCAGGGCGCTCATCAAAAGAACCGTGCGCACGACCTGAAACAGCCGGAAGGCAAATTTGCCTTTCACGTCGAAACGGTTATGGAACCGGTCATACAAGGGCTCCAGCTCCTGGGAAATCATGATCACAACCCAGTTTGCCAGTCCCCACACGATAAAATTCCAGCTCGCCCCGTGCCAGATTCCCGTGGCAAACCAAACAGCAAAGGAGGAGAGGTAGACCGGCATCCTCTTTCCGATTTTTTCTCCGAAATGCGCCCTGGCGAATTTGGAAAATTTCAACATAGGCTTGCAGACGGAGATGGGATAAAAAATATAATCCGTAAACCAGGTGCCCATGGTAATATGCCATCTGCGCCAATACTCCTTGATGGACTTGGAGAAATAGGGACGGATAAAGTTTTCCTTCACCCGAATCCCCAAAGCCTGAGCCACGCCGATGGTGATATCGATGCCTCCCGTAAAGTCCGCGTAAAGCTCCAGCGCGTAAAACAGCATCCCCAGAAAGACCCATACCCCGCTGTAATTCTCCGGGCTTCGAATAATCGTATTGACCGCCGCAAGCATCCGATCCGCGATCACCAGCTTCTTGAAAAAGCCCCAGAGAACCCTCTGCAGCCCGAAGCACACCGTTTTCCCGTCGTAGGAATGCTCCTGAAACAGGCTCTCCGCCAGATCGCCGAAACGGCTGATCGGCCCCTGGATCAGCTGCGGGAAAAAGGATACGAACAGGGCGAACCGGAAGGGATTTTTCTCCGCCGGCACAGCGCCCCGGTACACGTCGATCAGATACCCCAGCGCCTGGAAGGTGAAAAAGGAAATCCCCATGGGCAGGGCGATGTCCCAGAAAGCAATCGTCCGCCCGCTCCCTGCCGCCCGAAAAAGGGCGTTCAGGTTCCCGATCATAAAATTCGTATATTTTACGACGGCCAGTACCCCCAGGTTAAACAGCAGGCATGACAGCAGACAAATCCACTGCCTGTGCTTCATCTTCGCCTTATAGGCCTTTTTCGCCTCCCGATCCAGCTCCGCCTTATGCTCCTTCAGATACCGGCTCTGGCTCTCCCCAATCCGCTCGATCCCGCGGCCCGCCAGGTATGTCGTCACCGTCGTCCCCAGAATGTATAACAGGTTCGTGGGGCCTGTAAAGAAATAAAAGAAATAGCTGGCCGCCAGCAGGAGCATCCATTGAAATTTCTTCGGGACAGAATAGTACAGAATCAGGAGCGCCGCCAGAAATCCCAAAAATTCATACGATGTGAACAGCATACCGGTCAGTCCTCATCTTCCAGTTCCCGGATCAGCCGCCAGATTGCCTCCGCCGAATTAAAGTTCTCGGGCACAATCTTTTCCGCGGAGATCGTCACATCAAAGGTGTCCCCGATCTCCGCGATCAGGGATACGATATCAAAGGAATCCAGAATTCCGTCGTCGATCAGACGGTCGCATTCCTCAAAATCAACCTCCGGATGCAAGTCCTTTAAAATCTCCAATAATTCTTCCATGCCTCTTAAGCCTTCCTTTCCTCTTCCTTGTTTTCCTGCCCCTGATATGCCGCCTTCAGGGACTTTCTGTCTACTTTCCCGTTTGCGGTAAAAAGCATTTCCTCACGCCGGATAATACTGTTGGGAATCATATAGCGGGGAAGCCGCTTTTTTAGCATTCCCGCAAGCTCCCCTTCCCTGATGTCGCCCACGTAATACAACACGATCCGGTTTTTTCTGTCGTCGTAGATACAGGCCGCGATCTGAATCTCCTCCAGCTGATTTACGTTGGCCTCGATCTCTCCCAGCTCGATCCGGTGTCCCATATGCTTGATCTGATAATCCTTCCGGGAGACAAAGACTAACTCTCCCCTTTCGTTATACCGGGCCAGGTCGCCGGTGCGGTATATGATTTCGGGATAGGCGGTATTCAGCGGATTCTGTACGAATACCTCCCCGGTTTTTTTAAAGTTGTTATAATAACCCAAGGTCACCGAGGTTCCCCGGATACAGATCTCTCCCGTCTCTCCCGCTTCGGCCCTTTTATTCTCCTCTGTCAGCAGAAGGATCTCCGTGTTTGGAAAGGGTCTTCCGATGGGAATCGCCTCGTTTTCCTCGAACTCCCGCTCCACCTTGTAGAAGCAGCACATTCCCGTCCCTTCCGTCGGCCCGTAGAGATTCGTAAAGCCCGCCTGAGGCAGCGCCTCCCTCCAGCGCCGGAACTGCCGGATGGGGAATACCTCGCTGCCGAAGGCTACCGTTCTTAAATACTCCGGCTTTACCGTCCGGAAGGTATCGAAGGCGGAGATCATTGTCAGCGCCGACACCACCCAGCAGATCGTATTGATTTTTTTCTCGTTTAAATATTCCACCAGCTTGATCGGGAACAGAAACAGACTTTTCGGAATCAGCCAGGTCGTAGCGCCGAATTTCAGCGTGGGATACAGCTCCTTCAGGCAGGCGTCAAAGTACAGCGGCGTCTGGTTCCCGAACACCGTATTTTCGTCAAAGCCCAGGGTCTCCGACAGCTGTTCGATATAGTCGATCACCGAACGGTGGCAGGCCGCCACTCCCTTCGGCACTCCCGTGGAACCGGAGGTAAAGACGATATAAATCGGGTCGGTGTCGATGGCCCGGTCATAAATTTCCTGCAGGGCACCGTCCTCCGCCGGAGTCTCGGCAATCTCGTCGTAGAGCGCGATCTCTCCCTGAAAGTCGAACTCCCGGGCGATGCTTTCCGTTTTGCTGTCACAGATCAGCAGCGGCGACCGGACGTTCTTTAAGATCAGCTCAATCCGAAGCCGAGGCATCTCCTCGTCGATCGGGACATAGAAATCCCCTCCCGCGATCACGCCGAAAAAAGCGGCGATCTCCCGAGGATGCTTATTCATAAACACGACCACCGGCTGCTTATAGATGCCTTTCTTACAGAGAAAGCTTCCCACCGCCCGGCTCTGCCGGTAAACCTCAAGAAAAGTCAGGGCCTCGCTGTCGTCGGCGAAGGCAACCTTGTCCGGCTTTTCCTTTACGATCCGATTCAGATAATCCAACACATGATTCTGCATACTGCAAAATATCCTTTCCGTCTCAGTCCAGCAGCTCCCGGAATTCCTCCTTCAGACTGCCGCAGGACAGCACCGCCCTCCGGGCCAATGCCTCCATCACGTCCAGATACCCCGGCCCCAGCGGGAAGTCCCGCTTGATCAGGGACAGCTCCGTACAGGCTAAGAGGATTACATCCGCCCCCGCCTCCCGCAGGTGCCCCGAAACCCTTTGGAACGACGAAAAATCCGCCGGTTTCCCCGCCTTGACCTCATCGTAAATCAGGCGCATGACCACCTGCTGGTCTCCCTGCTCCGGAATCACGGCACAAATCCCGTGCTCCTCCAGCTTTTCCTGAAACAGCCGGCTCTCGATGGTGCCATCGGTCGCCAAAATCCCCGCCTGGGCGATCCCGCGCTTCTCCAGATAGACCGCCGTCTCCTCGATCGCGTCGATCACCGGAATCCTCACCGCCTCCTCCAACTGCTGTCTGAAATAGTGTGCGGTGATACAGGGAATCGCGAGAAGCTCCGCCCCCCCGGCGACCAGCCCTTTTCCTGCCTCGATCATCTCCGGAAGAGGATTCCGGTCGCTTTTCCCCAGAATGTAGGCCGTCCTGTCCGGAATCTGAGGCTTACTGTGCAGCAGGATCTCCAGATGCTGCTGATCCGTCTCCGCCTGCGTCATATCGGTCAGAAGCTGCAGGAAATAGACGGTGGCCATGGGACCCAGCCCTCCGATCACGCCTAACATTTTCATCAGTTTACCTCCGGGTAAGCGTCATGGTCGTAATTGTGGGACAGCTTATGACTCTCGGAATACTCCATCATCTGCTCGTCCGTCCACATAAAGATCCTGGGATGATCCTTCCGGGGCGTGGTGTCATAATGATACCAGCCGTCCCCCACGTCTACCAGATTCCAGTAATGAGAGGTCTCCGCCGGAATCTTCGCGATATCCATATTGGTGATGCCCGCCCGGGTCAGCAGCTCCTTCGCCGTACAGGCGAACACATAACAGTCTCCCTGCCCGTCCGCCAGCCCCTCATAGGCCGCCCGGAGCCAGTCTCCCTTCTCGGAATGGCTGATATAGCCCACATGCCCCCGGATATAATTAAAGATCGCGTCCGCCTTATCCAGCTGCGTCATGTCGTCCGTCAAAATCCGAGCCAGAACCGCGTCCGCCAGCGCGTCGACGGTCTCCTGGGAATACATGCTCTCCTGAATCGTTACCGTGATCGTCCTCTCCGCCACGTTCCCCGACGCATCCGTCGCCCGGTAGACCACCGGATAGCTTCCCGCCGCGTTGGGATTGACCTGGCTGTTATCGATCTCCAGCTGGGGTTCTCCCGGACAGTTGTCCGTCACCGTTACGTTCTTGCGGTAGGCGATGGTGTCTCCCACATAAATCGTGATATCCTCCGCGCCGCTGATCACCGGCGGAACCGTATCGACCACTACCAGCTTCGACTGGAAGTCCTCTCCGTTTATCCGCAGCGTGATATCATGCGTCCCCGCATCGCTCAGATCCAGGCTGGAGAGATCCGTCACAAACTCCGCCGCAATATCCCCGATCAAAAACTCCTGCAGCTTCGGCAGGGGGCCGCCCACATTGCAGGTGACCTCCTTCCGCACCGGCGCTACAAAAAGCTGCGTCTCCAGAATAACGCTGTTGTCTCCCCGATCCGTCAGCTTGATCTTTACCTGCTGCGTACCGGGAGCGCTGATATCCGGCAGCTCCGCAAAGGTTACCGTCACAGCAGTGGCGTCCCGGATCTCCTCCACAAAGTCCGGGGCGGCGCAGGTCGTACCATACTCCAGCTGCAGCGCCCGCAGCGTTCCCTCCGGCGGAGTTGTATCTTCTATAATCAGGGTCGACGTATGGGTAAAGAGCCCGCTGGTCACCCGAATCCGGTATTCCCCCGGCTCGTCGATCGAAAAGGGCTCGCTGTCCTCCGCGAAAAACGCGTTCTCATCCTCCTGTCTCAGAAAGTCGGAGGGAAAAACCTCGATTCCCGCCTCCACCCTGCATACCTTATAAGCGAGATTGTCGACGTACAGATAGCCGCCCGCCGCTGCCGCCAGTAAAATCACCAGAAACAGGAGCGCTTTCGGCAATCTCTTCTTTTTCTTCCTTCGCTTTTTCATGACTGCTTCATTTCTTCCTTTCATCCGGCCGGATTCGACCTTATGCCATTCCCTATTTTAAGTCGTTTCCCCATAATTGTCAACCGGCAAACCTGTCTATAACAAAAGGTGTAAGGTTTAATGAGGAAAACCTTACACCGCATTTTGTTGACCCCTGTCGGTCAGAAAAATTATTCCTTGATCTTATCCAACTCCGTAAGATTCACTCCTAAGCTTGTGAGCAACACCTTTAAAGAAATATACTCGTTTTTCAGGCTTTCGTACGTTTTTAGTGCATTCTCTTCTTTTGCAATCTGCATAAATCCCTGTACCTTCTGAAAATCCTTGATCGCTCTTTCGATAATTTCCGCACCGCTTGGCATATAACCACCTCCCATTCTCCTGCCTGATTACCGTTTATGGTGTCCCGCAATAGCTCTTGGATAATAAAATCTGCCCTTGGATTTTATTATAGCAACCAATCCGCAAGGTGTAAAGCCTTTCTTTATCGACTCGCGGAGCCGACGCCGCCTCAACCGGGAAGCGCGGCAATGTTGACCAGCGACAGCCGCCCGTCGGCCTCCTGGTTTTCCAGACTGCTGACTAAAGCTCTGGCGGTATCCATGGCCGTGATGACATTCACGCCGGTCTCGATGGCCGTCCGGCGGATCAGGAAGCCGTCCCGGGTCTTGTCTCTTCCCTGGGTCGGCGTATCGATCACCAGGTCGATCTTATGCCCCAGGATCAAATCCATCACCGTAGGGGATTCCTGGGAAATCTTATTCACCTTTCTGGCGTTCACCCCCGCCTCCCGCAGGGCCGCCGCCGTGCTTCTGGTCGCGTAGATCGTATAGCCCAGCTTCTCAAACCGCCTGCCGATCTCGATGGCCTCGCCCTTGTCCGCGTCCTTGACCGTCATAATCAGGTTCTTATATCTGGGCAGGTTTACCCCCGCCCCCAGAAACGCCTTATACAAAGCCTCATTAAAGGTTTTCGCAATACCAAGGCATTCTCCCGTGGACTTCATCTCCGGCCCCAGGCTGATCTCCGCGCCCCGGATTTTCTCAAAGGAAAACACCGGCATCTTGATCGCGTAATACTCCGCCTCCGGCTGCAGTCCCGGCTTATAGCCAAGCTCCCGGATGCTCTTCCCGAGAATCACCTCCGTCGCCAGATCCACGATCGGAATCCCCGTCACCTTGCTGATATAGGGAACCGTCCGGGAAGAGCGGGGATTGACCTCGATGACGTAGACGTCCTCGCCGATGGCGATGAACTGAATATTGATCAAGCCCTTTACATGCAGGGCCAGGGCCAGCCGCCTGGTGTATTCCACGATCTTATCCTTGACCAGCTTGCCGATGGTATGCGCCGGATAGACGGAGATACTGTCCCCGGAATGGACTCCCGTCCGCTCGATGTGCTCCATGATCCCCGGGATCAGGATCTCCTCCCCGTCGCAGACCGCGTCCACCTCGATTTCCTTCCCCTGGAGATACTTGTCTACCAGAATCGGATGATCCTGGGCGATCCGGTTGATGATCTCCATAAATTCCTCGATCTCCCGGTCGGAGATCGCGATCTGCATCCCCTGGCCCCCCAGCACATAGGACGGCCGCACCAGCACGGGATACCCTAACCGATTGGCGACCTCCTTCGCCTCCCGGGCCGTATAGACCGTACCGCCCGCCGCCCGGGGGATCCTCGTCTGCTCCAGGATCCGGTCGAAGAGCTCCCGATCCTCCGCGGCGTCCACATCCTCCGCCCTCGTCCCCAGAATCGGAACCCCCATCTTCATCAGACTCTCGGTCAGCTTAATCGCCGTCTGTCCGCCAAACTGCACCACCGCGCCGTCGGGATGCTCGATCTCCACGATCGCCTCCACATCCTCCGCCGTCAGCGGCTCGAAATAGAGCTTGTCCGCAATGTCAAAGTCCGTGCTGACGGTCTCCGGGTTGTTGTTGACGATAATGGTCTCGTAGCCCGCTTTGGAAAAGGCCCAGGTCGCATGGACGGAGCAATAGTCAAACTCGATCCCCTGGCCGATCCGGATCGGTCCGGATCCCAGAACCAGTACCTTCTTCCGGCTGTTTTGCGCCACAGCCTCGCACTCCCCGCCGTAGACCGAATAATAGTAAGGGGTGGAGGCGGCAAACTCCGCCGCACAGGTATCCACCATCCGGTAAACCGCCCGGATTCCGTTCTCCCGCCGCATTTTCCGGATTTCACCCTCCGCCTTCCCGGTCAGCCGCGCGATCACGCCGTCCGGAAACTCCAGCCGTTTCGCCTCCCGCAGAAGCTCCGGCGTCAGCCCCTCCGTCCTCAGCGCCGCCTCCATCTCCACCAGGATGGCCAGCTTGTCGATAAACCAGATATCAATTTCCGTCAGATCGTGGATTTCCTCCTGTCCGATCCCTCGTCGGAGCGCCTCGGCGATCATCCAGATTCTCCGGTCGTCCGCCGTCTGCAGCTTCTCCCTCAGCTCCTCCTTGGAAATCCCGGAGAAGTCATAGCTCAGCAGACAGTCCACATGCTGCTCCAGGGAACGGATCGCCTTCATCAGCGCTCCCTCAAAGCTGTCGCAGATACTCATGACTTCCCCGGTCGCCTTCATCTGGGTCGTCAGCACACGCTTTGCGGTCAGGAACTTGTCAAAGGGCAGCCTGGGGATCTTTACGACGCAGTAATCCAGAGCCGGCTCGAAGCTGGCGTAGGTCTTCCCCGTAACCGTATTGGGAATCTCGTCCAGGGTATAGCCCAGGGCGATCTTCGCCGCCACCTTCGCGATAGGGTAACCTGTCGCCTTGGACGCCAGGGCTGATGAGCGGCTGACTCTGGGGTTTACCTCGATGACACAGTACTCAAAGCTGGCGGGATGCAGGGCAAACTGTACGTTGCATCCCCCCGTGATCCCCAGCTCGTCGATAATTTTCAACGCCGAGGTTCGCAGCATCTGATACTCCTTGTCGCTAAGGGTCTGGGAGGGCGCGACGACAATACTGTCCCCGGTGTGCACACCCACCGGATCCACGTTCTCCATATTACAGACCGTGATACAGTTTCCGGCGCTGTCCCGCATAACCTCATATTCGATTTCCTTCCAGCCGGCGATACAGCGTTCCACCAGCACCTGCCCGACCCGGGAGAGGCGCAGTCCGTTCTCCAGTATCTCCTCCAGCTCCGCCCGGTTATGAGCGATTCCGCCGCCGGAGCCTCCTAGGGTATAGGCGGGCCGCAGAACCACCGGATACCCGATCGTCTCCGTAAAGGCTATGCCGTCCTGTATATTTTCTACTACCCGGGAAGCCGCGCAGGGTTCCCCGATCCGCTCCATCAGATCCTTGAATTCCTGCCGCCCCTCCGCGTTCCGGATGGTCGCCGCCGTAGTGCCCAGCAGGGTCACTCCGCGGGAGGCCAGAAAGCCGGATTCCTCCAGCTCCATCCCCAGGTTCAGCCCCGCCTGGCCGCCCAGAGTCGGCAGAATACTGTCCGGCTTCTCCTCCTCGATGACCTGCTCCAATACCTTTACGGTCAGCGGTTCGATGTAAACCTTGTCCGCGATATCCCGATCGGTCATAATCGTCGCCGGATTCGAGTTGACCAGAATCACCTCGACGCCCTCCTCCTTCAGGGAACGGCAGGCCTGGGTACCCGCGTAGTCAAACTCCGCGGCCTGGCCGATGACGATGGGGCCGGAGCCGATCACCATGACCCGCCTGATGTTGGGATTCTTAGGCATGTGCCGCACCTCCTTCCGCCTCAAAAGCATCGCCGGTTCCGGTGCCGCTCTCCGCTGCAACAGCTCCTCCCGGCTCCGCTGCGCTCTCCGCTTCAACAGCTCCTCCCGGCTTCGCGCCGCTCTCCGCTTCAACAGCTCCTCCCGGCTCCGCTGCGCTCTCCGCTTCAACAGCCTCTTCCGGCTCCGCCTTGCGCGGCGCAGTCCGGCCTTCCTCTCTCTCCGGCTCCCCGCGCATCAAACGGATAAACCGGTCAAACAGATAGCCGGAGTCCTGGGGGCCGGGACAGCTCTCCGGATGATACTGCACGGTATAAATTTTTTTGCCCGTATAGACCAATCCCTCGTTGGTACCGTCGTTGACGTTGACAAAGGCCGGCACGGCGATTCCGGGATCCAGCTTCCCTGTATCGACGACGTACCCGTGGTTCTGGGAAGAAATATAGACTCTGCCCGTAGCCAGATCCCGGACGGGATGGTTGCCGCCTCTGTGTCCGTATTTCAGCTTATAGGTATCGCAGCCGTTTGCCAGCGCCATCAGCTGATGCCCCAGGCAGATTGCAAAAATCGGGACGTCCGAGGCGTAGAGCTTTTTGATCTCCTCTATCATCGAGACACACTCCTTCGGATCTCCCGGGCCGTTGCTCAGCATGATACCGTCCGGCTTCATGGCAAGGATCTCCTCCGCGGAGGTCAGGGCCGGGAACACGGTGACCTGACAGCCCCTTTGCGCAAGAGAGCGGGCGATATTGGCCTTCGCGCCGAAATCCATCAGCGCGACCCGCAGACCCCTGCCGTTCAACTCCCGAACCAGGGAGGGCCGCCGCTCCCGGAAGCCTTTCTCATAAACATCCCGGTCAAATCTCGCCGCGCCGGAAAGAGGGCCGTTTTCCGCCAGGCTTTTGGAGCCTTCCACGACATACTTCTCCCGGCAGGTCACCCGCTCTACCACCTTCCCGGCGGTATATCCCTTCAGTCTGGGCAGAACCGTCCCCGGGTCGTACTCCTTCGTCGTAATCATGCCGTTCATGGTTCCCTTTTCCCGCAGCAGCTTCGTCAGGGCCCGGGTATCAATTCCCGCGATACCGGGGACGCCACGCTCCTCCAGGAACTCCTGAATCGTACAATCGCAGCGGAAATTGCTGGGAATCCGCGAGAGCTCCCGGACGATAAACCCGTCCGGCCATGGGCCTCCGGATTCCATATCCTCCAGGCAGATCCCGTAGTTTCCGATCAGCGGGTAGGTCATGCAGACCGCCTGCCCCGCATAGGACGGATCCGTAAGCACCTCCAGATATCCCGCCATGGAAGTATTGAAGACGATCTCGCTGACAATCTCCCGCTCCGCGCCGAAGTGCGTCCCCTGAAATACCGTTCCGTCCTCCAAGATTAAATACGCTTTCATCTCCGCTCCCCTCTCAGTCCGTGACGATCGCCGCGTGAATCTCCTGCAGGGACATCACGCCGATCTCCCCCTCCTGAATGACGACGCGGATTCCCTCGGCGGTCGCCTTGGCGGCAGCCATGGTCGTCATATAGGGCACTCTGGCCTTGATCGCCGTCTTGCGGATATAGCTGTCGTCAAACAGCTTCTCCTCCTTCGCGGCGGGGGTGTTGACGATCATCTGAATCTTGCCGTTCATCACCTCGTCCACAATATTCGGACGTCCCTCCTGCATCTTGTTGACCCGCTCGGCGGGAAGACCGCTCATCCGCAGCAGCTCGTAGGTCGTCCCTGTCGCCACAAGCTGAAAGCCGCACTCCGCGAAGATTCTCGCGATCTCCACTACCTCCGGCTTGTCTTTACTGCTGACGCTGAACAGCACTGTGCCGGACAGCGGCAGCTTCGTCTGGGTCGCCTCCTGGGCCTTGAAAAACGCCTCGCCCACATTGGCCGCCAGCCCCAGAACCTCGCCGGTGGAACGCATCTCCGGCCCCAGTACCGGATCTACCTCCTGGAACATATTAAAGGGGAACACCGCCTCCTTGACGCCGTAATAAGCGGGCTTTACTTCGTGCATCCCCTCGATGGGGGAGGGCAGTCCGGTCAGCTCCCCGGTCATAATCTGCGTGGCCAGCTTTACCATCTTGACGTTGCAGACCTTCGACACCAGCGGCACGGTTCGGGACGCCCTGGGATTTGCCTCCAGCACATAGATCTTCCCGTTCTCAATAGCGTACTGCATATTCATCAGACCGCAGACGCCCATCTCCTCCGCAATCCTCCGGGTATATTCTTTGATCGTCTCCACCAGCGGGGCCGGAATATTCTTCGAGGGCAGGATACAGGCCGAATCTCCGGAGTGTACTCCCGCCAGCTCGATGTGCTCCATCACCGTCGGGACGAACGCGTGCTTTCCGTCCGCGATGGCGTCCGCCTCGCACTCCGTAGCATGACGCAGGAAGCGGTCGATGAGAATCGGCCGGTCTGGCGTCACTCCCACAGCCGCCGCCATATACTGCCGCAGGCCTTCGGAATCACTGACAACCTCCATCCCTCTTCCGCCCAATACGTAGGAGGGCCGCACCATCACCGGATAACCGATTCTTCCGGCGATCTCCAGTGCCTCCCTTACGTCCGCCGCCATCCCGGCCTCCGGCATGGGGATCTCCAGCTTCTCCATCATGGCCCGGAACAAATCTCTGTCCTCCGCCATATCGATAACCTCCGGGGAGGTTCCGAGAATCTTTACCCCGTTCTTCTTCAGATCCGCCGCCAGATTCAGGGGCGTCTGTCCGCCGAACTGGGCGATTACGCCCAGGGGCTTTTCCTTCTCGTAGATACTCAGCACATCCTCCAGGGTCAGCGGCTCGAAATACAGCTTGTCCGAGGTATCGTAGTCGGTGGATACCGTCTCCGGGTTACAGTTTACAATAATCGTCTCAAAACCCAGCTCCTTCAGGGCGAAGGCCGCGTGCACGCAGCAGTAGTCGAACTCGATCCCCTGGCCGATCCGGTTGGGGCCGCCTCCCAGAATCATAATCTTTTTCCGATCCGAGACCGCCGTGTGATCCGGCGCGTTATAGGTGGAATAATAGTAGGCGCTGTCCTCGGTTCCGCTGACATGCACAGGCTCCCAGCTCTCCGTGATCCCGTAACCGATCCTGGCCCGGCGGATCTCCTCCTCCGGAACCTCCAGCAACCCGCTCAGATACCGATCCGCGAAGCCGTCCCTCTTGGCCCGCTCCAGAATTGCCTTTTCGGGAACGCTTCCCTTACGGGCAAGCAGCTCCTCCTCTTCCTCCACCAGCTCCTGCATCTGCCGGATAAAATAATGCTTGATCTTCGTCAGCTCAAACAGCTCGTCCACCGTCGCGCCCTTTCGCAGGGCCTCGTACATGATAAACTGCCGCTCGCTGCTGGGCTGCCGCAGCATCCGCAGCAGCTCCTCCCTGCTCTTCTCATGAAAATCCTTCGCAAAGCCCAGACCGTACCGCCCGATCTCCAGACTGCGGATCGCCTTCTGGAAGGCCTCCTTATAGTTCTTTCCGATGCTCATGACCTCGCCCACCGCGCGCATCTGCGTCCCCAGCTTATCCTGGGAATCCCTGAATTTCTCAAAGGCCCAGCGGGCGAACTTAATCACCACATAATCGCCGCCGGGCACATACCGATCCAGCGTGCCGTGTACGCCGCAGGGGATCTCGTCGAGGGTGAGCCCCGCCGCCAGCATGGCCGATACCAAGGCGATAGGAAAGCCCGTAGCCTTGCTGGCAAGAGCCGAGGAGCGGGAGGTTCTGGGGTTGATCTCGATGACCACAATCCGGTCGCTGACCGGGTCGTGGGCAAACTGTACGTTGGTTCCGCCAATCACCTGTACCTCGTCCACGATTTTATAAGCCTGCTCCTGCAGCCGCTTCTGCAATTCCTCCGAGATCGTCAGCATGGGGGCCGAGCAGAAGGAGTCGCCCGTATGTATCCCCAAGGGATCGATATTCTCGATAAAGCATACCGTAATCATATTCCCCTTGGCGTCGCGAACCACCTCCAGCTCCAGCTCCTCCCAGCCCAGAATCGATTCTTCCACCAGCACCTGCCCGACCAGGGAGGCCTGCAGGCCTCTGGCGCAAACCGTCTTCAGCTCCTCCACATTGTAGACCAGACCGCCGCCCGCGCCGCCCATGGTATAGGCCGGGCGCAAAACCACCGGATACCCCAGCCGCTTCGCGATCGCCAGGGCTTCCTCCACCGAGTAAGCCACCTCGCTGCGCGCCATCTCGATTCCCAGCTTGTTCATCGTCTTCTTAAACTCGATGCGATCCTCGCCCCGCTCAATGGCGTCTACCTGTACGCCGATCACCTTTACCCCGTACCGATCCAGGACTCCCGTACTCGCCAGCTCCGAACAGAGATTCAGACCGGACTGCCCGCCCAGGTTCGGCAGGATCGCGTCGGGGCGCTCCCTGGCGATAATCTGCTCCAGCCGCTTTACGTTCAGCGGCTCAATATAGGTTACATCCGCGATCTCCGGATCCGTCATAATCGTCGCCGGGTTGGAATTGACCAGAATAATCTGGTATCCCAACTTCCGCAGCGCCTTACAGGCCTGTGTGCCGGAATAATCGAACTCGCAGGCCTGCCCGATGATGATCGGGCCGGAACCGATAATCAATACCTTCCTGATATCCTCTCTTTTACTCATACCGTCCTCCTGTTCTTCTGGCGAATCCGCCTTATGGGCGGACAAAACAACGGGCAACACGCTTCGCGAAATGCCCTTATGTTAAAAAAAGCCAGTAACTAATTTACTGACTTTTTCGACAACAATGTGAAATTGAACCGACAATGAAAAAAGGGAACAAAAGGTTTCGGACAGATACATGAACCTGCTTTTCGTAATCCCGAACCCCCGTAACAGCATTCCCATACTCTTCCTTTCCCGCAAAGGCTGCAATACCGCGCTTTTTCACGCAGAGACGAAGCTTTTCCTTCGCCCGCTTCAGATACTTGTCTTATTATATCACCTGGATAATAGAATCCCGACATTGGATTCTATTATAGCACTTGGATAATAGAATCCTGACATTGGATTCTATTATAGCGGAAAACTTCCCGTTCGTAAATAGTTTTTTTATTTTTGTGCTTGTCCCCGCGCGGAAGGATTTGTATAATATTGGAAAGGAAGCTTTGCGAAGCATAAATTCTGTTGCTGCAGGGCTGCAGAAAGCGATCGAAAATACGAAATCGGAAAAAGGAGACCTCTTATATGCTTGGAAATTTCGCGGAATGGAATCTACAGAATCTACTGATCCGGGTTCTGGTGTCCGCCGTTCTGGGGTGCATCATCGGCCTGGATCGGGGCATGAAGCACCGGGGCGCGGGTACGAAGACCATCACCGTCGTCTGCCTGGGAGCCACCCTGGTCATGCTGACGGAGCAGTATATTCAGATCCACTTCCCGGGGCTGGCCAATATGAACCGGATGGCGGCTCAGGTTATCAGCGGCGTAGGCTTTATCGGCGTGGGAACGATTATTATCTCCCGACACCGGGTAAGAGGCCTGACCACGGCGGCCACCCTCTGGGCCAGCGCCTGCGTAGGGCTCGCCGTGGGGATCGGCTTCGTGGAGGGAGGCGTATTCACCACAGCGGTGATGCTGCTCTCTCTCCACGTTCTTCCCTATGTGGAGCATTTCGCCACCCGGCATTCCCGCTACTGCAACGCCTTTATCGACCTGGCGGAGGGTAAGGATATCCATACTCTCGTCCGACAGCTGCGGGAAGCAGGCGTCGTAATCGACTCTACGGAAGTCAGCGAGACCGACACGCCCGGGGCCTCCGTCTCAGTCCACATGGTACTCTTTCTGAAGAAGGCTGCCGGGCGTGCGGAAATCTACGATATCCTCATGAACTCGGACAAGGTGATATCGGTGGATTTTCTCTGAGTTTATACTTAGCCCTCGATTGCGATATATTTCTTCTGCTCTACCTCGGGGGCTTTTGTCTCCGGCTTCGGGATGCTCAGCCGCAGGACGCCGCTCTCATATTTCGCATGGATATCCTCTTCCTTCATATTCTCTCCGACATAGAAGGAACGACTCATGCTGCCCGCGTAACGCTCCCGCCGAACAAACTTCCCGGTCGTCTCCTCCGTCTCTTCTTTATCCAGCCCCCGGGACGCGCTGATCGTCAGATATCCGTCCTTCAGCTCCAGGGAAAGCTCCTCCTTCCGAAAGCCCGGCAGATCGATATCCACCTCATAATGGCCGTCCTGCTCCCGCACGTCCGTCTTCATCATGTTCTCCGCATGATGGCCGTACAGCTTTTTCTGCGCCTGCTGCATCGCCCTGTTGTCAAACATGGGGAAGTCAAACATATCCTGAAAGAACTCGTCAAACAAATTTTCTCCGAAAATACTGGGCATCATCATAACTCATCTCTCCTATTCTTTTCTGTTTTTTTGATTTTCAGTTTCTTCCGAGCAAGAGACTTTCAAGCAGAACAATCTTTCGTTTGTCTTGTTTGTTCTATTTGTTTCCCTTGTTCTATATGTGTTATATCACATATTTTAGCACTCGTCAAGATGGAGTGCTAACAATTTTTGTGAAGTTTTTGTGAACTCCTGAATTCGCGGGATTTTTCAGAAGAGCACAAATTCAGTATTCCCCGTTTTGACAGTAACAAACCAACCGTTATACAAACAAAAAACAGAAAATCCCTTGCGCTCTGTTACGGGATGTGCTATAGTATAGACAAAGGGAAAACCATAGAAGCGGCTCTATCCCTCATAATAGCAAGCTATGACATTTTATAATGTCATGCCGTCACTACTCCGAATAGTGGCGGCTATTTCTTTTTATCCCTGAAGATCTTATAACACAATCCGATCAGGGCGACAATGAATATTCCAGTCTGTATTAGCTCTGAATATGTAATCATTGCATCACCCTCCTTTCTTTCGTCCGGAGGGCTACTTGAACCCTCCGAAAACAGAAGGGATAAAGCCGCCTTGGCTCTATGGTTTCCCGTATAGATAATATATCACGTTCTGTATTCTAATGCAAGTTTTTTAATCTCATCAAAATACAAACAAATCAGTACCTTTTGAAAGCGGCAGCGATTCCGCGCCCCTTACGAATGCTCCTCCAGCCAGCGGACGGCGCAGTGCGCCAGACAGGCCGCGCCGATAGGGCAGACCTCCTCGTTAAACCGCACCTTCGGGTTGTGAGCCGGAGCGTCCCCCCGCTCGTCGGGATACCCTGCCGAAAGGTACATAAATACGCTGGGAACCTTTTCCGCAACCGTCGCAAAATCCTCCGAAGCACTCGCCGACATGCCAGGGATCGGGGTCAAGCCGGGAATCGGCAGCTCTTTCATATAACCCGCCATCTCCTCCGTCATGGCGGCATCGCAGACCAGGGGCGGCACCTGGGAAATCATCTCGATCTCTGCCGACCCGCCGAAGACCTCCGCGGTTTTCAGGGCAGCCTCCCTCAGCCGCCGAACCAGCTTTTCACGGCTGCCGCTGTCGTTGGTGCGCAGAGTCCCCTGCAGGACGGCGGTATCCGGAATAATGTTCGGTGCCGAACCGGCGGAAAAATTGCCGATCGTCAGGACACAGGCCTTCGCGGGATCCGCCTCCCGGGCAATCAGCGCTTCCAGCGCAAGATAAATGTGAACGCCGATGTTGATCGGATCGATAGAGCTGTGAGGATATGCGCCATGGGCTCCTTTGCCATGCACGGTAATCCGGAAGCCGTCCACCGAGTACATCATCGTCCCGCCGCTGTTGTACATAAACAGTCCCACCGGCATCCTTCCTGCGCCCACATGATAGGCCAGAGCGGCATCCACGCCCTCCAGTATCCCGTTCGCCATCATATCCTTCGCGCCCTCAAAGGTTTCCTCAGCAGGCTGAAACATAAACCGAACCCTTCCTGACAGCAGCTCTTCCTTTTCCTTCAGCATCTTCGCCGCGGTCAGCAGCATGGCCGCATGGAAATCATGGCCGCAGGCGTGGGCCTCCGTCCCCGTCGGACAGGCAAAGCTTTCTCCGCTCTCCTCCGGCATCGGCAGCGCGTCCATGTCCGCCCGGAGCAGGAGCGTCCCGCCCCCTTCCCGACCCAGCTCCGCGGTCACTCCGTGTCCGCAGGGCCGCGGATCCAGGCCGCACGCTCTCAGCTGTTCCATAACATAAGCCTGTCCCTTCGGCATATTCAGTCCTACCTCCGCGTTGCGGTGCAGCCAGCGTCTATGCGCGACCGTCTCCTCCCGCAGCTCTAACGCTCTTTCATAAAAGCCCATTTCCGTACCTCCTTTAATCCTTCGCCCTCCTCTGCCGCAGGGCGAACCGTTCCCTTCGGAAATATTATACGCAATATGGCAGCCGGAGGCAAGTACTTTGACGCTTATACCCCATGATCCGCTTCAGCGGCCCTGATTTTCATACTTTCCTCGACCAGTCGTCCCGTCTCTGTTTTGACTTCCGTTAACCGACGGCAAAATCCATGTTATCCATCGGCTTCCTGAGCAGCCGGGGATTCGGATTTGTCCGCCGCCCCGTTATAATCGGCTCGAAGCACCGCCGATCTACGCCCTGTTTTTTTCCGTTTTTCCTCCGCCGCCAGACGCCGTTCCCTTATGGCCTGCCGGGTTTTCTCGTACTGTTGCCTGCAGATTTCCTTCTGCGCGATACCGTTGTCCTCTCTCCACCGCTCCAACTCCTCCTGCACAGCCTTTTCCTTCTCCCCGCCTTCCAGCCGCAGAAAGCCGTCAAAGCAGGAAGGGTAGCTGAACTTACTCCTTTTGCCGCATCCCGGGAACTCGACCTCCAAATAGTTATCATAGGCCTCTTTAATCGTGCCTTTTCCGAAAGCCTTGTGTATCACTGTCTCCTCAATTAAATTTTTGATCTCCATTTGCATCCCTCTCTTTACAAAAAGCGTGCACTTATCCGCAAGAGATTTTTCTCTCGGATAACTGCACGCTCTCTCCCTGTCAGATTACCGTTAATCCATATATTTTCCCACAGGAGAATTATTATACTGTTTCTTGATCTCGATGATAACAGAGCCGTCCGCCTGCGTCTCCTCGGAAAGAATCCGATACTGTATCTTGCTGCGGTCAAGCTGTCTCTTATATCTCTGAACCTCCTCCTGAACATGTTTTGCGGCATAATCCCTGCCAAAATCTTCCTTTAAAGAAAAAATCACTGTCTGCGTAATACACGCGGCCTTTATTCTTTTCATCTTCCACCCACCTTTCCTGTGTGAATCATTACACTCCTGTTATATCATTATTTTAACTCAAAAAAAGGAAAAAGGTAAGTAAAATTTGTTTTCGTTTATTTATTTTGTCGTTTTATCCATATATCCCCACGTGCATTTTTGTGCATTTTGCCAAACAGACAATAGGATTCACGCTTTGCAAAATTCTACTGTCATGAATTATGAGGCATCAGGAGTTCTGCAGCAGCTGCTTATTATACTGCAGCGTATAAAGGTCGTAATATCGCCCCTTCTGATGCAGAAGCTCCTGGTGGCTGCCCTGCTCCATAATCTGCCCATGGGACAGCAGGATGATATTGTCCGCGTGCTGGATGGTAGAGAGCCTGTGGGCCACAATCAGCATGGTGCCGATATTCTTCATCTTCTCTAAGCTGTCCTGAATCAGCAGCTCCGTCTCCGTGTCAATGTTGGCGGTAGCCTCGTCCAGTATCATGACGGACGGCCTGTGGATAATGGTACGGGCAAAGGAAAGGAGCTGCCGCTGCCCGGCGGAGAAATTGTTGCCCCTCTCCCGCACGATTTCATCCAGACCGTTTTCCAGCTTACCGATAAAGGAATCGGCGTTCACATATCGGCAGGCTTCCCATACTTCCTCATCGCTCACATCAGCCCCGAAGGGCTCCTCTTCCATGCGCAGCAGGATATTACTGCGGATATCTCCGGAGAACAGGAACACATCCTGCAGCATCTGGCCGAAATGCCGCCGCAGGGAAGAAATCTTGATTTTCCGGATATCGATGCCGTCGATGAGAATCTGCCCCTTCTGGATATCGTAATTGCGGCAGATCAGGCTTAAGATCGTAGTCTTCCCGGAGCCGGTGGAGCCCACAAGGGCAACCGTCTGCTTCGGCTCCACATGGAAGGACACGCCCTTTAACACCCACTCGTCGGGCTTGTAGCAGAACCACACATCCCTGAACTCAATTTCCCCCTTCAGCTCTTCCAATTCAACGGCTTCGGGTCCGTCCACCACCTCCGGCGCCATGTCCAGAATAGTGAAAATCTTTTCCGCCGCGGCGAAGGAGCGCTGCAGCATGTCGAACTGCTCCGCCAGAGTCTGAATCGGGTTGAAGAACCGGGAAATATACATGTAAAAGGACACCATGATGCTGCTGTCAATCACCTGTCCGAAATAATTCAGGTCCTTAATATAACCCTTCGCCCCGAAGTAAAACAGGCAAAGGTTCGAGGAAATATAGAGCATGTAAACCATGGGCTGGAAAATACCGAACACGAACATCCGGTTCATCTTGGCCTTCTGGAGATTGCGGCTGCGATCCAGGAAATCGTCCAGCTTCTGCTCCTCCCGGTTGAAAATCTGGGTAATCTTCATGCCGGACAGGTTTTCGGACAGATAGGTATTGATATCCGTGGTAGCGTCGTTTACCTTGCGGTGCACCCGGCGGGAAAATTTCCGGAAAATCACGGTAAACAGCACCACAAAGGGCACAAAGCAGAGCACCATCAGCGTCAGCGCGTAATTCAGCATCAGCATGGCTCCCAGCACCCCAACGATGACCATGGAATTCTTCGCCAGAGTCACCAGGATATTGGTAAACATATAGGAGATGGCGTTGGGATCATTGGAAACCCTGGTCACCAGCTTGCCCACCGGGATATTGTTCAGCTGCTCATGGCTTAGGCTTTCGATGTGGGTAAACACATCCAAGCGGATTTTGGACAGGATTTTCTGTCCCGTCTTCTGTAAAATCATGGCCTGCAGATAAGTGCATACCATGGAAACCACCAGAATGCCCGCGTACATCCCCACCATTGCGTACAGCTCATGCAGCTCGAAATCATCCTTGATCAGGCCCTGAATCCGCCCGATAATCAGCGGAGAGACCAGGTCGTACACAATGGAAAACAGCATCACAAAGAAAACCAGCACGAAATTCTTCCAATAAGGCTTCGCGTACTGCAGCAGCCGACGGACAATCTCCCCGTCCGGCATCTTCCTCTCCTTGTCGGAGGTATCCTTCACCTTCCGAAGCGCCATATAGGCCAGCAGGAAGACAATGGTAAACGCGCCGATAATGGCTCCCACAATCAACACAGGCAGATACTCACTCATTGCGTTCCTCTCCTTCCTCCTCCAGCTTCTGAAGGTCTACCATCCTGCGGTATGCGGGACAGGTTTCATACAATTCCTCATGGGGCCCCGCCGCTGCCAGCTCTCCGTCCTCAATAAAGAGAATTTTGTCCATCTTCTCGATAGTAGTAACCCTGTGGGCAATCAGAATAGTAGTCTTGCCCTGTCTGGCGCTGCGCAGATTCTCCAGAATCGCCGCCTCGGTCTTAGTATCCACGGCGGACACGGAATCGTCCAGAATCAGTATCGGCGCGTCCTTCATCAGAGCCCTGGCAATGGAAATCCTCTGCTTCTGGCCCCCGGAGACCGTGACGCCCCGCTCCCCTAAAATGGTGCTGTAGCCCTTCTGGAACTCCTTGATATTGCTATGTACATCCGCCAGCCTTGCCGCCTGAACCACTGCCCTGCTGTCCCGTTTCTCCACGCCAAAGGCAATATTGTTTTCAATGGTGTCGGAGAACAGGAAATTGTCCTGCGGCACATAGGCGCAGCAGGCTCTTAAGTCATGTATTTTCACGTCATTAACGTCCAGCCCATCCACAAACAGGGTGCCGTCCGGCACATTATAGGTGCGCAGGATCAAGTCCACAAGCGTCGTCTTTCCGGAGCCGGTTTTCCCGACCAGACCCACGTTCTCCCCGGCCTTGATGGTGAAGGAAACATTTTTCAGTACGTCCATCTCCCCGTCGGGATAACGGAAGGTCAAATCGCGGAATTCGATATCTCCCCTGACGCCCTTCAGCTCCTTCGCGCCGCTTTTGTCCGTCACGGCAATCTCCGCGTCCAGCAGCTCCCCCAGACGGTTCAGGGAAGCCTTGCCCCGGGACGTCATGTCGATCAGCTCGGAAACCGCCATAATAGGCCAGACCACGGCGTTGAAATAGCCGATGAATTCCACCAGCTGTCCCGCGTTGAACCTGCCCTGATAGACCAGATATCCGCCGTAGCCCAGGATCACGCAGATCACGCTTTCCACAAACAGCGTCACCATGATCCGCAGCAGCACGGAAGACCTGGTGTGGTCAATATTTGCCTTCTCGTTTTCCTCGTTCAGCTTTCGGAAGGCCATCAGCTCCTTCGCTTCCTTCACGAAAGCTTTGATCACCGCAATGCCGGAAAAGCTCTCCTGGGAGAAATCCGACAGCCTGGAAAAGGCCTCCTGGCGAATATCCCACTTTTTCATCATCTGCCTGCCGATGATCGTGGCCGCCGCCAGCAGAAAGGCCATGGGAATCAGGGAAAGCAGCGTCAGCACGCTGTCCATCCGCCACATATTCATCACCGCCAGCACTCCCAGCAGCAGCGCGTCAAAGAACATCATGACGCCCCAGCCGAAGCATTCCTGTACAGTATCAAGGTCGTTGGTAAACAGGCTCATCAGATTCCCCACCTTATTGACCTGGTAGTATTCCCGGCTTAAATCCTTGGCATGGTCGAACATGCTATTGCGCAGATCCGCCTCCAGCCGCACCGCCGCGCCAAAAAAGCACACCCTCCACAGGAAACGCCCAAAGACCATGGCCAGAATAATTCCCACCATGGGCATACAGATTCTGTCCAGCAGGAAATCCACATCGAATGCCATCAGCACCCCGTCAACGTTTACACTGCCGCCGTTCATGCCGTTGATCATCATGCGGTACAGCTTTGGGATCTCCAGCTGCAGGTAATCCACCGTAACCAGCGCGGCCAGTCCCAGAATCAGCCAACCGGCGTACTTGAGATAATATCGGTTGATATGTTTTCCGAATATCATAGTTTTTCCTTCCTTTATATCCGCAGATTTCTCCCAATATCATAGCACATTACTTCCGATTTTACACTATTTTTCTGCATTCTCTCTACCTGATCTTTTCTCCGCTTTTCTCCCGTCATCGACACCAGCCATTATTTGTCTGTTTGGTTGAGCTCTTCTGTCTCAAAAATATGCGTTCCAGCACCTGCCGCCTCCTCCCGGCCGTCCGGCAAAATAACCCTTGCCGTCACATTTGCCGGAATCTCCACTGTATAGATAATTCCTTCCATTTTCTTCTCCCAACGGCTCACCACCTTCCCACAGGGGCTGAGATACTCCGCGCAGGCGGATTCCAGACTGCCTCCCGGCATGGGAGCAATCACCAGGCGGTTCTCTCCTTCCACCCGGATACCAGCAACTGTATCAAACAGCCACTGACAGACCGCTCCGGGAGAATAATGGTTCCGGCTTAAATTTCCCTCCCAGTTCTCCCAGACAGTGGTTGCACCCTCCAGCACCTCCGCAAGCCATCCCGGTTTCTTTAGGTTTTCCAGCATTTTATAGGCGGTCTCCGCCTCTCCCGCTTCCGTCAGCACCGGCAGGAGAAAAGGCGTTGACAGAAAACCGGTTCCCACGCAGTAATGGTAATGCTCCACCGCCTGCACCAGACGCTTCTCGGCCTTTTTCTTCTCTTCCCCCTCCAGCAGCCCCAACGCCAGCGGCCTGACCAGCTTTGCCTGCCTGTCCGTGTCAAGAGTTCCCGTCTTTACAAACAGAGCGTCATACGCCGCCTTCGCCCCCTTTGCCGTCTCCGCGCAGCGCGTCCGTATAGCGTCTTTGCCTAAAATACCCGCAATCTCACCAATCATCTCCATGGCATAAAACAAATAAGCAGTGCATTCCTCCGGGTGCTTTGCCTGTGCGCCGTATACCTTGTCCCGGAATTCCTCCGGCTCCAGCCATTCCCCCAGATGAACCCCCTTTTCATAGGTATAAGCATTATATGGATTCGCCTTTGCCTGCTTTCTATCCTTCATACCGAGATGCGCAAAAAGATACTCCGCATATTTCTCGATCATAGGCCAGGCCCGCTTCAGAATCTCCCGGTCGCCATAGCGCTTATAATAACGGTAAGGAATCAGATACACCGCATCCGCCCAGCCCACGGAAGAACCTGTTGACTTATACATCATCTCCACGCCCTGATAGGGAAGCACGGCGGGCAGCAGCCCGTTCTTGTACTGGGCATCTTCCATGTCCCTGAGCCACTTGCCGAAAAAAGCCGCCGTATCCATCAGATAAGCTCCAGTGTCAAAGAATATCTGGGCGTCCCCCGTCCATCCCAGCCGCTCCCTGGTAGGGCAGTCGGTAGGAATGTCAAGGAAATTTCCTTTCATGCTCCACTTGGTATTCTCTACCAGACGATTGATTCTTTCATCCGAACAGATAAAGCTGCCAGTCTCCTCCATGTCAGAATAAACCGCTATGGCCCTGAAATCCTCCGGCCTTATCGTCACATCTCCTTCCACCTGCACATACCGGAATCCAAAGACGGCAAAGCTGGTCTTATAGCGGTCTTTCCCGCCGGAGCAAATAAACCGGATCTCCTGCCTGGGCGTGGGATTCGACTCGCCGCTTACCTTGTTTGTCAGAAGCTTTTTCACCAAGCTCATCTGGCTCCATCCCTTTGCAGGGCGGGATTCCTGGATGCCGGACAGATCTACGCGGCCCGTTTCATCCAGCACTTCGCCGCAAGTCAGCTTCAATTCCTTACCAGCCTGTCCCATTACCGTAAATTCCAGATAACCCGCAAGATTCTGCCCGAAATCCAATACCCTGGCTCCGTCCTTCCCCTGCAGCAGTACCGGGGTAAATCGTTCCTTCTCCCGGACGGGCACATTGTTGGACGCCGTCAAAAAAACGCCACTGTTGGACGCAGCCGCTTTTCCGGCGGAACCTTCGTTTTCAAAGGTCGCTACCGCCCTGGCTGCATTCCCGCTCCCGGGTTCACCCGCTGCTCTGGCCGTTCCGCCATAGCCCGGCTTCTTCCGGGCATCATAAATCTCCCCGTCCTTCAGGTCGGCATACCGAATCGGGCCGTCATTAGACCATTTCCAGGAGCCGTCCGTCGCATAAATCTGTACCGTACCGTCCGCCAGCGTGATCTCCAGCTGCGCTATCACGCTGGTCTGGGTTCCATAGACATTTGTGACCCCATAAGCGGCACAGCTCCCCCGATACCAGCCGTCCGCCAGACGCAGCTCCACCTTGTTCTCGTTCTGCAGCATGGAGGTCACATCATAGGTCTGGTACTGGATACGCTTACGATAGTCCGTCATCCCGGGAGCAAGAATAAAGTCCTCCACCCGCTTCCCGTTGATCGACACATCATACACGCCCCGGGCGGAAGCATAGAGCCTAGCCTTCGCCACCGGCTGATCCACGGAGAAAGTATGGCAGAAGCAGTCCACCGGATAGCGCTTTTTTCTATTAGGCATATAATCTCCCGAAATCCACCGGGCCGTCCAGTCGGAAGGCACCAGAAGGCCCAACTCAAACCAGCTTTCCGCCGCTTCCCCGGGCATATCCGTTTCATCCCATAAGGTCACTGTCCAGTTTACCCTGTCACGGCTTGCCAAGGGCTTTCCTTCATACAGTATGTGGTTCATGGCGGAAGAATTCACTTTCCCGCTGTCCCACACTGTATCATTCCCGCGACTGGCCACAATCCGATAGGCGCTCTGACGTATACCGCCTTCGCAGTGCCAGTAAAATCCGGGAACCGCAATCCCTATTCCCAACGGTTCTGTTAAATGCTCTGTCTGTAAGCGGACTGCTCTCATATCAACCCTCCAGCTTCCTCTTTTATCTGCTGCATTCCCTGATTCGTTTCTTGAATACTTCTTTCTCTGTACCTGTCCGACATGCGGAAGCCCGCTTTTCCTGCCGATTTGTCATAGAATCTCTCTGCCTCTCGGGATACTTCATCGTTCTTTACTGTTCAAGGAACACTCCTAACTGCTTTTCCATCTCCGGTCCCCACCAGTCACGATAACCGGCCATGGTGGGATGGATTCCGTCTGACATGTAAATTTTGCGGTCTGTGTCCGAAATATTGTTGAACTCATCACTGCTCCACAAATCAATCACACCAATGTTCCATTTCTCCTGTAATTCCAGGAGGCGGCCTACCATGGCATCATACTCAGCGCTGTCATAACGGCTCCCGGTGAAAAACACCACCGGACAGCCCCATGTCTCCCGCGCATAACAGATGATATATTCTATGGCTCCGGTTACTGTAGCAGTATCGAAATCCTCCAGATTCCTACCACCGCTGATATTCCCAAGATCAACTTTCTTAGAGGCATCATTTGTGGAAAGCTGGCAGATAAAAAGACCAAAATCAGCATCTGCAGGAATGTTATTTAACATCCGCTGCACATAGGAATTAGAGCCATTGTCCGACAGAGTGGTTCCGCTGACCGCTTCCTTTGTCAGGTTACAGTGAAAGCGTGCCGCCAGATATTCCCCAACAGAATTCTGCCGGGATGCTGTTCCGTATACCACAGATGAACCTAAAACACAGATATTCCGTCCATCCAGAGGACTGTCCTTTAACGGGACAATCTTTGAAAAGTCATACTCGGACTGATTGCCAGCCAATCTGCCCATTCTGACATCCCTTAAGTCGCCCATAGGACCAATGCCTCCATACCATCCCATAATAATGAGTTGAACCGGTGTTAAAATCACAAGTATAATTATAATCGTAATTGCCACTTTCTTTCCCTTACCTTTTTTCTTATCCGTTTTCACCATTTTACTTCTTTAAGTCACATATTTTTTACCGCAATTCGGACACTTGCACTGCACTTTCCATCTGTAACGCTGACATCGGTGTCGTCCTTCACCCGGACTACCGCCAACGCCCGTCCGTAGTAGGTGGTAAAGGATCCCGTGTGGTACTGCTCCTCATGGCAGGGGTTCGCGGAGCCAAAGCCCAGCAGCTCTCCGCCGGTAACCGTCACGTTCAGCTTCCGGTCGGCATTGGATTCCACGATGCCGTTCCCGTCTACAAGCTCCACGGGGACATAGACAACCTCTCCGGCTTTGGCCGCAGTCGCTTCCGGCTTGAGTGCAATGGCAGCTTCCCCGGTGGCAGAGGTCAGCTCGTGCCGTGCCAATTCCCTGCCGTCTGCCATATAAGCCACGGCGGTCAGGGTGCCGGGGGCATATTTTGTTTTAAAAATTGCCTTACATTCCTTTATTTTCTTTTTGCCCAGAGATTTGCCGTTCAAAAGCAGCTCCACGGATGCAGCATCGGAATAGACCTCCACCTCCGCCTTGTTGCCCTCGCAGCCCTTCCACGACCAGCTCTCGATTGCATTGGTTCCCCGCCAGACGGATTTGCTCACCCGGACGCCGGGATGGTTCACAGGCTTCACAGCGATTCTGGGTGCCTTTTCCAGCCCCCAGACAGTAGAAGCATAACGGCAGGAGCCGTCAGGAATACCGGTAATGTCGATTACACCCGCGCCTCCCAGCACCCAAGGATAAGGTCGGTTGAAAGGTACGCCCCCGGTATAACTCCATGCCCCGATGCCCGCTTCGCCCAGATAGTCCCATGCAGTCCACATAAAGTCCCCTACCAGATAGGGATATTTCTTTACCATGGCCCAGTTCCTGCAGATATCCTGAGGGAAGGTTTCGGAGCCGAAAATAATCCGCTCCGGGTGCTGCTTCTCCTCCAGGGGGTAGCGTCCGGATCCATAGTTATAACCTGCGATATCCAATGTATTGATAATCGGGGTAACAATAGCGTCCACCTTCGGGGAATTGCCCCCTTTGTTCATGCCGGAGCCCACGAAGGATGCCATAATGTTGAAGGCAAGGCTGGCATTGCCGCCCTCCTTCTGCTCCTTCCCGGAAGCGGCGGCAGTCTGTTCCCCATCCTTATAAATTCCCTGCCCCTTGGCGGCTCGGCTGATAATCATCAGGTTCAGTCCGCAGGTCACAGGGCGAGAGGCATCCATGCCGTGAATCAGCTCCACCATGGCCTTTCCCGCTTCCACTCCCTTCACTTCAAAAGGCTCCGCCACCTCGTTGCCGATGGAATAGAGGATGACGCTGGGGTGATTGTAGTCCCGCTCCACCATCTCGGCAGTGTCTTCCTTCCAACAAGCGTTGAAATCATTTCCGTAGTCGAACTTCGTCTTGCGGTTGTACCACATATCAAAGGTCTCATCCATGACGTACATACCGTAGTAATCGCAGGCCTCCAGCATGGCGCGGCTGCAGGGGTTGTGGGCCATCCGCAGGGCATTGAAGCCCGCCTCCTTCAGGATACGGACACGCCGCCACTCGCTCTCATCATAAGCTGCCGCCCCCAGAATACCGTTGTCATGGTGGACGCAGCCGCCCCGGAGCAAGGTCTCTTTCCCGTTGATAAACAGTCCCTGATTGCTCCATTTGATCTCCCGGATGCCGAAGGCTTCCGAAGCGGCATCGACAGCCTCGCCGTCCTTCGTCAGGGTGACCCTGCAGGTATAAAGGTTGGGAGCTTCGTCGCTCCACAGCTTCGCCCCCGGCACTTCCAGCTCGCATATGTTACCTTTTCCGGAGGCAACCACCGCTTCCCCGTCCAGGATTTCCACCAAGGGCTCCAGGTCAGACCTGACCTCAACCCTGACCCTGGCAGGGCTGATAGAAAGAGTAGTAATCTTCACCCCCCGGTATTCGATGCAGCCCTCGCCGCCCACATACAGCCATACGGGGCGGTAGATGCCGGATCCGGAATACCACCGGGAATTGGGCAGCTTTGAATTGTCCGCGACTACGGTCAAGGTATTCTCCACGCCGTATTCCAGCCCGGTCAATTCCACGGTAAAGGTGGTATAACCGTATTTATGCCCACCAATCTCCCTGCCGTTCAGGGAAACGGTACAGTTTTTATACACGCCCTCAAATTCAACAATGACTCTTTTCCCTTTCCACTCGGCAGGAGCAGTGAAAGTCTTTTCGTAGGTATAAATCCCGCCGGGAAAATAGCCATGTCCTCCGTCAGAGGCATCCTTGCTCCGCTTTTCTGTAATCTGTGCGTCATGGGGCAGGGTGACGGTCTTCTTTTCCACGCTTCCCTGCTTCCAGAACAGCCAATTATCATTGAAATCTATTTTTTTCATATTCTACCTCGCTTCTTATTCCTGTGAGCCATGGGCAAATGCACCAATCATCAACGGTAAATTTTAATCAGATGTACATCATTGACTCCCAATGCAGCAGTGATATGTACTTTACCATCCTCGTATGAAAAAGTCTGTTCCTCTTCCACCAGCGCCGTAGCCTCGTCAATCTTTCTGGCATCCTCCGGCTTCATATCAATAGGACTGCCCATATCCTGCCACAGTTTTAAGGGGTTACAGTGCGTCTCATCGATTTTCTGCACAGTCACCCGGCCGGGCCGTCCGCAGGCAATTTCAATCTCTGCAGTCTGCGCAGGCATTTCACGGCATTTCAGATCCAGACGATACAGCAGAATCTGTATTCCCTCTTCGTTCTCAAATGCCCCCATTTCAATCTCCTGCCCTGTCTCTCCCACATGGATACGGGTATCCCCCACCTGGCGCAGCAGCTCAAAAGCGTGGTACACAGGCTTACGGATGCCATGGAGCGTCATAAGGCCGAAATTCCCGGAAAACTCCTGCGGGAACATGAAGGACTCCTCAAAAATATCGGAGAAGCACCAGATCGAGCTCCCCTCCAGATACCCTTCCACATCCAGGATATTCTTCACCGCATTGGCCGCCAGCTTCCGTGTGTCATTATGGGGCGCTCCGCAGCAGGAGGCGGCGTTCCACTCTGTATAGAACAGGGGCAGCTTTCCGGCCTGCTTTTTCACAGCCTTTACATTGTCGGAGAACAGCGTCCTCGGAAAGTCCCTTGTCTCGGAGGAATCCTCAAACATCAGCCGCACGCCTTCGTTGATGCTGCCGCCGGGATGCTTTTTCATCTCCTTCATACCGCCCATGACGCTCTTTATGATACCCTTCATGCCGCCGGCATCATGCCCTAAAGGCTCCCCCATATATTGATGGGTGGAGCAGAAATCGATAGGGACGTTATTTGTCCCGCAGTAATCCACCAGCTCCTGCACCCAGGAATTCGTAGCCGTAGCAGGGCCTCCCACACGCAGCTTTTCATCCACTGATTTAATGGCGTGAGCTGTATGGGCATAGAGCTCAAAATAATCCTTCTGATTTCCGGCAAAAAAAGTGCTGATATTGGGTTCATTCCACACCTCAAAATACCACTGCTCCACTTCTTCCTTTCCATACCGGTCAATCAAAAAACGGATGAACCTTCGAATAAATTCTTCCCATTCCGCATAATCCCTGGGCGGAGAAATGCTTGCCTTATAGCTAAACCCAAGCTGCTTCTTACTGCGGGCAAACAGGGCGGGCATGAAAGAAAGCTCCACAAAGGGCTTCATGCCGACAGACAGGATATTGTCATAGGCAAGGCCTATCTGGTTGAAGGAAATATCCCTGAATTTCTCCGTGCCCGGCATAGGCAGATAGCTTTTCAGGTGCAGAACCACTTTCATATCCTCGTCAAAAATGCCATGGAAGCGCACCCGCTGTATGCCCAACTCCTCATGTACCCTCTTTAGCTGCTCCACATAATCTGTCCGCAGGGCAAGGGGCGCATGGCCGCTGCCCACGCAGAAAAGATAATGCCTGTCAAAGTCCTGACGGTTTTCTTTCCCTGTAATCGTGAACTTCATCTGAATCCTCCTATTCCAATACCCTCTCCATTTCCTTTCACCATTTCTCTTGCCATCCTTGCAGTCCTAGACGCATTCCTCTGCATCTGCTCCCTTGTGACCTTTCCCTCCTTCAGGGCCGTCGCGACATCCTCATAGTCCGACTTGCTGCCCGGCATAAAGAGGTCTCCGCCTGCCATGATCACATTGGGCGCTTTTGCTACAGGGTGAACACAGTCCTTATCCGTAGCATAATTCGCAATCGTCCAGTCCGTCATGACGATTCCCTGATAGCCGAACTCACATTTCAGCACATCATGGATCATGCCCTTGTGCTCCGCCGTGTGTATGCCGTTAATCAGATTGTAGGATGTCATAACCGCCCTGGGCTGCGACTTCCTGACCGCGATTCCAAATCCCTTCAGGTAAATCTCCCGAAGCGCCCGCTCGCTTGCCTGGCTGTTGTTCTGGGTGCGGTTCCGCTCCTGATTGTTCGCCGCATAATGCTTGATCGTAGTCCCGCATCCGGGGTGAGCCTGTACCCCTCTGGTGATGGCGGCAGCAAATTCTCCGCTGATGACAGGATCCTCGGAAAAATATTCAAAGTTTCTTCCGCAGCGGATGCTCCTGTGGATGTTCATCGCCGGTGCCAGCCAAAGATGGACGCCGAACAGCTCCATCTCAAATCCCACAATATCCCCGCACTTTTCCGCGAACTCAAGGTTGAAGCTCTGCGCGATTGCGGTTCCGATGGGAATTGCTGTGGCATACTGATTCTCGACGGTATCCGTTTTCTTTACTTTATATCCTATCTGCTTCATAAACAGTTTCGCAATTCCCGACAGAAAATCTGCCAAAGATTCCGGAAAGGGAGTCCCCAGCGCATGAACCACTCCGTTTTTGTCCCTGGCATATTCCCGGCTAAGCCGGAGCCCTGCCGGGCCGTCCGCCATAACCATGGACGGGATGCCATATTCCTTTGCGCCCATGAAGGTCTGCCCCGCAGCCCCGGCGACCGTAAACCCCGCGTTTCCGATGATACTGGCCATACCGCCCTTTGCGTCAAAAGCCCCCAGATTCATCTTAATCAGCTGCTCGTCCGAAAGTTTCTTTACATCCTCGTCAATCTCACAATCCAGCTCAAAATCCACCGCATTCGTCGCAATCGCGTTCTTTGCCAACGTCAGCACCGTTGTCTGCTCCAACTCTTCCGCCGAAAGCGAACCGCTCTTTTTCTCTCCCGCCGCCGGTTTGTAATCGCTGAAGTCCGGCTTGCCGAACACATTCCGGGCTTTAATGCAGACAATGCTTTCTTCCACTCGGATCACGCCGTATACCGCAGTATCAGCGCTGCTGTTCCCGGCCCGAAGGACGTAATCCCCTGCTTCTAAGACGTAGCTCGCCAATTCCTCATTATAAGACGCGATATCTGACAAATCAAAGCTGACAAAAAGCTTCTGTTCCTCGCCGGAGGCAAGCAGCTTCGTTTTGGCAAAGCCCACCAGTGCCTGATAGGGCTGGTCAAGCTTTCCCTCCGGGGATGACACATACACCTGCAGCACTTCCTTGCCGGAGAATTTTCCCACATTCTTCACCCTGGCAGTAACCGTGACCCTCTCCCCATTCAACTGAACGCTGTCCTTTTCCAGGCTAAAATCAGTATAAGAAAGCCCATATCCAAAGGGATACAAAGGCTTCTTTCCGACGCTGTCAAAGTAACGATAACCTACATAGATGCCTTCCTTATATCTGGTCTCATCCCTGTCCCCAAACTCAATCATGGACGGATAATCCTTCCATGCGCTCCATGTAGTGGTGAGCTTTCCAGAGGGACAGCTTTTTCCAAGAAGAATATCCGCCAGGATGTTTCCTGTCTCTACCCCCAGCTGGGAAAGGATCAAAATATTTTTCACGTCCTTTACCGCAGTCAGGTCAACCACCCCGCCCGCATTGATTACCAGCATAAAGTTCCTGTACTTCGCATTGCATGCCAGGATATCCCTCTTCTCCGTCTCCGAAAGCAGGATCTCCCCCGCCGTTGGCTCACGGTCGCTTCCCTCTCCGGAAATACGGGAGAGCACATAGACCGCCGTGTCCCCGGCTCCGTCAATCGGCAGCTGATACTCCGGCTCCGCCATGGAACGTCCCATGCAGAGGAGAACAGCCTGCGTATGCTTTTCCCTTGCTTCTGCCTTGATACCTTTAATAAACTGCTGCTTTGCCTCTGCCCGTACCTTGTCATACCCATCCAGCCAGCTTTGGGAAGTAATGGTAAAACCTGCGTTTTTAAGCCCTTCTTCGATCGTTACATAAAATCTGGAATTGACCTCGCCGGAGCCGGTGCCGCCCTTGATCGTATACCTTGCTCCGCTCCCGTAGACAGCAATCTGTCGGGCATTCTGCCCTGTAGAATGCCCTGTATTCTTCTCTATAGAACGCGCGACATTCTTAAGCGGAAAATTCCCATCCTTTTTCAAAAGCACCGCACACTCTGCGCCATTTTCACGGAGATACGCATTGTGCCTGATTTCATACTCGTTTAATTTCATTGCAGCCCTCCAATTTTTCTATTGCTTTGCACAACAGGCGGGCAGCATACCGCCCACCCGCCTGTCAGAAAAGTCCCGTCTTACTTCTTCCTTTTCTTCGCTTCCTTCGCAGCCCTCTTGGCCTCCTCTTTCGCTTTCTTTTCCGCAAGCTGCGCCTGGTACTTTGCCTCTTCCTCTTCAAAGCTTAAGCCTTGCTTCGCACATTTTTCCTTCAGCTCTTTAATGCGGATTTCATCCGCTTTCTTTTCCTGCTCGGCGATTTCCATAGCTTCCTTCTCTTCCGCTGTAATGTATACCTCTCCCCGGGCTTCCGCCTCCGCCTTATGCCGGGCGGTAATGTCCTTTGCGATCTGCGGAATCTTATCCTCCAGGTCATACAGACTGAAAATCAGGGCGATAATCAGATATCCGATCATGGGGACACCAACGTACATCCAGGTCATAAAATTCTGGGCGCTGGCCGGCTGATTAATAACCGTCTCCGCCGTGGCACCGATGGAAGCCGGTGAGATATAGTCAAAGAGATCCAGTCCCCCAAGGATAATGCTCTGTCCGATACCGGCGGCAATGGTCACGATGATCGTATTGACGGACGCAGTAAACCCGTCCACGCGATATCCCTTCTCCCACTCGATATGATCCATAGCCTCCGCCAGAAACGCAGCCATCGCATAGGTAGGAAGACACCCGATGGACTTGATCATCATGCCTGCAAGCACCATCCCCAGATTGCTGGGATTCAGCAGCACAAGCAGACATCCGACTGCCCCAATCACAAAGCCGATCTGTGTCACCCAGCGCTTGCCGAATTTATGTACCAGAGGCCACAGGATGAAGATGCCGAATCCCAGCGGTGCCTGCCCGATGGCGTTGACCAGAATCTGGTTCCCCGCGCCGGAGGCAACGGAATTCCCCAATACCCAGTTGCAGAAATAGAGCATGATGTTGGTATTCAGGAACTGCGTGACCTGGTAGATGGCCCAGAACGCCATAACCATCCACCAGTATTTGTTGGAAAGGCAGGCGCGGATCTGATCCATCATGGGCACGACCTCCATGGTATTTTCACCGGATTCGCTGATGCTCTCTTCGGTGACGCGCTCCTTTGTGAAATAATACTCAATCAGGACAGCCGGAATCGCAAAGATGGAAAGAAGGCTCATGATCAGCGCCCACTTTCCCTGGGCCTCGATGCCGACGCCCATATTTTTGACAACCACCGGCATGATCACGGTGACAAGCATGCCGGGAATCATGGATGTTCCCGTGGAGGTCAGCATCGCCAGGGAGTCCCTCTGCTTCGTGTTCCGCGTTGACAGGGGAACCATCAGCGTGTGGCTCATATTATAAATCGTGTAGGCAAAGGCAAAAAAGAGATTGTAGCTTATGATAATCCATACAATCTGTACCTGATAGCCGGCCCTGGGCACATTGTATAACAGGATTCCGGCAAATGTAATGAAAAAGCCGGAGGCCAGCAGCCAGGGCCTTGCCTTTCCCTGTCTCGTCCGGGTCTTGTCAATGATTCGCCCCATGATGACATTGGTAATCGCGTCAAAAATCTTGGAAAAGAAGGGCATCATCGTGAGCAACGCACCTGAAATCCCCAGCACATCCGTGTAAAACTGCGTAATGTAGGTTCCGGCGATCCCGTAATACGCCATCATCATGAACATCGGCCCCACAAAATAGCCCCAAACCTTCTCTTTCCCCTCCGTGTTCGCGGATTTAATCCGGGAATCCATAAAACTCTTTGACCAGAACCCGCCCTGTGTCTTTTGCTTTGCCATAACCAGCCCTCCATAAAATATTTGTCATTCCGCACAAACGCCTCATGAGGTACTATCGGATGCCGTCACGCTCTGCGATTCGGCTTATTAGATAAAAAGCACCCCTGTACTTATATCATATAACAGGGGTGCCAGCCTGTTTTATTAATTATTTTAGGTTTTTATTAATCTTTACTTGCTTTTTCATCAAAATCTATGACTCTGTGCTTTTCCCTGTATTTTGCCGGGGTCATATAGTAGTAAGCCTTGAAGCAGACTCCAAAATAACTCTGGGAAGAAAAGTGCAGATACTCCGCGATATCTCCAATGCCCGTATCCGAATAGACCAGCATATTGGCCGCAGCCTCCAGCCTTTGCCGCTTCGTGTATTCCTGTATGGTCATCCCCACCTCTTTGGAGAACTTATCGGACAGGTAGCTTGGATTTTTGCCGACGTTCTCCGCCAAATCATACAACGTAAATTTTTTTGTGCGGTTTCTTGCGATATAGTCCTTGCATTTTTCCACGTCGGAGCTCTGGCGGTTCTCATTTACCCGGCGCACCCGCTCCGAAAAGTCCTGCATCGTATTCATGTAGATGTTCAGCATCTCCATAATACTATGGCTCTTTGCGACCTGCTGAAAATACAGATCCGCCACATGATAGGCGTCATAAGGGTTCAGCCCGCCACGGATGGCGGCCCGGCAGGCCAGGGTGACAGCGGAAATTACCATGTACTCAATCTGCTTATAGCCGTCCTTATCCGCCAGATTGCCAACCTTCTTAATTTTTTGCAGATTTTCCTCATTTAAATGCATATTACTTCGGACAACGGTGCCATTTTCCACTGATGCCAGCCATTGCCTCTCATACTCATAGGACAACCGGGCTTCCTCTTCCGTCTGCCTGTTCATTTCGTAGGCGAGAACATCCTTTTTATGGAGCAGGCTGTTGAATTCATTGTCCGCCAGGATTTCATCCTCTGTAATCTGGTTTCCGGTCAGCAGATAGAAAGAGAAAACCATACAATTCAATACCGCCTTCAGCTCCACAATCGGCACCCTATACTCCTTATCGCGAATCCCATGTCTCTTGCGAAACTGATGCGTTTCTTCAAACGAAATCTCCTCAAAGGCAAACGGCCCCGCCAAAAACAGCAGCTCCTCATCATACGGGAACGCAAAATAATTTACCTGTTTCCCATCCTGCAGAAATACAGGCAAAGCACGATCCCCCCATCTGCTTCGCACATCAGAAACTGCATCCGATATTATCTGACGGCGGATTTCCGGATTCGCCTCTCCCAGAACCGCCGCATCATCTGCATGGGACATATACAGGACAGTTTCTTTATCCTTCCCCAACATACAGCACACAATACCCCAGGTGGTGCTGATTCGGTCCATAATGAATTGTATCTCCTGCTTTGTCTTCGTCATTTTGCGTTCCACTTTCCCCTACAGCGCCCTTTCCAACTGATTTCAGCCCCTTTGCCTCTTCCGCCGACAGCAGTTCCATGTACAGGGGCTTATATAGCGACGCTGCCGCTCCGATGCGATAGATCTGTTTTCATTTCAATTTCATGATACGCCTTTGACGCCGTTTCCGCAAGCGCGGCGAAATATTCCGCATCCTCTTTCTTTCCCAGCTCTTTCTTTCCCATTGTTTTCCGCGAGGAAGTCCGGGTGCGCAAAAACCGAAAATTAACTATTTCCTTTTCCCTCCCCACCATCTATAATGTTACTTAGATCATAAAATCCGCTCTTGATTTTATGTCCGAATGAAACCATTTTATATGCTGTCGCCGCGCGGCGACGGAAAGGAGCCCTCTATGAAATATGGCTATTTTGATGACGCTGCCATGGAATATGTCATCACGACCCCCCGCACTCCGCTCCCCTGGATTAATTACCTCGGCTGCAATGACTTTTTCAGCCTGATTTCCAATACCTGCGGAGGCTACTCTTTCTATAAGGACGCAAAGCTTCTGCGTCTGACCCGCTACCGTTATAACAATATTCCCGCGGATTCCAACGGAAGATATTTTTATATCAAGGAGGGCGGAAGCGCCTGGAATCCCGGCTGGCAGCCCACCCAGACAGAGCTGGACAGCTATGAATGCCGTCACGGCATGGGGTACAGTCGCTTTACCGGATCCAAAAACGGACTGAAAGCTTCCCTGCTCTCCTTTGTCCCCGTCCATGATACCTGTGAGATCAACCATCTCACCCTGACCAACGAGTCAAAGGCTGAAAAGGAATTTTCACTCTTTTCTTATATAGAATGGTGCCTCTGGAACGCCGATGACGACATGAAAAACTTCCAGAGAAACTTCAGCACAGGGGAAGTAGAGGTAGACGGTTCCGTCCTGTACCACAAGACAGAATACCGGGAACGGCGCAATCATTACGCCCTGTTTTCCGTAAATTCCCCGATCGACGCGTTTGAGACGGATCGCGACGCGTTTCTCGGCGCATACAGAAACAATTCCAACCCGATTTCGATCGAAAGAGGACAGCTTTCCAATACCATCGCGAGCGGCTGGTCTCCTATTGCGGCGCACCAGATCAACGGTAAGCTTGCTCCCGGCGAAACAAGGACTTATATCTTCCTGACCGCCTACATCGAGCTTCCCGAAAAAGACAAGTGGGAAGCTCCCGGCAGAATCAACAAGGCTCCCGCAAAGGAGCTCCTGGCGCGATACCGGGACGACGCCTCCGTCAGCGCCGCCTTCCGGGAGCTGAATCGATACTGGAAGGAGCTTCTGTCCCGTTACCATCTTGAGTCGGAATCCGGCGAGGTCAACCGCATGGTAAATATCTGGAACCAGTATCAGTGTATGGTCACCTTCAACATGTCCAGAAGCGCATCCTACTATGAGTCCGGCATAGGACGCGGCATGGGCTTTCGGGATTCCTGCCAGGATCTGCTGGGGTTTGTCCATCTGATTCCCGACCGCGCGAGACAGAGAATCCTGGATATCGCCTCTACCCAGTTCGAGGACGGCAGCGCATACCATCAATACCAGCCTCTGACAAAGCAGGGGAACGCGGACATCGGCGGCGGCTTCAATGACGACCCTCTCTGGCTGATCGCGGGAACCGGTGCCTATATCAGGGAAACCGGCGATTTCAGCATTCTCGACGAGCCTGTTCCGTTCGACTGTGTCCCCGGTACTGAAAAGCCGTTAATGGAGCATCTGAAGCGTTCCTTTGATTTTACCGTAACGCATAAGGGGCCCCACGGACTGCCCCTGATTGGCCGTGCGGACTGGAACGATTGTCTGAATCTGAACTGTTTTTCCGCGGAACCCGGCGAATCCTTCCAAACCTTCGGCCCCAGCGAAGGCCCTGTTGCGGAATCCGTCTTCATCGCAGGCATGTTTGTCAAATACGGGGAAGAGTATGCCCGGCTCTGCGAGCTTTCCGGGAACCCGGAGGAGGCGGCTTACGCCCGCGCCGAGGTCTCGCGGGTATATGATGCGGTTTTGGACGCGGGCTGGGACGGCGAATGGTTTGTCCGCGCTTACGATTCCTTCAGCAATAAGGTCGGTTCCAGGGAATGTGAGGAGGGACAGATTTTCATCGAGCCTCAGGGCTTCTGTGTTCTGGCCGGTATCGGGATAAAAGAAGGCCTTGCCCAAAAGGCTCTGGACTCCGTAAAGGAAAAACTGGATACCAAATACGGCATCATGCTGCTGCAGCCCGCCTACACCAGATATCACCTCGAGCTTGGCGAGGTAAGCTCCTATCCGCCCGGCTATAAAGAAAACGCTGGTATCTTCTGCCATAATAATCCCTGGGTTTCCATTGCCGAAACGGTAATCGGCAGAGGCGGCCGCGCATTTGAGATCTACCGGAAGACCTGTCCGGCCTTTCTGGAGGAGATCAGCGAAATCCATCGCACGGAGCCCTACGTTTATTCCCAGATGGTAGCCGGAGCGGATGCGCCGCGCCACGGCGAAGCGAAAAACAGCTGGCTGACCGGTACTGCCGCCTGGACCTTTGTCAATATTTCCCAATACATTCTTGGAATCATGCCCGACTGGAACGGTCTGAGGGTAGACCCCTGCGTGCCAAAGGATTTCGGGGATTTTGTTATCTACAGAACCTTCCGCGGCGCGGAATATGAGATTCATGTCGAAAATCCGGACAGGGTCGAAAAGGGGATCGCCTCCCTGATTGTCGACGGACGGCAGGTCGAAGGCTGTGTGATTCCTTTTGAAGAGGGCAAGAAAAGTTATCACGTCAGGGCGATTATGGGCAAATAGAGCCAGTAAACCGGCTTAGAAGAACGCTTCGCGGAGTTTTCTGTAGAATAACAGGGCTGAAGCGGAGAACGGTAAATCTGCGACAGATTTACCGTTCTCTTCAATCAAACAAAATCTCATCCACCGTCACAAAGGTATACCCCTTCTCCAGCAGCTCGTCGATGGCCTCCAGGGCCGCCGTCACCGAGGTATCGTAATAGTCGTGCATCAGAATAATATCGTTCTCCTCCGCCTTGCTGACAATTCTTTCCACAATACAGGACACATTGCCGGAGCACCAGTCCAGTGGATCCACCGTCCAGAGCACCGGAAACATATTCAGCTCCTTCTCGAAGCTCTTGTCCCAGCTCCCGTAAGGAGGACGGACATATAAAACCTCCTGACCGGTAATCTCCTTCAGGATCTCGTTGGTTCGGATCAACTCCTCCCGGAATTCTTCCCGGTTCTTTTTTGTCAGCTGGATATGGCTGTAGGTATGGTTCCCGATTAAATGGTTTTCGGAGACCATCCGCTCAATGATATCCGGGTGAAGCTCCGCATGTTCCCCGGTCACAAAGAAGGTAGCCGGAACCCCCCGTTCCTTCAGGCCGTCCAGGAGCTGCTCCGTATAGGAGGGATGGGGGCCGTCGTCAAAGGTAATCGCAATCTTCCTGACATCCTCCGTCCTCTCCGCCGCGCTGTTCCAGGCCGCCTCCGTCTTATAGCGTTTCATCTCCTCCGCGCCGAAAAAAAGTAATCCTGCGATCAAGTCAAACAACAGGATAATCGTGCCTGCTTTCTTCATACCGGTATCCCTGATCCCGTTTTCCTTAAGAGTATATGCGGGAACCAGCCTGAATTTTACCTGTCAGCGTTCCAGGCCGCAGTGCTTCCTCCAGCTTCCGCTGAAATATCTTCCCGCAAAGCAGAGCACCCGGAAAATCCAGTCCATAACCATGGCGATCCACACTCCCACCGCGCCCATTCCCAGATGCACGCCGATGACATAACTGAAGCCGATCCGGAAGGTCCACATGGAGAAAATAGAGATCGCCATGGTAAAACGGACGTCGTTGCAGGCCCTGAGCATATTGGGCAGTACAAAAGCCGCGGGCCACAACAAAACTGCGACCCCGTCGTGTATCATCACCAGAACATAAGCCAGCCGGGTCGTCTCCGCCTCCAGCCCGTACAGGGAAAGAATCCAGGGCAGGGAGATCAGGATCACGCTGTTGATCAGGGCGGTAAACAGGTAGGTGATGCCCAAAAGCTTTCTGGTATAATACCTTACCTGCTCCAAATCTCCCGCTCCCACACAGCGTCCCACCACACTGATCATGGCCAGGTTCATCGCCTGTCCCACGATACAGCCCATGCTGTCTAAGCTGTTCGCCACCCCGTTGGCGGCAATCTGGACGGTGCCGAATCCGGCGATGATGCTTACCACCAGCACCCGGCCCAACTGAAAGATCCCATTTTCTATCCCGCTGGGAATCCCGATAAACAGGATCTTCCTTACGAGAGCCTTCTCAAAGTGAAAAGCTCCCTTCTCGATATGAATCAGGTTCTCCGGCCTCTTTAACAGCAGGTAAAGCACGATCCCCGCCACCGCCCGGGAGATCAGGGACGGCACCGCCACCCCCGCCACGCCCATCTTCAGCCCAAAGACGCAGACCGCGTTTCCCGCCACATTGATCACGTTCATCAGCAGCGACACCTTCAGAGTAATCCGGGCGTTTCCCATGGAACGGTACAGCGCCGCACAGGCGTTATACACCGCCAACAGGGGAAAGGACAGGGCCGATATGACCATATAGATCACGGCATTTCGCATGACGTCCGCCTCGATCCTGCCGAAAAAAAGATTCAGAATCGGGCGGTTTGCCAATATCACCAGCGCAGAAATAACAATCGTTATCAAAAACGCCGTATAGATGAGCTGCTTTGCCGAACGGCAGGCGTCCTCCTTTTTCCCGGCGCCGATAAACTGAGAAGTGACCACCGCGCCGCCTGTCGCCAAAGCCGCCAGCACGCTGATCACCAGATTGTTAAACATATCCACCAGCGACACGCCCGAAACCGCCGCCTCCCCCACGGAGGAGATCATCATGGTGTCCGCCATTCCCACCGTAATCGCCAGCGTCTGTTCCAGCACCAACGGAATAATCAGTTTTCTCAAAGCTTTGTTGTCAAATAACATGATCCGCCTTCCTCTTTGCACAGCGCGCCCTAGACGAGATGCGCCTTTGGATCGTCGTCCTCATACTCAAACGTACATTTTTCATAGGCGTTGATGACGTGAGTATCCTGATATCTGTCGTATCTTTTGTGCCGTCTTCCGTAGTTCACATGTACGTGCCCGTGAAGAAAAAATTTCGGGTGATATTTTTCGAGAAGCTCCCGAAACGCCTGAAAACCCTGATGGGGAAGGTCTTCTCCGTCGTTCAGTCCCCGGGCGGGGGCGTGGGTCACCAGGATATCGAAGCCGCCGCTTCGAAACAGCCGGAAGCGCAGCTTCTTCACCCTCTTTTTCATCTCCTTCTCCGTATACTGGTAAGCGCCGGGCTTGTACCGCATGGAGCCTCCCAGCCCCAGAATTCTGACCCCGTTATGGACGTATATCCGATCGTCGATACAGACGCAGCCGTCCGGCGGAATCCTGTCGTATTTTGTGTCATGGTTCCCGTGTACATAGAGCACCGGCACAGTAGAAAGGGTCACCAGAAAAGAAAGGTAGCGCGGATCCAGATCCCCGCAGGAGATAATCAAATCGACTCCCTCCAGCAGACTCTTATCAAAGAAATCCCATAACAGTTTTGACTCATGATCCGCGATAGCCAGTATCTTCATGTACCCGTCAACCTTCCTTTTTCGCTACTCCCTGCTGCTTTACAACGGGCGCCGCCTGTTCCTTCAGCTCCTCCCGCTTCGGAATACTGCCGATCACGTTCTCCGCCAGCCAGTCCATCTCCATGATCTCCTCCGGCAGCATACTTCCCTCCGGATCGTCCATCACCACTCCCGTCTGGGAATAGAGCACGCCGGAGAACGGATTGAACTGCTCGGTACAGATCGTCGCCTTCAGAAGCTCCACCAGCCTCTTTGTGCCGATGGGCAGATGGCGGGAACAGATCACGTCGATCACCCCGGCGGACATACCCCACCAGTAATTGATCGCCTTTTCGGACGCGGTCTTCTCGTCGTACTTCCAGGCGCCGTTCATGATCGTGCGGATCAGCTGCTCATAAAACTTTCCCCAATGGTACAGCGGCATGGCAAGGTTTCTGGGATGTTCTCCCTCCATATGGTAGATGCCGAAAAATCGGGAACCCTCCTCCGGGATTACCATATCCCTCCCCGAGATACAGGACGGCTCCGTCTCCCGGATCCTCTGTTCAATATCGATCTCCTTCTTGCTGGACCACTCCAGGTAAACCTTCGCTCTGGGATTGATCATCTTCGCCCCCAGGGCGAAGGCGTTGATATTGGCGATAGAGCCGTAAATCGGGTAGTCCGCGATATAGGTCAGCCGGTTGTTCTCCGCCATGGCACCGGCGATGGCTCCCATCAAAAACTTTGCCTCATGCATCCGGGAATAGTAGGTCCGGATATAACGGTGGGAGGTATTCAGGGAGCAGTTCAGGATTCTGACCTCCGGGTTGGCGATGGCCGCCTTCAGGCTCGCCTGTACAAAGGCCGGAGTCGTCGTAAAAATCAGCCTGCAGCCCTGGCGAATCGCATCGGCTATCAGCTCCTCCGCATTCTCCGGCGTCGCATTTTCGTAACAGATCGTACTCAGCTCCTCCGGGAAGGTCTGCTCCAGATACAGCCGCCCCAGCTCATGGGCATAGGTCCAGGCGGAGCTTCCCGGGGTCTTCTCGTAGAGAAAGGCTGCCTTCAACTTAGGCGAGCTGACCGGAAGCAGACGACTTAAGAGCGGGGTCTTCTCCTGGCTGGGCTCCATCTTCAGGTCGATATCCTGTCCCTCCTGCAGAAGGACAAATTCCTTCCAGCTCTTTGCTATCATCTCCTTCAGCTCGCTGTCAGACTTTTCCGAAACGCACGGATAGCCGTAAACAGAAATGAAGGACAGGAAGGCGTCCCCCGGCGTAATCCGGTATTTCGAGCCGCCCCGGGCCTTATATTCCGCGGAAAAGATCGTATAGACCGCGCGGAAGGTCAAAAGCTCCTCCTCCGTCCAGACCTCTCCCGGCTTCTTTCCGACCTCCTCCTGCAGCCTGGCGAAGCTTCCCTCCTGGGAAAACCAGATATAGTTGATCGGCGCGCACTGATAAAAATCCATGAACTCATAGTAAATCTTATTCTCCTTCTCCTCCGTGCGCCTGGGGACGATCCGGATCACCTCCCCCTGGATCGAAACCGCGCCGAAGAATTTCATCACGCTGACGCGTTTGTTTCCCTCCTGTACATAAAATTTATTCATGTATTCGTACGCCTTGATGGGATCGTGAATCCCTTCCATCACATGGCTGGTGCTCAACGCGATCCACTTATAGGCAAACTCGGAATTATCCTGCAGAATCGGCATGAAGTTACCGGCAAAGGAATTGCTTCTGCCGTCCGTCTTTGTGCCAACGATCTGATCCGTAGGTATCTGCACCAGACCCAGCGGCGCTTCATGGTAGGAGCCGGCCCCCGGCAGAATATCGTCCAGCACCTCCAGCGTCGGCTTTTCACCCCGCAGCATCCGGGCCTGATAATCCCTTTTTCCCATGCGATATGCCTTCATATAATCTTCTCTTGCCATTCTTATACCCCCTTGCGCGCTCCGTTCTGAAAAGAGCGCGGACACACATTTCTCCGGCTTTCCGCGGCACCACTCGCACAGAACGCCCGCCGGAGAGCTGGCGATTCTTTTCGATCTGTGTATCTTCAAGCTTTCGGCTCATATAGGACGCCCGCCAGCCTGCTGCGCAGCAGGCTCTCCTGTCCTCGCAGAATCCACCAAGATTCTGCAGACTTCAGCCGTCCGCGGAAAAAATGGGCGGTGCATCAAGACACTGCCCATGAATAACATACCACTTCATTTCTCTCTTTACAACTATAATTTTGCGGAGTCGAAAAGGAACTCTTTCAATTCCATCCTCTCGATATAGCGCGGGCCAAAATCCTTCTCTTCCGCCAGATTCAGGCATTCCGTCCCCTCCGCCAGCTTCCTCAAGCACTCCGCCAGGCGCTGTCGGCTGTCCTCCGAGCGCCGGTTTCCCTTCGATTCCGAACCGTTCCTTACTCCTCGAGCTACCTCCAACGCTGAACCGCTCCTCTGCTCTCCGGCTTCCTCCGCTTCCGCCCGTAGCAGCTCCCGGCCCGCAAGCAGCGCTCCGGCCAGGGCGGTATTTCCTCCCGCGACCGCTTTTTCTTTCCAGACGGCGGGCAGTAACCCGATCAATGCGGCGTCCTCCGGATTCAGATAATACCCCAGCCCTCCGGCCAGAATCACCCGATCCACCTGCTCCGGCCCGATTCCGTACCGTTCCAGAAGGATCTCGATTCCCGCCGCCACAGCCGCCTTCGCCAGCTGTACGGCCCGCACTGCCTCTTGGGTAATCAACACATTCCCCACTCGGACACCGTCCTTAAAGTACGGCTCCGCCAGCAGCCCAGTCTCATCCAGCAGTCCTTCCCGGCGCAGCGCCGCCAGCAGGCTGACCATATCCGCCCCCCAGATTCCAGCGGCGGGTCCTCCCTCAAAGGCCGGCCCGGCCGCCGTAGCGCAGGCAATCCGCCTCTCCCGGTTTCCCAGGACAAGCTCTCCGTTCGTACCGAGATCCAGCAGCAGCTGAATCTCCTCCCGCTCTCCCATCCCGCAGGCCAGCATCCCCGCCAGAACATCCCCGCCCAGAAAAGCGGAAAGCCCCGGCATCCGGAAACAGGGCGCCCCCTCTATCTCGGTCTGCTCCTCCCAAAAGCAGGAGGCATGAAAAGGGGCGCGCCCCAGCTCCGCCGGATCCCGGCCCGTCAGCAGATAATTCATCGTCGTGTTGGCGGCGACGGTCAGGAAAATGGTCTCATTCTCTCCCAGCTTCCTCCGGAACCGCTCCAGCCCTTCCGCCAGCACCTGTCGGATCCGGCGGCACATCTCCTCCGCCTTCTCCGGATCCTCCGCCGCGCGGATTCTGGAAATCACGTCCGCTCCGTACTTTCTCTGGGGATTCAGCGCCAGGAAGCGATCTTCAACGCTGCCGTCCGCTCCGTACAGCAGCATGGCTACCGTCGTCGTCCCGATATCCGCCGTCACCAGGCGGTGCCCCGAGAAATGCAACGCCCGCTCCCCGGCCTCCGGCTTTTTCCCGGAGCTTTCCTCCGGATATCCGGACAACGCCTCGGATTCCCCGAACCCTTCCTCCGCCAGCACCCGGATTCCTTCCGCCCTGCTCTCCGGCGTCACCCCGGGGCAAAGCCCGCAGCCGGTACAGACCCGGCAGCGGAGTCCCTTTTTCCCCCTATACAAATTGATTCCTCTCCTCGTCGTAATGATAATCCAGGGAAGCCAGCTTCCCCGCAATCTCCTCCCGGCTCATGTCCAGGTCGTCGCAAAGCGCCTCCAGGCTTCCGTAGGCGTCTCTCAGCTTCATGTTGACAAAGCTCAAAAGCATTGCCGGATCCTTCGGTATCATCCTGTCCTCCGTTCCCTTCTTCTTGCCGCTCAAGGCCTGCTTCCGGCGCAGACCCGCTGTCCCCTTTTGCTTCTCCGCTGCGCAGAACCCGCATCAGACGCAAGCCCTCAGACTTATTTCGCTTCTACTTTACTGCGCAGGGTCTGCTCCAAACATAGGCTTTCAGACTCGATTCCCTCTTTTCCGCATAAAATACGCCTCATCCCACAGGGCAGCTTCTCACATAAGCCGTCAGCCCGTCCTCCGCCGCGTCGATCACCACAGTACTGCCGCTGTCCGCCCGATCCTCCAGAATCAGCTTCGCCGTCATGGTTTCCACATGCTTCTGGATATACCGCTTCAGCGGGCGGGCTCCGTACACGGGATCATAGGCCTCTTCCACGATCAGCCGGGTCGCCGCCTCCGTCAGCTCGACCCGCAGCTCCCTGTCCTCCAGCCGCCGGTTCAGGTCGGCGATGATCAGATCGACGATTCCGCCGATGTTCTCCCTGCTCAGGGGCTTAAAGAGGATCGTCTCATCCAGCCGGTTCAGGAACTCGGGCCTGAAATGCGCCCGCAGCTCCTCCATCACCGATTCTTCCGCCTCCGGGCTGATCTGTCCGTCCGGCCCGATGCCATCCAGCAGATAGCCTGCGCCGATGTTCGAGGTCATAATCAGGATCGTGTTCTTAAAGTCCACCGTCCGGCCCTGGGAGTCCGTCACCCGGCCGTCGTCCAATACCTGAAGCAATACGTTAAACACATCCGGATGCGCCTTCTCGATCTCGTCGAAGAGCACAACGCTGTAAGGCTTTCTCCTGACCGCCTCCGTCAGCTGGCCGCCCTCCTCGTAGCCCACGTATCCGGGAGGCGCTCCGATCAGCCTGGATACCGAGAATTTCTCCATATATTCGCTCATGTCAATCCGCACCATATTGGCCTCGTCGTCAAAGAGCGCCGCCGCCAGGGACTTTGCCAGCTCCGTCTTCCCTACGCCGGTAGGCCCCAAAAATAGGAAGGAACCGATGGGCTTGGAAGGATCCTTGATCCCCGCCCGGGAGCGGATAATCGCCTCCGTAACCTTGGTGACCCCTTCCTCCTGCCCGATCACCCTCTTATGCAGCTCCTCGTCCAGGTGCAGGGTCTTGTTCCGCTCCCCCTCCGTCAGCTTTGCCACAGGAATCCCTGTCCAGCGGGAGATGATCCGGGCGATCTCCTCGTCCGAAACCTTCTCGCGCACCAGGGAAAGTCCGCCTTCCCCTGCCCTGTCCTCCTCCTGCTGCAGCTGCTTTTTTAAGGCCGGCAGCTTACCGTAGCTGAGCTCCGCCGCCTTTTCCAGATTTCCGTCCCGCTGGGCGATCTGAATCTCGCTGTTGACCCCGTCGATCTCCTCCCGGAGTCTGGAAAGCCTCTCCACGGAAGCCTTCTCGTTATCCCACTGGGCTTTCCTTCCGGCAAACTCCTCCTTCAGCTCCGCCAGCTCCTTCTGCAGATCCTTCAGCCGCTCCTGGCTGAGCCGGTCGTCCTCCTTTTTCAGGGCCGCCTCCTCGATCTCCATCTGCATGATCTTCCTCTGCAGCTCGTCCAGCTCGCTGGGCATGGAATCCAGCTCCGTCTTGATCAGCGCGCAGGCCTCGTCCACGAGATCGATTGCCTTATCCGGCAGAAACCGATCCGAAATATACCGGTTGGATAACACCGCGGCGCTGACCAGGGCGTTATCCATGATCTTCACGCCGTGGTAAACCTCGTACCTCTCCTTCAATCCCCGCAAAATCGAGATCGTATCCTCCACGGTAGGCTCATCCACCAGCACCGGCTGGAACCGACGCTCCAGCGCCGCGTCCTTCTCGATATACTGACGATATTCGTCCAGGGTCGTCGCGCCGATACAGTGCAGCTCGCCCCGGGCCAGCATGGGCTTCAACATATTCCCGGCGTCCAGCGCGCCGTCCGTCTTTCCCGCGCCCACGATCGTATGCAGCTCGTCGATAAACAGGATGATCTGGCCGTCGCTGCTCTTTACGTCCTCCAGCACGGCCTTCAGACGCTCCTCAAATTCGCCCCGGTACTTCGCCCCGGCCACCAGCGCCCCCATATCCAGGGCAAAAATCTTCTTGTCCTTCAAGCCCTGCGGCACGTCCCCCCGGACAATCCGCTGGGCCAGGCCTTCGACCACCGCCGTCTTTCCGACGCCAGGCTCGCCGATGAGCACCGGGTTATTCTTGGTCTTCCGGGAAAGGATCCGGATGATATTGCGGATCTCGCTGTCCCGGCCGATCACCGGATCCAGCTTCTGATTCCTGGCCTTCTCCACCAACTCCTGTCCATACTTCTCCAGGGTATCATAAGTAGCCTCCGGGTTATCGCTGGTCACCCGCTGGTTCCCCCGGACGGTGGAAAGCGCCTGCAGGAAACGCTCTCTCGTAATCCCGTACTCCTTCCAGATCTGGCCGATCTCCCGGTTCGGATTCCGCAGCATGGCCAGGAATAAATGCTCTACCGAGACATACTCGTCTCCCAGCTGCTTCGCCTCGTCCTCCGCCCCTACCAGAACCTGGTTCAGACGCTCGCCAATATAGACCTTGCCGCCCTGCACCTTGGTGCGCTTCGCCAGCGCCTGCTCCGCCCGCTTTACAAAGTGCTCCTTCTGGATCTCCATCTTCTCCACGAGCTTTAAAATCAGGCTGTCCTCCAGGGTCAGCAGACTGTACAGCAGATGCTCCTGCTCGATTTCCTGGTTGCCGTATTCGTAAGCAAGCTTTTCGCAGCCGTCCACAGCCTGCATGGATTTCTGAGTAAATTTCTGAATATTCATCTCCTCTGCCTCCTCTGTTCTATTGTTTCCTTGTTCTATAAACAATATAACACTATGCTGGCGAAAATCAATAAAATAATTCTAAAATTTTCCTTACGCACTTATTGCGCCAAAACCCCGGCGATCCTCTCGATCATCTCGTCCTCCTTCAGCCGGAATTTGATCTCCACGCGCCGGGAGGCCGCCATATCCACCTCTGAGGTCGGATTTCCCGCGGCGTCCTTCTGATAGATCGGGCTGCTGCTGGACTTACTGTTTACCGTAAGCAGCTGCTGCAGCTGTTCGATCTTCTCCTGGCTCAGCCCGTTCTTTGTATTCAGGCAGAAATCCGCCACCGCGTTGGCGCGGTTATAAGCCAGCTCCATATTGCTCTTATATGTACCGTTGGTATCCGTGTGCCCCTCGATAATAATCTCCGCTATGTACTCCCGGAACTGATCCTGGAGCAATACCTCCAGATACTTTGGGATCGCGTCCCGCAGCGCGTCCTGGCTCTCCTTTGTCAGGGTAGAGCTGTTGAACTTAAAGAGCACGTCGGAGGAGAAGGTGATGGAGCCGGTCTGCGCGTCCACCTTCATACTGGAATTGTCGAAGGTGCTCTGCAGCGCGCCGATGATATCCGTCCGAATCCCGACGATATCCTGCAGCTCGCTCTTTGTGGTCGCCAGCTCCTGCTGCGCGTTTTCAATCTCCAGATAAGCCCGATCCAGCTCCTCCTTTGTCAGGGCCGCCTGGGCATAGGCTACCTGGAGCTCCGCCAGGGAGGCCGCCAGCTCCTCGTTGGACTTTTCGATCTCGATTTTGGAATTTTCCAGATCCGCTATGGCGGAATTCAGCTTGTCCTGGGCCACGCTCAGCTCCAGCCTGGTAACGTCCAGATCCGTTGTCTTCTGCTTGTAAATTGCCAGGGTAATCGCTATGATCAGAACAAAAATCAACAGCAGCGCCGCCATCATATCCGAGTAGGACTGCCAGTAGCTATATTCCGAAAAAGCTTCCCTGCTTCTCTGTTTATTTTTCATACAGGTTCCTCATCTGTCCGAGCGCATACAGCTGGCCGCTGATCTCGTCGCCCAGCTCACTGCAGGATTTTTCCAGCTGCTCCTTCTGGTTCTTCAGTTCCCCCGCGAACCTTTCCTGTCTCCCGATTACCTCCGCCAGCGCCGCCTGCACGTCGCGGTTGACCTCCACAAGGGTTTTCACCGCGTCGATCATCTCCGAGGCATTCTCCGCGCTGACCTGCTGCGCCTCCCCCGCGGCCTTCAGGACATTTCCAAGCCGCTGGAAGTCCGCCCCCAGAACCGTCTCCAGCCGATCGCAGAACCGATCCGCAATCCTTCCTACCGCCTCCGTCTGCTCCGCCGCGTTCCCCTTCATCAGATCCAGCATCTGCTTCAGGGCGTTCGACATTCCCGCCTGATAGACCACCATGGCGGCGGAATTTTCATCCTCCTTCTGGATCGGCGGCTGGGTCGTCTGGCGGAAAACATTCAGGAAGATCTCCAGCTTCTCGTAGGCGTCCGCCATAATACTCCGATACACAAAGTTGAACACCAGCGAAAAGATAATCCCGTACACGGAGGTATGGAACGCTACCTTCATACCGGACAAAAGCGGCCCCACGTTGTCGGAGATCGTATAAATATCGTCGCCGTTAAAGGAACCGAGCCCCATAGACAGTCCCAGGAAGGTTCCCAGAATCCCCAATCCCGTCATCGTTCCGGAAATTCCGGAATTAAAGAAATTCATGCCGATCCGATCCAGCAGATTCTCGTTAATATACTCGTCCAGCTCACAGGAAGGCGCTACCCCCCGCATACTGCTCTGGCTCCGAATCCGCATCCGGTACTTCCCGAAGGCCGCCCGCAGCTCCTCGCTCTCAAAGACATCCTTCCGATCCTGATATTTCGGCCAGAGATTTTTGTTGCCGCCCTCTTTATACTCCCCCTGCAGTACCTCCGCGACCTCCATCAGCTCATCCGTCACCCGGTTGAGTCTGCCGAAGCTCATAAAGGAAATAAAAAACAGGACGCCGATCAATATCAGAAAGCCCAGATTAATGCCTAAATTCACCGCCGAGTTCACTTCTCCCGTAAATACGCCGTTCACGTAAAGGACGAAGGCCACTACCACAGCGTACACCAGGAACAGTACATAATACAGTTTGTTCTTCATCTGTTCTCCTATCCCGTACCGCGCAAACTCCCTTTTTGCCCAATCTCGCAGGCAAGCCCTTCTCCGCCCGGCGCAAATCCTTTCTTCCCCACCGACGCAGGCAATTCAGGAGCGCGATACGCTTCCTCTTTCTGCCTCTTTGCGCGCTTTCAGCGCGCATACCCTGCGGAAGCCAGGCGGAAACAAGCCCGGCCTCCTCTTCTAATGTACCATGATCTCGTGCGCTTCAGCGCACATGGAATCAGAAGTTGACACAGTGCCCTTCTGTGTCAACATAGTACCATATTTCCGTCTTCTTCTCAATAATTTTGAAGAAATATTAAGGATTGGGGAAGCGGGCTTCGCCCGCTTGGAAGAATGCCTCGTATTCGCCCCGCCGCGATAAATAATCCAACAGGATGAAACTGCACCGTTTCCTTTGTCATAAACAATAGAATTACACTCCGCGAGAATTCTATTGTCATAAACAAGAGGAATCCGCAAGCTGTTTCACTTGTCATGAATAAGAAAAAGGACGGCCTGTCTCAGGAATCCCTGGGACAACCGTCCTTACCGCTTTCCTTACGGAGCGTCTTCTCCTCATCGCCGACATCCGCCGCTGTCCGCCGCCTGGAAGCGATACCGCCGCCTGGGAAGACCGGCTCTGCCGCTGTCACGCGATCGTCTTTCCCTCGCGAGATCAGAACTCGTATCGGCGGCAATCCTTGAACTCGCCTCCCTCATGCGATCGCCTTTACCTCATAACCGGCCTCGGTTACCGCCCCCGTCAGAGCCTCGTCAGAAACCTCCGCCGCCAGCTCCACCGTCGCGGTCTTCTCCTCCAGGCTCATGGTCACGGCGCTCACGCCCTCCAGGGCCTCCAGGGCCTTCTGCACTCTTCCGGTGCAATGTCCGCACATCATTCCTTCAATCGTCATTACCTTTGTCATTTTCTTTTCCTCGCTTTCTTTTTTGTTTTTCTGCCTGTCGCTGCTTTCGTTGGTTTCTCCCGATGCCTGGCTCGAGGCGGCGGCTGTTTCTTTCAGGTCTTCTCCTCCCGGCCGCACAGCCTGCTCTTCGATCTCGTTTTCCCGCTCCGGGAACCGTTCCCGGGACGTATTTCCCTGCTCCCCGGCCGGTTCTTCCGCCAGGCTTCCCCCCTTCCGTCTTTCCGCAAAGCCGCTCTTAAATCCCTTCAGCCGCAGGGCGTTTGTCACCACGAAGATACTGCTCAGGCTCATGGCGGCGGCCCCGAACATCGGATTCAGCCGGATTCCAAAAAGAGGATACCATACCCCGGCCGCCAGCGGAATCCCGATGGCATTGTAGAAAAAGGCCCAGAACAGATTCTGCTTGATATTGCGGATCACCGCCCGGCTGAGCTTCACCGCCGTCACCGCGTCCCGCAGATCGCTCTTCATCAGGACGATATCGGCGCTCTCCATGGCTACGTCCGTTCCGGCCCCGATCGCCATCCCGACGTCCGCCGCCGCCAGAGCCGGCGCGTCGTTGATTCCGTCCCCGATCATGGCCGTCTTTCTGCCGGCGCTCCGCAGGGAGCTGATCTTCTGCTCCTTCTCCTGGGGAAGAACCTCCGCCACGACCTCCTCGATCCCCAGCTGCTGCCTCACAGCCTCCGCGGTTCTCCGGTTATCCCCGGTCAGCATCACCACGCGGATTCCCAGCTCCCGGAACTTCTGCACCGCCTCATAGGAGCTTTCCTTTATCTCATCCTCCACATCGATGCTTCCCAGCAGCCGCCCCTCCTCCGCGACCAGAAGCGGCGTCCGCCCTTCCTCCGCGCTCCGGTTCAGCGCCTCCAGCACCATGGGATCCGGCTGAATCCCGTTCTCCTCCATATAAGCCAGATTTCCCACAAAATATCTGGTTCCGGCCTTTGCACCGCTGTCCTTCCGATTCAGGAACTCCGCGACAGCGCCGCCCTTCTCATCCTTCCCGGCCAGGAAGACTGCAGTAGGGCCGTCCGCGCCATCCAGCCGCAGGGTCTCCGCAATCGCCTTTTCCCCCTGTCCGCTCCGCTTTTCCGCCATCCTCCGAAGCTTTTCCGCCTCCTTCTCTGTAAAGGGCGTCAGCGGCCTGGGCGGAATATCCTCCGTCAGGACGCCCTCCACGCCTCTGCCGAAGACCGCCCGGAAATCGCGGATTTGCGGGATCTCCAACCCCTCCCGCTCCGCGTGCTCCACAACCGCCTCCGCCAGAGGATGTTCGCTCCTCTTTTCCAGGGCCGCCGCCAGCTGAAGCAGGGTCTCCATCGAAAGATCCTGTACATAGCATCCCACTCCCATGACCTTCAGACGCCCGGAGGTCAGCGTCCCCGTCTTGTCGACCACCACCGTGTCGATTTCCTTCGCCTGCTGCAGAGCCTCCCCGGATTTAATCAGGATCCCGTGGTTCGCTCCCACGCCGATTCCCACCATAATCGCCACCGGCGTAGCCAGCCCCAGGGCGCAGGGACAGGAGATCACCAGCACGGCAATCGCTGAGGAGATCGCAAACTCCGCCCCGGCCCCCGCGATCAGCCAGACCAGAAGCGTCACCAGCGCGATTCCCATGACCGTCGGTACAAACACTCCCGCCACCTGATCCGCCAGCTGCGCGATAGGCACCTTGCTGGCGCTGGCCTCCTCCACCAGCCGGATGATCTGCGCCAGCGTGGTATCCTCTCCCACCCGGTCGGCCCGGCACTTTAAAAACCCGGCCTTGTTGACCGTGGCGGAGACGACCTTATCCCCGGCCTGTTTTTCGACCGGGATACTCTCCCCGGTAATCGCCGCCTCGTCGACGCTGGAATTTCCCTCCAGCACTGTCCCGTCTACCGGCACCTGGCTTCCGGGCTTCAGCAGAAAAATATCTCCCGGGTTCAACGCCTCTGTAGGGATCTCCCGCTCTCTTCCCTCCGCGTCCAATACAATCGCCGTCTTCGGAGACAAATCCATCAGCTTTGTGATCGCCTCGCTGGTCTTGCCCTTAGAGCGGCTCTCCAGATACTTTCCCACCGTAATCAGCGTCAGAATCGTTCCCGCCGACTCAAAATACAGGTCGTGGGAATACTGCTCCACAACCGCCCAATCTCCGTGACCAAGGCCGAAACCAATCCGGTACATGGCAAAAATCCCGTAGCCGATCGCCGCGGAGGCTCCTATCGCGATCAGGCTGTCCATATTGGGGGACAGATGACGCAGGGTTTTAAAGCCCACCGCAAAAAACTTCCGATTCATATAAACGATCGGCAGCATCAGCAGAAACTGCGTCATCGCGAAGGCCATGGCGTTCTCCGAGCCGTGGATGAACCGATGGATAAAGCCGGGAATCGGAAGTCCGAACCATTCATTGAACATATGATACATCGCCACATACATCAGCGGAATCCAAAATACGATCGAGATACCCAGCCGCAGCTTCATGGCGCGGTCTTCTTCCCGGGCCTTTTTTTGCAGACTGTCCCGACCTTTCCCGTTCTTTCCGACAGTGATGGGCCTGCCGCCTGTGCGGCTTCCGGTTCCTTCCGCGCCGTCTCCCTCCGAACCAGCCGTCCCCGTCTTTTCGGCCGTAACCCCGGAAGCCACGCCCCCCTCGATACCGGTTCCGGTATTATTGCTCGCAGCCTCAGCCCTAACCGCGCTGCTTGCGGAAGCTTCCGCCGTCCCTCCCGTACTCGTCCGGACGCCTCCGCTCCGACCAGCTCCGCCGATGATGAAATCCGCTCCGTAGCCCGCCTTTTTCACCGCCTGCTCTATCGTCTCCCGATCCAACTGCCCCGGATCATATTCCAACTCCATGGTCTCGGTCAGCAGATTGACCGAAACCTTCGACACCCCCGCCAGCTTTCTTATCGCCTTCTCCACATGAGCGGAGCAGGCCGAGCAGGTCATGCCGGATATATGATATCTCTCCTTCATCTTACTTTCCTTCTTTCCCTGTGAGCTCTTTCCTTCCGCTTTCCTTCCGCTCTTTTCTTCCGCTTTCTTCCCACGCCTTCCGTCATGCTGCCGCGTGCGCTATAAGCCAATCCCACGGAACCTGCCGATTCCGTACCCTTTTCGCTTTCATACTTACTTCAGCTTCTTGATCAGCTCCACCGTCTCGTCCACCACCGCGGTATTTCCCTTCTGGATTTCTTCTACCACGCAGGACTCCATATGCTTCTGCAGCACCAGATAGCCAAAAGCGTGCAGAGCGCTCTCCGCCGCCGCTACCTGCGTCAGAATCTCCCCGCAATATCGATTGTTATCCAGCATCTTCCCGATCCCGTTCAGCTGCCCCACTATCCGGTTAAGCCGGTTTTTCAGCTGCCGCAGCTCCTCCGCCGTCCTGGGCGTCGCCTTCTGATGGCAGCATTCCTTTTCCGCCGCTTTTTCTTCCGCTGTCTTCGGATGACAACATTCCTTCTCCGTCGTTTTTGCTTCTTCCCTGATGTTATTTTCTCCGTCCATCCCTCTCCTGATTCCTTTCTTTCAGCTTCAACTCTTTACCATGCAAAATTCAGCTTTTCTCCCGGAGAAGCTCCTTCCGCCTTCCTATTCTCCAAAGCTGCATGTATGCCTTCAAATACCCCCTGGGGTATTTTATCTATTGCCTATAATATACCCTGGCAGGGTATTTGTCAAGGGGTTTTTTCAGATCTATCTTCATTCTATCTTTTATCGATTCTTTAATATTATGTTTTTTTATCGCTTCAGTGCAATTAAGTTTTAAACTAAAAAACAAAAAATTCTATTGCTAGTGGTTCTAGAATGTGATACAATAAGTAATGCGTCCCAAACGGGTCAGCGGTTCGTCTCCCGCCATATGTACATATGAGAGCTTCCGGAGCTTCAGGAGGTGGTTCAATGGAAAA
>JAMPIG010000079.1 GCA_023662875.1 Roseburia sp. | reverse complement strand
GTCATGCCATTATGCGTCTTATCTGTGATAACAGGATGCAGGAGGCTTCCGAACATATTCAGGCATGTTTTGAGTGCGACGAGAATACTGCGATAGAAGTGGCGAATATGTATAAATTAAAACTTTGGCATAATTGAATGTGACGGCCTAATTAAAATGTGGAATATTAATTTGTATCAAACTCTTTTTGTTAGGAACTAACAGAAAGGGGTTAATTATATGGGTAATCAATATGCAGTTTAAAGAATTTGTGTTCCTTTGCAGAAAAGGCGAACCGACAAAAAAACAGCCTATGATACTTCTCTATTTAAACTCTGTGACAAAGCCGGTATTGATCGTTTCTCAATGCATGTTCTAAGACATACAATGGCAACCAGATGTATTGAAGGCGGTATGCGTTCTAAGACTTTACAGGTGATTTTAGGTTATGCAAATGCAAGCATTACGATGAATCGATACGTCCATGTGACGGAAGAGGAGAAGTTTAAAGAGGTAGAAAGAATCGAAAGTGCCTTAAAAATTGTGTGGTAAATTGTGTAGTAAAAATAGAGAGAAAGGCGGAAACCTTTTAAATATAAGGATTTTCGGACAGGTACAGTAAAAATGAAATTAGGAATCGTCGGTCTGCCCAACGTGGGCAAGAGCACCTTATTCAATTCTTTGACCCGGGCGGGAGCCGAGTCGGCGAACTATCCTTTTTGTACCATCGATCCTAACGTTGGGATCGTAGCGGTGCCGGACGAGCGGTTGAAGCTGCTGGGAGATATGTATCATTCCAAAAAGGTTACGCCTGCGGTGATCGAGTTTGTAGATATCGCGGGGCTGGTGAAGGGAGCGTCTAAGGGAGAAGGTCTGGGGAATCAGTTCCTGGGCAATATCCGGGAAGTGGACGCGATTGTTCATGTGGTGAGGTGCTTTGAGGATTCCAACGTGATTCATGTGGACGGGAGCGTCAATCCTCTCCGGGATATCGAGACTATCAACTTGGAGCTGATCTTCTCCGATCTGGAGGTTCTGGAACGGAGGCTGTCGAAGGTATCGAAGGCGGCCAGGATGGACAAGACCTGCGCGAAGGAGCTGGCGCTTCTGGAGCGGCTGAAGGAGCATCTGGAGAGCGGCCGCCCTGCCAAGACACTGGAGGTTACGGATGAGGAGGAGCTGCCGCTTTTGCGGGAGTATAATCTGCTGACCTATAAGCCGGTGATCTATGCGGCAAATGTGGGGGAAGAGGATCTGGCGGATGACGGCGTCTCGAACGGGCTGGTGGCTGAGGTAAAGAAGTTTGCTGAGGGAGAAAGCAGCGAGGTATTCGTGATCTGTGCGCAGATTGAGCAGGAGATCGCCGAGCTGGAGGACGACGAGAGGGCGATGTTCCTGGAGGATCTGGGGTTGGAGGAGTCCGGACTGGAGAAGCTGATCCGGGCAAGCTATCGCACGCTGGGTCTGATGAGCTTTCTGACAGCGGGGGAGGACGAGACGAGGGCCTGGACGATTAAAATCGGCACGAAGGCACCGCAGGCCGCCGGAAAGATTCATTCGGATTTTGAGAGGGGCTTTATCAAGGCGGAGGTTGTCAACTACAGGGATCTTTTGGAGCAGGGTTCTCTGGCGGCAGCCCGGGAAAAGGGTCTGGTCGGCATGGAAGGAAAGGATTATGTCGTAAAAGACGGAGACGTTATTCTTTTCCGATTTAATGTATAGCGAGGAAGGAAACCAAGCGGCTGCGAAGCAGCCATTTGGTTTCACCCGAGCGTATATCGGCAAAATCAAGAGCCGCGAAGCGGCGGTCGGGCGAAGCCCGAGGATTTTGGCGATATGAGGAAGGAAACCATAATTATGAACAATGGCGATATAGCATTCCCCAACCTGGGGATTTATCTGAAGGATGTGCCGGTATCCTTCAGCGTGTTTGGCTTTCCGATAGCCTATTACGGCCTGATTATCGGAATCGGAGTGATGGCGGGGCTGCTGATGGCGGCGCACGTGGCGAAAAAAACCGGTCAGAATCCGGACGATTACTGGGATTTTGCCATATGGGCGGTGATCTTTTCCGTGATCGGGGCGCGAATCTATTATGTGTTCTTCTCCTGGGAGGATTACAGGGATAATCTGTTGGATATCTTTAAGTTCCGCAACGGGGGGATGGCAATCTACGGCGGGGTGATCGCCGCCTTTATTACGCTTTTTATCTGGTGCCGGATAAAAAAGAAGAATCCCTTTCTGGTGGGAGATACCTGTATGCCGGGGCTGATTCTGGGACAGGCCATCGGCCGCTGGGGAAATTTTATGAACCGGGAGGTTTTCGGCGACTATTACAACGGGCTTTTTTCCATGCAGATTCCGGTGGCGGACGTGCGCGACCGCAGCGATATTACGGAAAGGATCGCTTCCCATATCCCGGAGGGGGCAAATTATATTAATGTGCATCCCACCTTTCTGTACGAGAGCGTGTGGAATCTGCTAATCCTGGCGCTGCTTCTGGTCTGGCGGAAGCACAAGAAATTTGACGGGGAGCTCTGCCTGCTGTATCTGGGCGGTTATGGCCTGGGGCGGTTTTTCATAGAGGGGATCCGGACGGACACGCTGTTCCTGCCGGGAACCAGGCTTCCGGTGTCTCAGGTATTGGCGCTGGTTATGGTGCTTTTCTCCGTGATTACGGATGGGATAGTGCGGATTCGGCTGAAAAAAAGCCCATCGGCAAAAAAAAATTAAAATTTTTTTTACTGTGAACCAGTTTCTTCATTGCCATAGATATGCGATGAAAAAGCTGGTTTAATACTATATCTTGTGCTTTTCTTTGAAAAGGACGTCCTTCGGAGCGACGGAAGGGCGTCCTTTTGCGTTCCTGTCCTGAAATTTCTACTTGTAAAATTCTTAAGAATCGTTTAGAATTTGAATAAAAGTGGGATAAATATGGCATTAAAACCCATAAAGTGGGATGAAAGCCCCTGAAAGGGAGGTTTCGGATGCCGATTTGAGTGGCAGACCGCTTTTGACTGGTGGTGATCGCGATGTTCATGGGCAGATTTAATCATACGATCGACCCAAAGGGCAGGTTGAGCATTCCCTCGAAATACCGCGAGATACTCGGCGATGAGTTTGTGGTTTCCAAGGGGATGGATGGCTGCTTATTTGTGTATGCGATCGATGCCTGGAAGGTTTTCGAGGAAAAGCTGGCGTCACTGCCGTTGATTAATGTGGAGGCGAGACAGTTCGCGAGATTCTTTCTATCCGGCGCACAATATGTGACGGTGGACAAGCAGGGGCGTATTCTGATGCCCCAGGATCTGAAGGAGTTTGCGGGACTGGAGAAGGATGTGGTGCTGGCCGGTATGGGCAGCCGGATCGAAATCTGGAGCCTCGACAGGTGGAATACAAACAGCGAACAGGTGGATATCAACCGGATTTCGGAGGGGATGATCAGCCTGGGACTTACCATTTAGGAGCCGTCATATGGAATTCAGTCACTATTCCGTGCTGCTTGCGGAGACGATCGAACAACTGCATATCAGGCCGGACGGAATCTATGCGGACGGGACGCTGGGAGGAGGCGGACATGCCTTTGAAATCTGTAAAAGGCTGACCGGCGGTCGCCTTTACGGGATCGACCAGGATGACGCGGCCATAGCGGCGGCGGGGGAGCGGCTTGCGCCCTTCCGGGAGAAAGTGACGATTCTGCGGGACAATTACTGTAATCTGCGTGCCGTGTTGACCGGACAGGGTGTGGAAGGAGTAGACGGGATCGTTTTGGATCTGGGCGTCTCCTCCTATCAGCTGGACACGGAGGAGAGGGGCTTTTCCTACCGTTACGACGCGCCGCTGGATATGCGGATGGATCGCCGTCAGACGTTGACGGCCCGGCAGATTGTAAACGAATATTCGGAGGCGGATCTGTACCGTATTATCCGGGATTACGGGGAGGATCGGTTCGCCAAAAATATCGCGAAGCACATTGTGATGAGACGGGCTGAGAAGCCGGTGGAGACTACCTTTGAACTTAACGAGATCATTCGCGCCGCGGTTCCCGCCAGAATGCGCCAGAACGGACATCCCTCGAAGCAGACCTTTCAGGCGATCCGTATCGAGTGCAACCGGGAGCTGGAGGTGCTCAGGGATTCGCTGGATGATTTTGTGGAGCTGCTGAACCCGGGAGGAAGATTATGTATTATCACGTTTCATTCGCTGGAGGACAGGATCGTAAAGGCCGCCTTCCGGAATTATGAGAGTCCCTGTATTTGTCCGCCGGAATTTCCGGTGTGCGTATGCGGCAGGGCTTCCAGAGGAAGCGTGGTTACCAGGAAAGCGATTTTGCCCTCAGAGCGGGAGTTGGAGGAGAACAGCCGCTCCAAGAGCGCGAAGCTGAGAGTTTTTGAAAAAAGAAGTCAGGAAGAGAAGCGATGAGTCAAAATAGAAACCCAAACAGGAGAAGTCCTGGAAATAATACATATGAGGGCACGCGGAGAGCCAATACTGGAAGAGGCGGACAAGCCTATGTCTACGGGAGCGCCGCCCGCCAGACAGCCCCTGTCCGCCGCGGTCAGACGGCGTCCGGGACAAGGGCGGAGTCTACCCGCCAGGGTACACCCGTCCGCCGCAACCAGACGGCGTCCGGGACAAGGGCGGAGTCTACCCGCCAGACGGCCCCGGCGCGGCGCAGGCAGGCAGTCCCCGCGGAGCAGATGGAGCCCTCAGTTCGCAAGAATCGGGACAAGGCCCGCTATATGAACGCGGGATATCTGCTTTTTCTGGTGGCGGCGGTGTGCGCGGCTACCATGATTTTGGTAAATTATATCCAGCTGCAGGCGGAGCTGACGAACCGTATCAGGAGCGTCGCCGCGAAGGAGAGCGAGCTGAACAGCATGAGAATCGCCAACGATGAGGAGTACAACCGGATTGTCAGCGGCGTGAATCTGGAGGAGATCAGGAGGATCGCCATCGGCGAGCTGGGCATGATCTATGCGCAGGAGGAACAGATTATTCTTTATACCAACGAGGACAGCGATTATATGCGGCCGGTTCTCGGGAGCCAATGACAGCGGCACGGAGGATTGGGGTGGACGGAAAGAAAACAAAAAAATTTTCCATAAAGATGCAGAAGAAGCTGGTGGTGCTATACGTTTTTATCCTGCTGGCCTTTGCCCTGCTGAGTATGCAGATCGTCCGGCTGATTCGGGAAAGCGGAACAAAGTATCAAAAGCAGGTGTTGATTCAGCAGCAGTATAACTCCGTGACGATCCCTTACCGGCGGGGGGACATTGTGGATTCCAAGGGGACGAAAATGGCCGCCAGCGAGAAGGTTTACAATCTGGTCATCGACTCCAAGGTCATGAATACGGAGCTGAGTGGCAAAAAGAATTATCTGGAGCCGACGCTGACGGCCCTGGGGCAGAATTTCGACCTGGATATGGGGGCGGTTCGGGAATATGTGACGACCCATCCGACCTCCTCCTGGTATGTACCCCTGAAGCGGCTGAGCTATGAGGAGATCAGCGGATTTCTGAAGGCTCAGCAGGAGAACAAGAATATCAAGGGAGTCTGGTTCGAGGAGGAATACAAGAGGGTATACCCTTATGGGACGCTGGCGGCGGACGCTATCGGCTTTACCAGTACGGACGGGCAGGGTGCCTACGGTCTGGAGGAGTATTATAACGATGTGCTCAGCGGAATCAACGGGCGGGAATACGGTTATCTGAACGACGATCTGGAGCTGGAGCGGACGGTGAAGGCGGCTGTGGACGGCTATAATATCCACAGCACCATCGACCTGAACGCGCAGATGATCGTGGAGAAATACCTGAATCAGTTTATGGAGGAGAACCGGAACGCGTATCGCACGGGAAACGGCGCGGAAAACGTGGGCTGTGTGATCCAGTGGGTCGATACGGGGGAGATTCTTGCCATGGCGAGCAGCCCGGGATATGATCTGAATAATGTCCGGGATCCCCAGAAGCTGATCGGCTCCATGATGGTGGAGCAGGTGACGAACGCCAACGGTTATTACGAGATTAAAAAGAACGGCAAGGTGATCGACCAGGCGATTCTGGACGCCATGGATGAGGATCAGCTTTATCTGAATCTGAACAACCTCTGGAAAAATTACTGTATCACAGGCACCTATGAGCCGGGCTCCGTGGCCAAGCCTTTTACGGTTGCCGCGGCGCTGGAGAAGGGAGCCATCGCTCCGGGCGACTTCTTTGAATGTACCGGCAAGCTGGAGATCGGCGGCTATGAGATCAAGTGCCACAGCAGCACGCGGGGCTATCTGTCGCTGGAGGAATCCATCGCAAAGTCCTGCAACGTCGCCATGATGCGGATTGCGGCCAGGACAGGAGTGGAGGATTTCTGCGAATATCAGAAAATTTTCAACATCGGGCTGCGGACGAATATCGATCTGGCAGGGGAGGCCAGGACAGCGTCCCTGGTCTATCAGGCGGAGAATATGGGGCCGACGGATCTTGCGACGAACAGCTTCGGCCAGAACTTTAACGTGACCATGATCCAGATGATTACCGCCTTCAGCTCCCTGGTCAACGGCGGCTATTATTATGAGCCTCATATGGTGAATAAGGTGACGAACGCCAACGGGGCGGTGGTGGAGAACATAGCCCCCAGGGTACTGAAGCAGACGGTTTCGGAGACGACCTCCGAATATATCCGGCAGTACTGCAGGGCGGTTGTGGATTACGGGACGGGGACGACCGCAAGACCGGCCGGTTATATGATCGGCGGGAAGACAGGGACGGCGGAGACGATCGACCAGAATACCCACAAGAGATCCGAGGTCGAACATGTTGTCTCTTTTATGGGCTACGCGCCGGCGGACGATCCGCAGATCGCGATCTATGTGGTGGTTGACAGGCCCAACGCGGAAAAGCAGGGAAACGCCCGATTTGCCACGGGGATTGTCCGGAATATCCTGACGGAGCTGCTGCCCTATTTAAACATTTTCATGACGGAGCCCTTGAGCGAGGAGGAGGTAGCGGAGCTGAACGCCCTGAATCTGCAGATTACGACGGAGTACAGACGCGCGGCGAATTCCGCCGGGGAAGAAGGCGCGGAGCCGGGAGAGGAGACTACGAACGACTGGAGGAGTTTTCCCGTGGATCCGAACACAGGCTATCGGGTGGATCCGGCTACCGGAAACAGCTATGATCCCCAGCAGGGCTTTCTGATCGACGGGGCGCTGGGGGAAAACGGCCCGGTGAATCCGAATATCAATTAGCGGAAGAATGAATTCATAACCTCATAAAAAGGGGAATACAGTATATCAATACCTTTTTTATGAGGTTTTCATGCTGACGGACAACAATAAGATCTTTCACCGGAAAAAGATCCTGACGATCTTTCTGGCCTGTACGGGCGTCCTGGTGTTTTTGTTCGGCCGGCTCATCTACCTGTTCGTCTGGAAGGCGGATCATTACGCCACGCAGGCCACGGATCTTCACGAGCGGGAGAGAAGTATTAAGGCGGCGCGGGGAAAAATTCTGGATCGGAACGGAGTGGTGCTGGCGGACAACAAGACGGTGTGCACAGTATCCGTAATACATAATCAGATCGAGGACGCCGATCAGGTAATCGAGACGCTCTGCAGGGAGCTGGGGCTTTCCGAGGAATATGTGAGAAAACGCGTGGAAAAATACTCCTCCATGGAGCGGATCAAGAGCAATGTGGATAAGGAGGTTGGCGACAGGATACGAGAGTATGATCTGGCGGGAGTAAAGGTGGACGAAGACTATAAGCGTTATTATCCTTACGACGACTTAGCCAGCAAGGTACTGGGGTTTACCGGCGCGGATAATCAGGGAATCCTGGGGCTGGAGGTGATTTACGAAGAGTACCTTCAGGGGACGCCGGGGAAGATCCTGACGATGACGGACGCAAAGGGGATCGAGGTGGAAGCCGCGGGGGAGAGGAGACTCGAGCCGGAGAGCGGCAGCGATCTTTTGATCAGTCTGGATCGCAATATTCAGTCTTACGCCACCCAGCTGGCCGTTCAGACGATGGATACAAAGGAGGCGGACAGCGTCTCCATTCTGGTGATGAATCCCCAGAACGGCGAGATCTACGCTATGGTAAATGTGCCGGAATTTGACTTAAACCACCCCTATGACCTGCCGGAGGGAACGGCGGAGACGATTGCCGAGGAGGAGAAGCAGAATCTCCTGAACGGGATCTGGCGGAACGGCTGTATCAACGATACCTATGAGCCGGGCTCCACCTTTAAGATTATCACCGCGTCGGCGGGGCTGGAGGAGGGAGTCGTCACGACGCAGAGTACCTTTCACTGTCCGGGGTACATTATTGTGGACGACCGGAAGATACGCTGCCATAAGACGGCGGGGCACGGCTCCCAGGACTTTACTCATTGCATGATGAACTCCTGTAACCCGGCGTTGATCACCGTGGGGATGCGGCTGGGCGTCGACCGGTATTACGAGTATTTCGAGGGCTTCGGACTGAAGCAGAAGACAGGGATCGACCTGCCGGGGGAGGCCGGGACGATCATGCATAAAAAGGAGGATATGGGCGATGTGGAGCTGGCTACCGTAGCCTTCGGCCAGTCCTTTCAGATTACGCCGGTTCAGCTGATCACAACCGTTTCCTCCCTCATAAACGGCGGCAGACGGATCACTCCTCATTTCGGGGTAAAGACCCTGGACGGGGAGGGGAAGATATTGGAGACCTTCGAATATCCGGTGACAGAGGGGATCGTCTCGGAGGAGACCAGCGCTACCATGCGCCAGATCCTGGAGATGGTGGTATCGGAGGGCTCCGGGAAAAACGGCGGAGTCGAGGGCTTCCGGATCGGCGGGAAGACGGCGACCAGCCAGACTCTCCCCCGGGGAAGCGGAAGGTACATTGCCTCCTTCATCGGGTTTGCCCCGGCGGAGGATCCCCAGGTGATCGCGTTAGCCATTGTCAACAATCCCCAGGGGGTTTATTATGGCGGACAGGTGGCCGCGCCGGTGATCCGGCAGCTTTTTGAAAATATTCTTCCGTATTTGGGTATAATGGAGTATAATCAATGAAAGGAAACCGGAATGGATAAGGTCTGCATTTTAGCGGTGTTGATTTCTTTCTTCCTGAGTTCCCTCCTGGGACCGCTTTTGATTCCCTGGCTGAAGAGGCTGAAAATCGGTCAGACGGTGCGGGAGGAGGGGCCGGCGGCTCATCTGAAAAAGAACGGAACTCCTACCATGGGAGGAGTTTTGATTCTGATCGGAATCTCGGCCACCACGCTGATCTTTCTGAAGGACTATCCCGGGATGGCACCGATCCTGCTTTTGACGGCGGGGTTTGGCCTGATCGGTTTCCTGGACGATTACATAAAGGTGGTATGCAGACGGTCTATGGGACTGACGCCCCTGCAAAAGCTGACAGGACAGATCGCGGTTACAGGAGTCTACGCCTGGTATCTGCTGCGGTTTACGGATGTCAGCCTGGCGATGCGGATTCCCTTTCTGGAGAACCGCTTCCTGGACTTCGGCGTCTGGAATCTGCCCATTCTCTTTTTTATCGTGCTGGGGACGGCGAACGGAGTGAACTTTACGGACGGCCTGGACGGCCTGGCGGGCAGCGTGACCCTGATGGTTACGGTATTCTTTACCGTCGTGGCGATCGGAGAGAGGAGCGGGATCGAGCCGGTCACCTGCGCGGCGGCGGGAGCGCTGCTGGGGTTTCTGCTCTTTAACGTCTATCCGGCCGCGGTGTTTATGGGGGATACGGGTTCCCTGGCTCTGGGAGGGTTTGTGGCGGCCTGCGGCTATGCGCTTCAGATGCCCCTGTTTATCGCGATTGTGGGTGTAATTTACCTGACGGAGGTGCTCTCTGTGATTCTGCAGGTGCTCTACTTTAAGAAAACCGGCGGGAAGCGGCTTTTTCGGATGGCCCCGCTGCATCATCATTTCGAGCTATGCGGCTGGTCGGAGACCAGGATAACGGCGCTGTTTACGATTGTTACGGCGGTGATGTGCCTGATCGGCCTGCTGGGGTTATAGGCGAAAGCCTCTTTTCCGACAGCGCCTGTGAAAGCGGAGCGGAGACAAAAGGCCAAAGAGGCGCGCGCGGGATGGATAAACGCTGATCATGAGCAGATTGGGGAAGCGCCCTGTGGGATGGGAAAGCCGGGAATAAATTCGGGGAAGCGTCGGCGCGGTATCGGATCAAAAGAAAGAAGGAAATCAATTTGACGGAGAAAACGGATAAAAGAAATCAGGAAAAATATCTTGTGGTCGGCTCCGGGATCAGCGGAGTCGGTTCCGCGGTATTGCTGGAGCGGCTGGGAAAGCAGGTGACCCTGTACGACGGGGACGAAAGCCTGACGCCGGAGAGGATGCGGGAGAAGCTGCCCGCGGAAAGCCGAATCCGCTGTATTGCGGGAGAGCTGCCGGAGGAGACGGCAAGCAGCGTCGGGACGGTGGTGCTGAGCCCGGGGGTTCCAGTGGATATTCCGCTGGTGGAGGGTCTGCGGGGAAAAGGCGTCGAGATCATCGGGGAGATCGAGCTGGGCTGCAGACGGGAGAAGGGCCGGATCGCGGCGATCACCGGCACCAACGGAAAGACGACGACAACAACCCTGGTGGGCGAGATCATGAAGGCCTGGCTGGGGAAGGAGAGGGTCTTCGTGGTGGGAAATATCGGGAACCCATATACGGAGGAGTGCCTGAAGACAACGGAGAGGACAGTGACGGTAGGGGAGATCAGTTCCTTTCAGCTGGAGACGATCCGGGAGTTTCATCCGGCGGTCTCGGCGATTCTGAATATTACGCCGGATCACCTGAACCGGCATCACACCATGGAGGCCTATGTGCAGGCAAAGGAAAACATCACCCGGAACCAGACGAAGGAGGACGTCTGCGTCCTGAATTACGACAACAGTTATACCCGGGCCTTCGGGGAGAGATGCCCGGCCCGCGTGATTTATTTTTCCACAAAGGAGGAGCTGGCGGAGGGGTACTGGCTGAAGGGCGATAAGATCCTGAGAAGCGCCGCCGGGGAATCCCGGGAGCTGCTGGATATCCGGAAAGACATGCGCCTTGTGGGGATGTGCAACGTGGAAAACGTGATGGCGGCGGCGGCGATCGCGGAGGCCCTTGGAGCGCCGGAGGAGACCGTCCTTTCCGTCATCCGCAAGTTCCGGGCGGTGGAGCACCGGATCGAGTATGTGGCGACCAGAGGGGGAGTGGACTATTACAACGACTCCAAGGGAACGAATCCGGACGCGGCGATCCAGGGAATCCGGGCGATGAGCAGGCCTACCATCCTGATCGGAGGAGGGTACGACAAGCAGAGCGAGTACGACGAGTGGATCGAAAGCTTTGAGGGCAGGGTAAAGTGGCTGGTGCTGATCGGCCAGACCAGGGAGAAGATCGCGGAATGCGCGAGGAGGCACGGGTTTGAACGAATCCGTTTCGCCGATACCTTTGAGGAGTGCCTGCGGCTCTGCACGGCCCTGGCTGAGGAGGGGGACGCTGTGCTGCTTTCCCCGGCCTGCGCCAGCTGGGGGATGTTCCCGAACTACGAGGTGCGGGGAAGGATTTTTAAGGATTATGTGATGAGCCTGGGAAGTGTGTAAAGAAATTCTAAGCGGTCAAGAGGGTGTGTAACACACCTCTTTAGTACGCCTACACACTGAAGAATGCCAATAGGGGGGGTACAGCCCACCTCTTTGAGAAGGCATTCTTCTCACGAATTGTACATGACAATAGAAAACCTGCACTGTGGTTTTCTGTTATATGTGTCGGCTGCGCCGACATGACGGGAAGCGCGTAAGGAAATGGAGGCATATGGCCACAAGAAAAACCGCGAAGCGGAGGAAAAAGGAACAATCGGAATATTTCTTTGATTACAGCCTGCTGTTCATCGTGCTGTTCCTGTTGGGCTTCGGCCTGATTATGATTTATTCGGCCAGCTCCTACGAGGCCTTTCAGGACTTCAAGGATGCGGCGTACTACCTGAAAAAGCAGCTGATCGCCATCGTCATAGGACTTGTGTTTATGATTATCGTGGCGAACATCCCCTACCATTTCTGGGAGCGGTTTTATGTGCTGGGCTATATTATATCCGCGGCATTGATCCCGCTGGTGAAGACGTCTTTGGGGGTCGAGTCTCACGGAGCCAAACGCTGGATCAGGATCCCGGTGATCGGACTGAACCTGCAGCCCGCGGAGGTGGCGAAGCTGGGAATGATTCTGTTCCTGGCGGTGATGGTCTGCAAGATGGGAAAAGGGGTGCGGACCATGAAGGGCTTCGTGTTTATGGTGCTGATCCCCATGCCGCTCGTGCTGGAGGTCTATCTGATCACGAGAAACCTAAGCTCCGCCATCATCATTCTGGGGATCTCGGTTCTGATGGTGTTCGTGGCAAGTCCCGATTACAAGAAATTTGTGATCATGGGCAGCATCGGGCTGGCGGCGGTGGCGCTGCTGGTCTACCTGATCGTCTCCTCCGGGGGAGAGTTCGGCGGATTTCGGAGTGAGCGCATCGTCGCCTGGCTGGATCCGGAGAGCCAGGCGCAGGATAAGGGCTTCCAGACCCTTCAGGCCCTGTACGCCATCGCCAGCGGAGGAGTGTGGGGCAAGGGATTAGGGCGCAGTATGCAGAAGCTCAGCTTTCTGCCGGAGGCCCAGAACGATATGATCTTCTCGATTATCTGTGAGGAGCTGGGCCTGTTCGGAGCCGTCGCCATTATCCTGATGTTTATCATGCTGCTCTGGAGGATGATGGTGATCGCCAACAACGCGCCGGATCTGTTCGGGGCCATGCTGGTGGTGGGAGTGATGGGGCATATCGCAATCCAGGCGATCCTGAATATCGCCGTCGTGACGAATACGATCCCCAACACGGGAATCTCTCTTCCCTTTATCAGCTACGGAGGCTCCTCCGTCATGTTTCTGCTGATCGAGATCGGCCTGGTCTTAAGCGTTGCGAAGCGGATCCAGCTGAAGGAATTGTAAAAACGAGGTACGTGGAAAAGCCCTGTCTCATAGGATATAGTAATCTTATTCCAGGCAGAGGCTTATGGATTCGATCAGTATACAGGGCGGAGTCGCCCTGCAGGGAAAAGTTTGTATTCAGGGCTCGAAGAACGCAGCCCTTCCGATATTGGCGGCCGCCGTACTTACAGGAGAAACCACGTATTTGCGGAATTGTCCGAGAATTGCGGACGTTTATGCCATGGCAAGCCTTCTGCGGAACCTTGGCTGTACGGTGAGCTGGCAAAAGGACGGGATTCTGGTGGACTCCGCCAGGATCCGGAAGGGAGAGATGCGCTCCGACGCCGTGACGGGGATGCGTTCCTCCCTGTGTATGCTGGGGGCTATGCTGGGGCGCTGCGGCGAGGTAGTGATGGAGTATCCGGGAGGCTGTGTGATCGGAGAGCGACCCATCGACCTGCATCTTGCGGCGCTGGAGCGGATGGGAGCGGTCTTCCGACAGGAGGACGGGCTGCTGAGGGCCTCCGCGGCGGAGCTGCACGGGGCGGGAATCCGCCTGCCCAGGCCCAGCGTGGGCGCTACGGAAAATGTGATTCTGGCGGGAGTCATGGCCGAGGGAGAGACGACTCTGGAAGGGGCTGCGGAGGAACCGGAGATCGGAGCCCTCTGCGATTATCTGAGAAGCTGCGGGGCCCGGATTTCCAGGGAGGGCGGCAGTCTTGTCATACAGGGAGGGGGAAGGCTTTACGGGACGGAGTTTACGATCCCGTCGGACAGGATTGTGGCGGGAACCTATCTGCTGGCCTGCGTGGGAACCGGGGGAAATGTCTTTTTGGAGAATGCGCCCCGGGAGGAGTTGGGGGCGGTGTTGGAGACGGCGGAGCGCATGGGAGCCTGCCTGGACATGTCGGAGCAGGGAATCTATGTACAGGGGCCGGTCAGGCCCAGGGCGGTGGACTGTATTCGGACGGAGCCCTATCCGGGGTTCCCTACGGATTTACAGTCGGTGGCCCTGGTCGTGGAGACCCTGGGGGACGGGGTTACGGAGATTGAGGAGACCATATTTGAAAACCGCTTCCGGATTCTGGAGGAGCTTCGCGGGATGGGGGCGGATCTGGAGCAAACGGACGAGAGGCGCGTCCGGATCCGGGGCGTGGACGCCCTGCGGGGGAGCAGCGTGACCGCCAGGGAGCTTCGGGGCGGGGCGGCGCTGGTAACGGCGGGATTGATGGCCTCGGGGAAGACCACGGTGACGGGTTGTCCGTATATTTACCGGGGATATGAAAATATCTGCCGGGATTTCAGAGAACTGGGAGCGAGGATTATTCGTGTATAGGAGAAAGAAGGCGGGCATCTTTCTGCTGGCGCTGCTTGTCCTTGGAGCGGCCGCGCTGGGAGGGTATGCCTATATCAGAGCGAACTACACTGTGGAGACGGTATATGTGGAGGGAAATGTACATTATACCGAGGAGGAGATAAAGGAGATTGTCATGGACGGCTTTTTGGGCGATAATTCCCTTTATCTCTCCCTGAAATACCGGAACAGGGGAGTGGAGAACGTACCGTTTGTGGATGTGATGGATGTGGAGGTGCTTGCGCCGGACACGATCCGGATCATCGTTTACGAGAAGGTGCTGACCGGGTATATCCGATACATGGATACCTACCTTTACTTTGACAAGGACGGGTATGTCGTGGAGAATTCCGGCGTCCGGACAGCCGGGGTGCCGGAGATTACGGGTCTTTCGTTCGACCATGTGGTAGTGGGGGAGCAGCTTCCTGTGGAGGACGAGAGCGTTTTCGTCAGTATCCTGAACGTGACCAAGCTTCTGGGGAAGTATTCGCTGAACGCCGATAAGATTTATCTGAACGGCAGCGGAGAGCTTACGATCTATTTCGGACAGGTAAAAGCCACGCTGGGAAACGACCCGGCGTCGCTCGAGGACAAGCTGATGCTGCTTCCGGAGCTGCTTCCGTCGCTGGAGGGAAGGAGCGGTACGCTGCAGATGCTGAATCTGGACGAGAAGTACACATTTAAGTCGGAATAAACTTTTTCAGAAAACAGTTGCTAAATTCAAAAAATAATTATATGATAATCTATATGGATAAACGCGTGCAGAAGGAGGATGTAACCTTGCTTGAGATTAAGACGAATAACGCTGAATCTGCAGCCAAGATCATTGTGGTCGGCGTAGGTGGCGCAGGTAACAACGCTGTAAATAGAATGGTGGACGAGCAGATCGACGGGGTGGATTTTATCGGGGTGAATACCGATAAGCAGGCTCTGCAGCTCTGTAAAGCTCCCCGGCTTCTTCAGATCGGGGAAAAGCTGACGAAGGGGCTTGGCGCCGGAGCGAAGCCCGAGGTGGGCGAGAAGGCGGCCGAGGAGAGCGCGGAGGAGATTTCGACGGCCCTGAAGGGGGCGGATATGGTCTTTGTGACCTGCGGAATGGGCGGCGGTACGGGAACCGGCGCTGCGCCCGTGGTAGCCAGGCTGGCGAAGGAGATGGGGATTCTGACGGTAGGCGTGGTGACCAAGCCCTTCCGGTTTGAGGCGAAGGTGCGGATGATCAACGCGACTGCCGGAATCGAAAGGATTAAGGAGAATGTGGATACCCTGATCGTGATTCCGAACGATAAGCTTCTGGAAATTGTGGACAGGCGTACCACTATGCCGGAGGCCCTTAAGAAAGCGGATGAAGTACTGCAGCAGGCGGTACAGGGAATCACCGATCTGATTAACGTTCCCGCGGTTATCAATCTGGACTTCGCGGACGTACAGACAGTTATGAAGGACAAGGGAATCGCCCATATCGGAATCGGGGAAGGAAAGGGCGACGATAAGGCTCTTGAGGCGGTCAAGATGGCGGTGGAGAGTCCGCTGCTGGAGACGACGATCACAGGCGCTTCCCATGTAATTATCAACGTATCGGGAGACATTACCCTGGCGGATGCCAGCGATGCGGCCAGCTATGTACAGAATCTGGCGGGCGAGGATGTCAATATTATTTTCGGTGCCATGTACGACGCCACGAAGTCGGACAGCTGCTCCATCACCGTCATCGCGACGGGACTGGAGGATACGGCGGCCGCTCCGGTGCAGAACCGGATAGGAGCCGGAACCTCTTACCGGCAGCCCGCATCCCATATTATGCCGAACTCCATGAAGGGGATGGGATTCCAGCCCGGCGGTACATCCTCCGGAAACTCCCAGCCTGCGAACCGGCCGGTTCAGGGGATTCAGAAGCCGGTGGATATCAGGAGCTCCGTAGAGGAGAAGACCTTAAAGATTCCGGACTTTTTGTTAAATAGAAAGTAAGATTTCCTTTTTCAGCAGACTCGGGAAGCGAAGCTTCCCGAGTCTGCTGATTTCTGTCGAATAAATCACTTCATTTTCTTCCCCTTTTTGACAAATTAAATACAGGCCGCCCCTTATAATGATTAGGAAAAGGATGATGCCCATGCGTTAT
>JAMPIG010000078.1 GCA_023662875.1 Roseburia sp. | reverse complement strand
GTTGTCGAGCCAGCATCTTCTGACGCTCATAAACGACGTCCTTGACATTTCCAAGATAGAGAGCGGCAAGCTTACGCTCAGCCCGATTCATTTTTCGCTGCGAAAGACCGTGGAGAATCTCGTCAATATTGCGCGCCCTATGATAAAGTCGAAGAATCAGGAATTTGACGTCCATATCCACGGTGTGGACAATGAGATATTGTACGGCGACGAGCTGCGCGTCAGCCAGGTCTTTATCAATATTTTGAGCAACGCGGTAAAATATACGCCGGAGGGCGGCAAGATCATACTTGACCTGTATGAGGAACAGGCGGACGATCAAACGATACGGCTTACCTATGTCGTCCGGGACAACGGGATCGGTATGAGCCCGGAATATATGGAGCATATGTTTGACGCGTTTACCCGGGCGGATGACAGCCGTATCAACAAGGTACTGGGCACAGGCCTTGGGCTGACGATCGTGAAGCAGATGGTTACGCTGATGAACGGCACGATTGACTGCGAAAGCGAGCCGGACAGGGGAACGACGTTTACGGTAAAGCTCGAGCTGCCCGTAGGCAAGGACGACAGCCGTGTTTACACGCTTCCGCCGATCGATATTCTGCTTGTGGATGACGATGAAATCTTCCTTGCGATTACGGAGGACGTTATAGAAGAGATGGGCGCGAAGGCGGAAACGGCCTGCTGCGGCGCTAAGGCGCTGGAGCTTGTCAAGAAACGGCACGAGGAGAACAACGATTACGCCGTCGCCATTGTCGATTGGAAGATGCCGGAGATGGGCGGCGCACAGACGGTACGCGCCATGCGAGACGTGGTGGGTGAAAAAACGTCCATCATACTGGTGACCGCCTACGACTGGTCGGATATCGAGGAGGAGGCTGAAAACAGCGGCGCGGACGGATTTATCTGCAAGCCTCTGTTTAAGTCGTATTTGTCCGAAAAGATCGGGCATGTGCTCAAGGAGGAGGAAGGAAAAGGCCGTCTTACGGGAGACGAAAACGCTGACCTGAAGGGCTTGCATATCCTGGTGGCCGAGGATAACGATATTAACTGGGAGGTGGCGAGCGAGATCCTCGGTATGTACGGGATTAGCACCGAACATGCCGAAAACGGCAGGAAGGCCGTGGAGATGATGGAGAACGCGGCGGACGGCAAATACGATCTGATCCTGATGGATATTCAGATGCCCGTCCTGAACGGCAGGGATGCGACGAGGGAAATCCGTAAATCATCGCGGGATTATGTCAAAGGCATTCCGGTGATCGCGATGACCGCGGACGCCTTCGCGGAGGATATCGCCGCCTGTCTGGCTGCGGGTATGGACGGTCATGTGGCCAAGCCGATCGATACGGACAAGCTCTGCCAGGAAATCAGGCGGGTTCTGAGAAAGTAAAGGACGACGAATTCCGGGCGTATACTATGCTCTTCAGGGAGATTTGGAGAGCATGGCATACGCCCGGAGCACGGCATCGGCGCAAGTTTCCGAGCTATGTCAGTATATTTCCTTCGTCTGGATGACCTTGTTTTCAATGTTATCGTAGACAATGATCTGAAGCCCGCTCCCTGTGTTCCCGTAGCCTGTTCCGTCAATCAGAATATTATCGCCTGCGAAGTTCTCACGGTAGCCGACCTTCAGGGTGTCTATTTCGCTTAAATCATAGATATACTCGCTTCCGGGAATATTTTCGCAGAGCTTTGTCAGCTGCCCGTCCTGATACAGCCATTTCCCGCCCTTCCGATATTCTTCATAATCCATCGCAAAAAGGGAGACATACCCGTAAATATCGCTGGCGGAGGCGGCATAAGCGCCTTCCAGGCTTAAGATACAGGTGACTCTGGGCATCTGCGCGAGCAGGGAAATATATTCCTCTATATAAGGGGTTGTAGTCAGCTGATTTATCATCTCAATCTGGCTGTATCTTTCCAGGGCTTCCTCCCAACGGGAGTATCCGGCCTCGTTTCTCCGGTCGGGCAGATCATAGTTCTCCAGGAGGTACTCGCTTAGACGGCGGGTAAGCTTTTGGGCTCCCCAGGCATTCAGATGCTCCGCGTCCGTCCAGTCGGTGGCGGAGCTGATCTCCTTTTCCGCCAGCGGGGTTAAGTCCAGAAAGTCGATGCTCATATCCTGGACATATTCCCGAAACCCGTTTAATATAGCCTGTTTATCGTCTCCCCGCTTCCAGGGAATCAGCATAAAAATCAGTTGGAAATCCTCCTCGCGGGACAGCTCCAGCATATTATCGACCCACTCCCGGTTCCTCTCGCTGAGAGGTTCGATTGTCTCACAGTGATTTACGCCGTTGCCCTCCTCCACAGGGGTTACATTCCAGGTTAACAGCGAGCCTCTCCCGGTAATGCTGGGCTCGTATTGCACAAAATCGTATTCCTTCAGTTCGTTGTACCTTGTATGGATGATGGGCCATTTCGCCAGAAGCTCCTTCTGATCCTCCCATTCCCCGTAGGACATAATATGAGCGGCGGAGTTCAGGGAGGTTTTCATGGAAAGATAATTCCGATAGATATTGCTTTCCACAAGATGCTCCTCATAGCAGATTCCGTAAATGTCTACCGCTACTACCTTCGGATGCTGGGTTTTTAAGAGCTCCTTCAGCTGGTAATAGGCGCTGGATACGTCCTGGGCGGAGACGGCCAGGTCGAAGGCCGCGATGCCGTTTTCCTTCCAGAGCAATTCCGGGTAGACGCCGTAATAACAATGGCTGCTGCCCACAAATACCAGATCCATCCGGTTTTCGTCCGTATGGTACAGCTGGTCGATCGAGGAAAGATAGCCGCCGGTGGTATCCTTCCATCGCAGCACATCATATATTTTATGCAGGCCGAGCAACGTCATCAGCAGAAAGCCCGATATGGAAACGATTCTCAATATTGTCTTTTTCAAGATGAAGCCTCCGTTCCTTCCGAAACCGAATGGTTCCGGGAGATTCCAAAGTTAAAATTGGAAATAGATAAACTGTCTGGAATCAAAGTGAATCCCATACTCTCCGTAAACTAAAACAGATACAATCAGTAAAAACAGCGCGGCATACCGAAACCACAGATTCTGTCTGAGCAGGAAATCCCCGATGTTTATATGCTTCCTGTACCGCAGCAGATCTACGACAAACAGAACCAGCAGGGCGGCGGCCAGAATCCCCCACTCTTTTTGATTGATACCGTAGAGGAAAAGGCTGTCGTCAAAGAGCACCCAGGGATTAAATCTTGTAAACATACGGTTGAAAAAGAGTCCGGCCTGCTTTATGCTTTCCGCCCGGAAAAAAACCCACGCCAAGTCCACCAGGGCGAAGGTGGTTATGACCTTTCCGAATCGGTAGCTGAAGACGTCGGTCTTGATTTTGAGAAGATCGACGGCTTTTTCCCGGAGCGGTTTCAACAGATCGCCGATAATCTGATACAGGCCGTGTATTCCGCCCCAGATAATATAGGTCCAGGCGGCACCGTGCCAAAGGCCGCTGACGGAAAAGGTAATCATCAGATTGCAGTATTTCCGGAGTTTTCCCTTTCGGTTCCCGCCCAGCGGAATATACAGGTAGTCTCTGAACCAGGCGCTCAGAGAGATATGCCAGCGTCGCCAGAAATCGCCGACGCTGTCCGCAAAATAGGGCGCGTTAAAGTTATCGGTCAGCTCGAAGCCCATCATGCGGGCGGCACCGACGGCGATGGTGGAATACCCGGCAAAATCCCCGTAAATCTGGATGGCGAAGGCGATCGCGGCCAACACGGTCTCCACCGTCCCCATTCGGTAAAGCTCGCCGAACACCCCGTCTACGAAAAGGGAGATCCGGTCGGCGATGACCATTTTCAGAAAGAATCCCCAGAGCATCAGGGCGAAACCGCTTACCAGCTTATCAAAAGAGAACATTCTCTTTTTGCAGGATTCGTTGATTTGCTTCAGCAGATTTTCCGTCTTTTCGATGGGCCCCGCTACCAGCTGCGGGAAAAAGCTGACAAACAGCGCGTATTTCAGAAGGTTTTTCTCCGGCTCGGCTTTGCCGCGGTATACGTCCAGGGTATAGCTCAGGGCCTGAAAGGTATAAAAGGATATGCCCACCGGCAAAAGAAAGGAAAAAGGATTGTCGATGACGCGGATATGGACGATGGCCAGTATTTTGTTGAGATTGTGGAGAAAGAAATCAAAATACTTGAAAAATCCCAAAACCGAAAGGTTGGCCAGAAGCGAAAGCGCGACGATCAGTCTCTTTTTCAGGAGGCTGGACGACCTTCCGAGAAGGATTCCGCTGAGATAGGTAATCAGCGTGGAAAACAGGAGCAGCGCCACATATTTTGCGTTCCAGGACATATAAAAATAATAGCTGGCGATCAATAACCAGATATATTTCAGCTTTCTGGGAATCAGATAATAAATCAGTACTACGATCGGGAAAAAAATCAGAAAGTCTATAGAATTGAACAGCATTTTCCTTTTCTCTCCTCCCTTTATCGCCGCGGGCGGTCAGCCGGAGTCCGCGGGAACCCTTTATCCATGTATTATGACATAGAACAAAGGCGGATGCAAGAAAAATTGATGCCCGAATCCCGGTTGACTTTTCCGGCGGAACGGCTAAAATAGAAAAATAGGTAGAACAGAAAAGAACGGGGACGTTTATGTATATTATAGTCGGCCTGGGGAACTTTGGGAAGGAATATGAAAATACGAGGCATAACATCGGCTTTGATGTGATCGATCGGCTGGCGGAGCAGGAAGGGATCCGGGTTCTGGAACGTAAGCATAGGGCGGTCATCGGAAAGGGAATTGTAGAGGGAGAAAGATGCCTGCTGGCGAAGCCCCTGACCTATATGAATCTCAGCGGAGAGTGCGTCCGGGAGCTGTTGGACTATTATAAGGCGGATGAAACGGCGGAGCTGATCGTAGTCTCCGACGATATCAGTCTGCCGGTGGGGCAGCTGCGGGTCAGGAAGAAAGGATCCGCCGGAGGACATAACGGTCTGAAAAACATTATCGCCCATCTGGGACATGACGCCTTTATCCGGATCCGGGTAGGGGTTGGGGAAAAGCCTCCCGGCTGGGATCTGGTGGATTATGTTTTGGGACGCTTCTCCGGGCCGGAGCGGAAGCTGGAGGATGAGGCGGCGGAGCGGGCGGCGGAGGCGATCCGCACCGTGATCAGCCAGGGTGCGGACGAGGCGATGAACCGATTTAACGCCAGAAATCTCTGAGTTACACAGGCCGTTAAGGCAACTTGAAGAATCGCCGGGCGGCCTTTGCCCGCCTTGGGAATCCTGTTCCCGGAGTCGTGAGACGCCGGGAACAGGATTCCCACGAGGAGTAAACCCGATTGTCGGGCTGTGCCGGTCGCGTTGGCATGGCAGGAGGGAGAAAACCGATGCAGGCATTATCAGCACCGCTTCACGAGCTGGCGGAGTATGACGAGATCAGGGCCAGGCTCGGGAAGGGAGGGGAAATCGCAGCGCTTACGGGCTGCGTGGATTCCCAGAAGCTGCATATGATATATGGGCTGAGCGATGGCGTTAAGATCAGAGTCATCGTTACTTACCATGACCTGAAGGCCCGGGAGCTGTTCGAGGAATACAAGTTTTACGACAGGAATGTTATGCTGTATCCCGCCAAGGATCTGATCTTTTTTCAGGCGGACATCCGCGGCAACCAGCTGGTGAAGGAGCGGGTGAGAACCATGCGGAGGCTGCTGGAGAACAAGCCTCTGACAATCGTTACGACCTATGCGGCGCTGATGACGCCCCTGGCGCTCTGGGACAGGGAGAGCGACGTGATCGAGGTGGAGCGGGGCGGCCTGCTGGACGAAAAGAAGCTGGCGGAAAGGCTGGTGGATTTCGGCTACGAGAGGTGCTATCAGGTAGAGAGTCCGGGACAGTTTTCCGTCCGGGGCGGGATCATCGATATCTTTGACCTGACGGAGGAGAACCCGTATCGGATCGAGCTCTGGGGAGACGAGGTGGAGTCCGTCCGGAGCTTTGACGTCCTGAGCCAGCGCTCCATCGAGAAGCTGGAAAGTATTTCCCTGTACCCGGCCACAGAGTTCGTGCTGGAGGAGGACAGGATCCGCAGAGGATTAAAAAGGCTGGAGGAAGAGGCGGCGCAGCGGGAGAAGGCTTTCCGGGACGCCTTTCGGACGGAGGAGGCGGCCAGGATCGCCGGACAGGTCAGGCAACTGCGGGAGGAGCTTTTAGAGTATAAGAGCAAGGTGAACCTGGAGGGCTATATCCGGTATTTTTACGAGGATACCGTCACCCTGCCGGAGCTGCTGGTTCATTTATCGGAAAAGAACGGCGGGGCGCGTCCTGCTTTTTTTCTGGATGAGCCTGTCAGGCTTCGGGAGCAGGCGGACGCCGTGGAGCTGGAATTTCGGGAGAGTATGATCCAGCGGGCGGAGAAGGGCTATATCCTGCCGGGGCAGATGAATGTTCTATACAGCGGCGAGGAGGTGGCCGCAAAGCTGGGGGGCGGAAGTATCGTCCTGCTTTCCACCATGGACAGCCGGGGCGGCTATTTTAAACCGGACAGAAAGACCGATATCGCCGCGAAAAACATGGCGCCCTACAACAACAGCTTCGAGGCGCTGGTAAAGGATTTGAAGCGGTTTAAGAAAAACGGTTACCGGGTGCTGCTGCTTTCCGGTTCCCGCACCAGGGCCAGGAGACTGGCGGAGGATCTGCGGGATCAGGATCTGACGGCGGTCTATATCGAGGATCCCATGCGCAAGGTGCAGCCGGGGGAGGTAGCGACCTGCTACGGGCATGTCAACAAGGGCTTCGAGTACCCGCTGCTGAAATATGTGGTTCTTTCCGAGACAGATATCTTCGGGGCGGAGAAAAAGAAGAAAAAGGCGAAAAAGCTTTATCAGGGCCAGAAGATCAAGGACTTTAACGAGCTGAGGGTCGGGGATTACGTGGTGCATGAGAGCCACGGGCTGGGAATCTACCGCGGGATCGAGAAGGTCGAGATGGAGGGAGTCGTCAAGGACTATATCAAGGTGGAGTACCGGGACGGCGGAAATCTTTATGTGCTGGCGACGGGGCTGGACGTGATCCAGAAGTACGCCTCCGCGGACGCGAAGACGCCAAAGCTCAACAAGCTCGGGTCGAAGGAGTGGGAAAAGACGAAGACAAGGGTTCGGGGCGCTGTCAACGAGGTGGCCCGGGATCTGGTGGAGCTGTACGCGGCGAGGCAGGCGGAAGAAGGATATCGGTATGGGAAGGATACCGTCTGGCAGAGAGAGTTCGAGGAGATGTTTCCCTTCGAGGAGACAGAAGATCAGCTGAACGCTATCGCGGATACGAAGGCCGATATGGAGAGCGGAAAAATTATGGATCGCCTGATCTGCGGCGATGTGGGCTACGGAAAGACGGAGATCGCGATCCGCGCCGCCTTTAAGGCGGTACAGGAGGGAAAGCAGGTGGTCTATCTGGTTCCCACGACGATCCTGGCCCAGCAGCATTATACGACCTTCGTACAGAGGATGAAGGACTTTCCGGTTCGGGTAGAGCTGATGAGCCGCTTCCGGACGCCCGGGGAGATCAAAAAAACCATCGCCGACCTGCAAAAGGGGATGGTGGATATCGTTATAGGAACCCACAGAGTATTGTCCGACGACGTAAAATTCAAGGATCTGGGACTCCTGGTCATCGACGAGGAGCAGCGCTTCGGCGTGACGCACAAGGAAAAGATCAAGAAGCTGAAGGAAAATGTGGATGTGCTGACGCTGACGGCGACGCCGATCCCCAGAACGCTGCATATGAGCCTGGTGGGGATCCGGGATATGAGCGTGCTGGAGGAGGCACCGGAGGACAGGCAGCCGATCCAGACTTTTGTCTGCGAATACAACGAGGAGCTGGTTCGGGAGGCCATAACGCGGGAGCTTGCCCGGAACGGCCAGGTTTACTACGTCTATAACCGGGTGAACAATATCGCGGATGTGACCGCCCGGATCGCGGCGCTGGCACCGGAGGCTACGGTGGCCTACGCCCATGGACGGATGAAGGAGCACGAGCTGGAAAGGATCATGTACGAGTTCATCAACGGGGAGATCGATATTCTGGTATCCACGACGATCATTGAAACCGGGATGGATATCTCCAACGTCAATACCATGATTATCCACGACTCCGACAGCATGGGGCTTGCGCAGCTTTATCAGCTGCGGGGCCGGGTCGGCCGCTCCAACCGCATCGCCTATGCCTTTCTGATGTATCGGCGGGACAAGGTGCTGAAGGAGGTCGCGGAGAAGAGACTGGAGGCGATCCGGGAATTTACAGAGCTGGGAAGCGGGTTTAAGATCGCCATGCGGGATCTGGAGATCCGGGGCGCGGGCAATCTGCTGGGCGTGCGCCAGCACGGCCATATGGAGGCGGTGGGATATGACCTTTACTGCAAGATGCTGAACGAGGCGGTTCAGACGTTGAAGGGAAGGACGGTGAAGGAGGATTTTGCCACGCTGATCGACCTGGACGTAGACGCCTTTATCCCGCCGGAATACATCGTCAACGAGGTACAGAAGCTGGATATCTATAAGCGGATCGCCGGGATCGAGAACGGGAAGGAACGGGACGATATGCGGGATGAGCTGCTGGATCGGTTCGGGGAGATTCCGAAATCGGTGGATAACCTGCTGCGCATCGCCCTGATCCGGGTTGCGGCCCATAACCTGTATATGACGGAGATCCGGGGGAAGAACGAGAGGATTCTCTTTCATTTCCGGCCGGACGCGGAGGTGGATCCCTTAAAAATCCCGGCACTCCTGCGGAAGTACGGCCAGAGCCTGGCCTTTACCGCTTACGGAACGCCCTTCTTTACCTATAAATACAGGAGGACGGGGCTGGTCGAAAAAGACGCGGAGCTGCTGCTCGGCCGGACGGAGGAGCTGCTGGGGGAGATGCGGATGATTCTGCCGGAATCGAACACACATTTATTTTAAGGGAGTTTTATAGGACTTTAAAAGTGATACCTTCTATTCAGAACAGAGAGCTGATTCTGAAAAGGAGGTATTTTTATGAAGGGATATGTGACGGCCAGCGGATATATGGGACTGGTGGGAGACGCGTATATGCTGTTCGCCAGCGAGGGCGATTATCTGGAATATCTGGAGGAGGACGGAGAGTAAGGTGGGCGGCTTAAGATGGGCTTTGCGGAAAGGGACGGCGGCAGCCGACGGGCATTCCCCCGCGGACACGCTCGCGCTTGGGGGCGCGACGCAGCGGTGCGTAAGCAGGCAGAGCACGCCTGCTAAGCACCGGCGTCGCGCACAGTCCGCGTGAGAACGCCCGTCGTCTGCCGCCTGTAGCCGGTTTTGCACAGAGGGCTGTTCGGAGTCTGCCGCCTGAGTATGTTTTTGCGCAGAAAAGCGGCGACTGAGGTGTGTTTCCCCGACATATTGACAAAAATGGGGCTTCATGTTAGATTTGATATGTAAGATTTTACTGAAAATGTGGTCGCTTGGCGGGAATGCGGAAGCGTTCGCTGAACGGAGCGGGAGCCGCTCAAGGCGGAGAAGGGGGAGACGTATGGGAAGAGAATTTGATCTGCTGTCACTGGGAGAAATCATGTTGAGGCTGTCGCCGCCGGACAATGAGCGCATCACCCGCGGTGATACTCTGAGCAAGCAGGCGGGAGGCGCGGAGTTAAATTCCGCCACGGGGGCGGCGATGCTGGGTCTGCGCTGCGGGATTATCTCGAAGCTCCCGGCCAACGATCTGGGAGTGTACATCAAAAACCGGGTGCGTCTCTGCGGCGTCAGCGACGACTATCTGGTGTACGACGGCGACAAGGACGCCAGGCTGGGCGTTTATTATTACGAGAGCGGAGCCTATCCCCGGAAACCGCGCATTGTCTATGACAGGAAGAATACTTCCGTAAACAAGATCTCCGTCAGCGACTATGACGAGCATCTTTTCGGCGCGGCCCGGTGCTTCCACACCAGCGGAATTACCCTGGCCTTGAGTCCCCAGGTGCGCGAGACGGCCATTGAGATGATCAAGCGCTTTAAGGAGCAGGGAACCATGATTTCCTTCGACGTAAACTTCCGGGGAAATCTCTGGACGGGGGCGGAGGCAAAGGAGTGCATCGAATCGATTTTGCCCTATGTGGATATTTTCTTCTGCTCGGAGGATACGGCCCGGCTGACCTTCCTGAAGGAGGGGGACGTCAGGAGTATTATGAAGAGCTTTACCGAGGAATACCCGATTTCTCTCGTCGCTTCCACCCAGCGTATCGTACACAGTCCCAAGCGTCATACCTTCGGTTCCGTTATCTACAGCGCGAAGGAGGATAAATTCTACGAGGAAGCGCCCTACAGCGATATCGAGGTAGTAGACCGGATCGGAAGCGGAGACGCGTATATTTCGGGCGTGCTGTACGGCCTGCTGTCCCATGACGGGGACTGCCAGAAGGCTCTGGAGTACGGCGACGCGGTCAGCGCGCTGAAGAATACGATTCCCGGGGATCTGCTGAGTACAGACCTGGCGGAAATCGAGGGGATTATCCGGGAGCACAAGTCTACGGGAAGGATTTCGGAGATGGATCGGTAGAGGCAGGGAAACGGAAAATTTCTTTTGAACGATTGAAAGGCAGCCTGTTCCGTCTTGTTTGGCGGCGGCTGCTTTTTTCGGAAAAAGTAAGTGAAAAAAAGCAAAAATACAATAGATATGAATCTGCCGGGTGCATATTAGAGACGGAATTTAGAGGAAGCTGGGGGAGAATTGTCATGGGCGGGGCGGCTGTCGCTTGATCGGACAATGCGGCGCCGTTGCTTCCGGTATTGCAGGGGCGTGATTCCGTATTTCTTTTTAAAAACATTCTGAAAATGGGACTGGCTGGAAAAGCAGAGGTAGCTGCTGATTTCCGACAGGGTCTTGTCCGTATAGGTGAGAAGGCTCCTGGCTTCCTCTAATTTGCACCGCATGATAAAGGCCCCCATACTGATCCCCAGCTCTTCTTTAAAATGTCTCATAGCATAAGAGGCGCTCCTGTGAATCTGTTCTGCCACATCCTTAAGGGTAATCGATTCGTTGGTGTGGGAGCGGATGTAGTTGACGCACTTATAAACCTCGGGGGATATGCCTTCAGGGATATGGTTTTCTCCGGCGCGTTCGCAAAAGTCCACAAGCATGGAATATTGCAGGCTTTTGACAGCGTCGATAGACTGCAGCTGCTCGCATTCCTGAATATAGAGATCCATGAGCTGGTAAACTTGCTCCACATCGACCCCGCCGGGGATTGCGCCCAGCATACCGGCGTTGACAGTCGCTTTGAGTGGGTAGACTATATCCATAACAGCGTGAACGAAAACGGCCTGTGGATGACAAATTACCAGTACGGCGACTGGCTGGCCCTGGACAGGGAGATGGGGGACGGCAGCGTGGGGGCCACGGACGTCTATCTGGTGGCAAACGCATGTTATCTGCATGTGACGAAGCTGGTGGAGCAGACGGCGGAGGTGCTCGGGAAAAAGGAGGAGGCTTGCCTTTATCATGACCTGTATGAGAAGACCCTTGCCTCCTTCCGGGAGGAGTATTATACGTCCAGGGGGCGCATTGTCAGCGAGACCCAGACGGGATGCGTGCTTTCCCTGTATTTTGATTTGGCAAGGGAAAAGGACAGGGAAAAGATCCTGCGGACGCTCCTTACCAATATTGAGAACCATAAAAACCACCTCACTACAGGCTTTGTGGGAACCCCATACCTGTGCCATGCGCTGTCGGAAAACGGAGCGCATGAGACGGCGGCAATGCTCTTTATGCGGGAAGATATCCCATCCTGGCTGTATGAGGTAAAGATGGGCGCGACTACCCTCTGGGAGCGGTGGGACGGGATCCTGCCGGACGGCACAATGCAGCATCCCGGCTTAAATTCCATGAACCATTATGCCAACGGCGCGATCGGGGACTGGATGTACCGCAAGATCGGCGGCATCAGCCAGCTGGAAGCGGGATACCACAGGTTCAGGATAAAGCCCATGTTTGTGCGCGGCATAGAGGAGGCCTGTGCGGAACTGGAGACACCCTACGGAAAGATTGTTTCCCACTGGAGCTGCCGCAATGGGAAGATCCGTGTGGAGGTGCAGATACCGGCGAATACCACTGCTGTAGTCTGCCTGCCGGAAAAAGAAGAGGCGCTGGAAGCGGGGTCGGGCAGCTATGTGTATGAGTACGACACGGACACCTGCCTGAAGGAGCTTCGTTTCAGCCTGGACAATACACTGGGGGAAATCATGGCGGAGCCGCTGGGGAAGCAGATGCTGGAGACAAAAGTGCCGGATCTGATGGCAAACCCGATGATTGAATATGCAAAGAAGATGACGCTGGCGGAGGGGATCAGCTCCGCCCCGCAGATCCGCGCCGTTTATGAAGCGGTAATCGATGCCCTGAACCGGTCGGAGTAAAAAAACAAAATCAGAGGCGCACACCTGGAGGGGCTGTTTCAATATGAACTGTTCCAATATGAATCAAAAACGGATACGGTCTGCGGCAAGGCGCAAGTTTTGAACATGAGACATCGTTCAGGTATAAAAAACCACTATTTACAAATAATAGCTCTGACGTAAAATCCCATACCGGCCATGTTTTGTCAAAACGCATGGAATGCGCAAGGGAATGCATGAGTAGATTAAGCTTGTAAATGGAGGTTTTTATGAAGGCAACGGGAATTGTGAGGCGTATCGACGATCTGGGGCGGATCGTTATCCCCAAGGAGATCAGGAGAACGCTGCATATCAGGGAATCGGACCCCCTGGAGATTTATACGGATCGTGAGGGTCAGGTTATTTTAAAGAAATATTCGCCCATCGGGGAGCTGACGACCTTTGCCCGGCAGTATGCCGAGAGCCTGGCCCAGGTATCCGGTCACGCGGCGCTGATCGCGGACAGGGATCAGTTTATCGCGGCGGCGGGGGGCTATAAGCAGCTGGTGAACAAGTCGGTGGGAAGGCAGCTGGACGAGAAGGTGCATAACCGCGAGACGGTGATGGCGGCCCGGGGAGACCGGAATTTTGTCAGCGTCTGCGACGAGGGCGGGGAAGAGTATCAGCAGGAGGCGATCACGCCGATCCTCTGCGAGGGGGATATTATCGGGAGTGTGGTTCTGCTGCAGAACGACGACAAGAACCGGATGGGGGAGGTAGAACAGAAGCTTCTTATGTCCGCGGCGGCGTTTCTGGGGCGGCAGATGGAGCAGTAGCTTAAGCGGGGATGAGTCTGCGGGGAGTGACGGCGGCCAGTCATTCTCCGCAGAGACTCGCTATTAATCGGGTGGGAAGGAAATGCTTTCTCGCAATCTGAATTTTACGATTCTGTATCTTTCCAAAACGGATTTAATTCCGCAATATGTATATCCATATTGTTTATGGAGCTTTCAGGCATAATAGACAATGTATTCAGATTATAATCCTGTATGTAAGTCATGCCCATAAAAATACTTCCGCTATCAACAAATATTTCTGTATTTACGGTATCCATAATAAGCCGTATTGTTAAAAATCCATTTTCTCCCCTGACAGGAGCTTCTTTGTCAATACATTTCAGAATGGACTGTTCTGTATCATAACTCAAATCAAATCCAAAAAGAGTAAAGACAAAAGAGTCCTGCAACGGAACACGCAATGATATATCACAGCATTTAGAAGATACCTGATACTTAAAAGGCTGATTTGTGGAAACAGATACATTTGTAAAATGTTCTTCCGCAGCATATAAAAGCTTTGTTTCTTTTACAGGCAACACGCAAAGTTTAAGCTCTCCGCCTATTGTTTTTAAAAACATCTCTTGTGGAAGATTCATACAACTGGCATAGGGTTCACCCGGAATAATCACCGTAGATGAGGCAGTCCGTATTCTTCTTCCCGGAATATCAGACCATGACTGTGCTGCATAGGAATTATTTCCATAGTTTAACTGCAGCAGAGCACTTTCAATGTTAAAGTGTTCCCCGTCAAAATTTCCAATAAAATATCTGTCAGAAGCGCCGATAAATATCCACTTAACATTGTCGGAATTGTTATCCGCTGCTAAAGGGAAGAAATCGGGACACTCTGCATCTTCCGGTAGATGGATATGCTGTAGCTCTGCCCAATCTAACATATTATCTGACTTATAAAGCGCATACTCATGATTATCCAAATACAACGCCAAAATATAACTATTGTCCGGCTCATAATAAATTACCTTTGGATCACGGTTTCCGCCAACAGTCTGCGAAATAAGCGTTTTTTCATACCTTGTAAAAGTATTTCCGCCATCGACACTATACGCTAAATTCTGCGTGAATGGTTTTCTCTTTGAAGCTTCAGAAGTGCTTCCGGCGCAAGTATAAAAAATAAGTACCACATCATTATCATTCTGTTTTAATCCTGTTACATTTTTCCGATCTATAATAGCGGAGCCTGAGAAAACGGTTCCGTCCTCATCCGGGTAAAGCGCAATCTCCTTTTCCTGCCAATGAATTAAATCGTTGCTTACGGCGTGTCCCCAATGCATATTTTCCCATTTGCAATCAACCGGATTGTGTTGAAAAAACATATGGTAGCAGCCTTTATAATATACCAGGCCATTCGGGTCGTTAAGCCACCCTCTTTTTGCAGTAAAATGTGCGTAAGGACGATATTTCCCATCATAAGCTGTTTCCACGCTATCACGCTTATCAATTTGTATTTTAATATCTTTATCGCAGTCAATTTGCACTGTTTTACCATAAAAGCGCTCAATATTTAGCGGAACATAAAAATCCGGTTTATCATAATCCAGTGAAAAAACTATGTCATAGACGAGCTTTTCATCAATATAAAAGTATAATCTCTTATTTCGTGCATGATAGCTGACAGGAAAAACTAAATATTTACTGTCTGCATGAAATTCTACCATATCTATTCCTCCTCAATGTCCAATCTGCAGAAAAATTAATGACCTTATTCTACCACGAATACATCCGTAATTCCACAAAATTTTGCTTAAGGAGGCTGATTAATACTTAACGGAGCCTGATCAATCTATGATATTAGTAATGTTTCTCCCTTTGGGAAATTGCTCTTTCATCTCTTTTAACAGTAATTCAGCTGCCGGGGAGAACATCTGGTATTTTTTCCAGATTATATACATTTTTGTCTCTAAGGCGGGAACCAGCGGACGGAAGGTCAGCCCGCTGCCAGGACTGGTGTCCGCCAGTTTATCGAAGCTGAGCGCATATCCCAGCCCTTCCCGCACCAGAATAGCGGCGTTGTAGACCAGATTAAAAGTTGCAACCACATTCAGGGCGTCTACTTTTTCCCCAAAAAATTTGGGATAATCCACAGCCATGCCCTGCCGGGAGCAGATCAGAGGCAGGTCTAACAGGTCTTCCACCTGTATCGCTTTCTTATCTGCCAGGGGGCTGTCCTGCCGCATGATAATGCCCCATATGTCAGAGTGCGGCAGCTCTAAGTAGTTATATTTTGATAAGTCTACGTCCTGGGCGATGACGGCAAAATCGAGGATGCCTTTGTCAAGCCGTCCGGCGATGTCTTCCGTATTTCCGCTGTGCAGATGGTATCGGATGCCGGGATTGACCTTATGCAGGGTATTCAGGCATCCGGCCAGATATTTTATCCCGTCGGATTCGGCACAGCCGATCTGGATGTCTCCCCCGATCTCCGTATCGAGGGACTGAAATTCGTCGGCTGTCTTATCTACCATGTCTAAAATGTCCTCGGCCCGTTTCCGCAGCAGCATTCCCGCCTCCGTGATGCGGATGCTGTAGTTTGTGCGTGTGAATAGCTTCTGCCCTAATTCATCCTCTAAATCTTTTAACTGCTTTGAAAGTGTGGGCTGTGAAATATGCAGGCGCTCCGCCGCCCTTGTAATGCTTTCTTCCCTGGCTGCTTCCAGGAAATAGCGTAATACCCGGATTTCCATTCCGATACCTCCCGTTTTTGTATTGAAATATTCATGTATAAAAGGAACAAGAACTTTCCTGTATGAAATAAAGTATATCAGAATCAGATATTCTGTTCAAGAATAACCTGATATAGAAAACAAGTATTTGATATTTCCTTTTGGGGGAATTACAATTAGTACAACGGAGGTGATGATATGGCAGAAGCAACAGATACCCAAAGTATTCTCCATGAAAATCTGCTGGATGCCGGATGTGACAGTGAGCTTACGGAGCGGGTTATGGAGCTTTTGAATACCGGGCATATCAAGGAAGGGCTGTCTCTGCTCTCCGGACACCGGAAAACCGTCCTGGAAGGCTACCACGCGCAGCAGAGGAAAATGGAGTGCCTGGACTACCTTATTTATCAGATAAAGAAGCAAAAAAATAAATGAAAAAGGAAAGGATGGAAGGATCATGGAAAATCTGAAACTGGAAATGGAATGGGATAAGACTTTCCCGAAAAGCGACAAAGTAAACCACAGGAAGGTGACTTTCCACAACCGCTACGGCATAACGCTTGCGGCGGATTTGTATGAGCCGAAGGAGGCTGCCGGAAAGCTGGCCGCCATTGCGGTGTGCGGTCCCTTTGGGGCTGTGAAGGAGCAGGCGGCGGGGCTGTATGCACAGACCATGGCGGAGCGCGGGTTCCTGACGATCGCTTTTGACCCCTCTTATACCGGTGAGAGCGGTGGCGAACCCCGCTATATGGCATCCCCTGATATCAATACGGAGGACTTTCAGGCGGCGGTGGATTTCCTTTCCGTGCAGGACAATGTTGACCCGGAGAAGATCGGCATCATCGGTATTTGCGGCTGGGGCGGCATGGCGCTGAATGCGGCGGCATTAGATACCCGCATTAAGGCGACGGTGGCGTCCACCATGTACGATATGACCCGCGTCAACGCGAACGGCTATTTTGATGCCGAGGCTTCTGCTGACGCAAGGTATGAGAAAAAGAAAGCCATGAACGCGCAGAGGATTGTGGATTATAAGAATGGCAGCTATGCGTTGGGCGGCGGCGTTGTCGATCCGCTCCCGGAGAACGCCCCGTTCTTTGTGGCCGATTATCATAATTATTATAAGACGGATCGCGGCTACCATAAGCGCTCCCTGAATTCTAACGGGGGCTGGAATGTGACGGGGTGCCTGTCTTTTATGAACCAGCCGATCTTAAAGTACAGCAATGAGATCCGCA
>JAMPIG010000077.1 GCA_023662875.1 Roseburia sp. | reverse complement strand
AGGGCTTAAACAGCTCGATCGCCATCTCCTTCGGCAGACCGCACTGATAAATCTTCAGCTCCGGCCCCACGACGATAACGGAACGTCCGGAATAGTCCACCCGCTTTCCCAGCAGATTCTGGCGGAAGCGTCCGGACTTGCCCTTCAGCATATCCGACAGGGACTTCAGCGCCCTGTTGCCGGGACCCGTGACGGGACGGCCTCTCCTGCCGTTGTCGATCAGGGCGTCCACAGCCTCCTGAAGCATTCTCTTCTCGTTGCGCACAATGATATCCGGCGCGCCCAGCTCCAGCAGCCTCTTCAGACGGTTGTTCCGGTTGATAATTCTTCTGTACAGGTCGTTCAGGTCAGACGTCGCGAAACGTCCGCCGTCCAGCTGTACCATAGGGCGGATGTCGGGCGGGATCACCGGGATCACGTCCATCACCATCCACTCCGGCCGGTTGCCGGACTCCCGGAAGGCCTCTACGACCTCCAGTCTCTTGATAATGCGCGCGCGCTTCTGGCCGGAGGATTCTCTTAAGCCCGTCTTCAGCTCATCAGCCTCCGCCTCCAGATCAATGGCCTGCAGCAGCTCCTTGATCGCCTCGGCACCCATCCCTACCCGGAACTTATTCCCGTAGGTCTCCCGGGCGTCCTGATACTCCTTCTCGGAAAGAATCTGCTTCTTTTCCAGCCCAGTCTCTCCCGCGTCCAGTACAATGTAAGACGCAAAATATAATACCTTCTCCAGCACTCTGGGGGACAGATCCAGAATCAACCCCATACGGCTGGGAATTCCCTTGAAATACCAGATATGAGATACCGGAGCCGCCAGCTCGATATGTCCCATTCTCTCCCGGCGGACGCTCGCCTTGGTTACCTCTACTCCGCATCGGTCGCAGACAACGCCCTTGTATCTGATCTTTTTATACTTACCGCAGTGACACTCCCAGTCCTTGCTGGGCCCGAAAATCTTCTCGCAGAACAGTCCGTCCCTCTCGGGCTTCAGGGTTCTGTAGTTGATGGTCTCCGGCTTTAATACCTCGCCGTGGGACCACTCGCGAATCTTTTCGGGTGAAGCCAGGCCGATTTTTATGGCGTCAAACGTCATAGGCTGGTAGGTTGTTTCACTTTTTACTTCTGGCATGAATGGCACTCCCTTCTATTCTTTTTCCATTCAGAGTCGAATTTTCAGGCTCTACGCTCACTCAAAATCATCATCCGCGCCAAAGTCATCCGCTTCCGCGTCAAACTCGTCGTCATCCTCAAAATCGTCGTCCTCGTCAGAGCTGATCAGTTCGCCGCTCTCATCGTCAAACTCCTGGGCCTGGTAACCCATCTTGCCGAGAGAACCGTTATCGTAATCGTCGTCATACTTCCGATCGCCCTCCATCTCATAACGGTAATCGGTATCGCCGTAATCGATGCTCTCCATAATCTCAACCTCGGTCTGGTCATCCCGGAGCACTCTCACATCCAGCCCCAGCGCCTGCAGCTCCTTCAAAAGCACCTTGAAGGACTCGGGGATTCCGGGCTCGGGGATATTGTCTCCCTTGATGATCGCCTCGTAAGTCTTGACACGTCCCACGATATCGTCGGACTTCACGGTCAGGATCTCCTGCAGGGTATAGGACGCGCCGTAAGCCTCCAGCGCCCAGACCTCCATCTCTCCAAAACGCTGTCCGCCGAACTGCGCTTTACCGCCCAGGGGCTGCTGCGTCACCAGAGAGTAAGGGCCGGTAGAACGGGCGTGGATCTTATCGTCTACCAGGTGATGCAGCTTCAGGTAGTGCATATGGCCGATTGTGACAGGGCTGTCAAAATACTCTCCCGTCCTGCCGTCCCGCAGACGTACCTTCCCGTCTCTGGAAATCGGCACACCCTTCCAGACCTCTCTGTGATCCCTGTTCTCATAGAGATAATCCATCACTTCCGGAAGCAGCTCTTCCTTATGCTTCTTTTCAAAGTCTTCCCACTCCAGATTGACATAATCGTTGGCCAAATCCAGAGTATCCATAATATCATGCTCGTTTGCGCCGTCAAACACGGGAGTCGCCACATTAAAGCCCAGGGCCTTTGCCGCCAGGGACAGATGGATCTCCAGTACCTGTCCGATATTCATACGGGAAGGCACGCCCAGCGGGTTCAGCACGATATCCAGCGGACGTCCGTTGGGAAGATAAGGCATATCCTCCACAGGCAGCACTCGGGAGACAACGCCCTTGTTTCCGTGACGGCCCGCCATCTTGTCGCCCACGGAAATCTTTCTCTTCTGCGCGATATAAATCCGAACCGCCATATTGACGCCGGGAGACAACTCGTCGCTGTTCTCTCTGGTAAATACCTTTGCGTCTACTACAATACCGTACTCGCCGTGAGGAACCTTCAGGGAGGTATCCCTTACCTCTCTCGCCTTCTCGCCGAAAATCGCGCGAAGCAGCCTTTCCTCCGCCGTCAGCTCGGTCTCTCCCTTCGGGGTAACCTTGCCTACCAGAATATCGCCGGCGCGAACCTCCGCGCCGATCCGGATGATTCCTCTGTCGTCCAGATCCTTCAGGGCGTCGTCGCCTACGCCGGGAACATCCCGCGTAATCTCCTCCGGCCCAAGCTTCGTATCCCGGGCCTCCGCCTCGTACTCCTCAATATGAACCGATGTATAGACGTCCTCCTGCACCAGCCTCTCGCTGAGCAGAACGGCATCCTCGTAATTATAGCCCTCCCAGGTCATAAAGCCGATCAGCGGGTTCTTCCCCAGAGCCAGCTCGCCCACAGAGGTCGAAGGGCCGTCCGCGATCACCTGTCCGGCCTCCACGCGCTCCCCCTTCATGACGATCGGCTTCTGATTGTAGCAATTCGACTGATTGCTCCGGGTAAACTTTGTCAGACGGATCTCCGCCTTCTCCCCGTCGTCATAGGTCATCCGAATCAGGTTCGACGCCACATAATCCACCACGCCGGATTTCTTCGCCACAACGCAGACTCCGGAGTCAACCGCCGCCTTAGCCTCCATACCGGTTCCGACGACAGGCGCTTCCGTCGTCAGCAGGGGAACCGCCTGACGCTGCATGTTGGAACCCATCAGCGCACGGTTCGCGTCGTCGTTCTGCAGGAATGGAATCAGCGCCGTCGCCACGGAAAATACCATTCGCGGCGACACATCCATATAATCGAACATGGAACGGGGATATTCCGAGGTCTCCTCCCGGTAGCGGCCGGAGACGGTATTCCGGACGAAATGTCCCTCCGCATCCAGCTGTTCGCTCGCCTGAGCCACATGGTAATTATCCTCCTCGTCCGCCGTCATATAGACAACCTCCTCGGTAACCACCGGATTTTGAGGATTCGTCTTGTCGATCTTTCGATAAGGCGCTTCCACAAAGCCATACTCGTTGATACGGGCATAGCTCGCCAGAGAGTTGATCAGACCGATGTTCGGACCTTCCGGAGTCTCGATCGGACACATTCTGCCGTAATGAGAATAATGGACATCACGAACCTCAAATCCGGCGCGATCCCTCGACAGACCGCCAGGCCCCAACGCCGACAGACGTCTCTTATGAGTCAGCTCGCCCAGCGGGTTGTTCTGATCCATAAACTGCGACAGCTGGGAGGATCCGAAGAACTCCTTTACCGCCGAGGTTACCGGCTTGATATTGATCAGGGACTGAGGGGAAATGTCGTCCGTGTCGTGCGTCGTCATCCGCTCGCGAACCACCCTCTCCATCCTGGATAAACCGATCCGATACTGATTCTGCAGAAGCTCTCCCACGGAACGAATCCGCCTGTTCCCCAGATGGTCGATATCGTCGTCGTTGCCCAGACCGTATTCCAGATGCATATTGTAGTTGATGGACGCAATAATATCTTCCTTCGTGATATGCTTGGGCACAAGCTCGTGCACATTCTTCCGAATCGCCTCCGCCAGCTTCTCCGGATCCTCGCTGAACTCCTCCAGAATCTGCGCCAGCACAGGATAATACACCCTCTCGTGAATCCCGAAATCCCTGGGATTACAGTCCACAAAGCCGGTCAAGTCCACCATCATGTTAGAGAGCACCTTAACATTTCTCTCCTCTGTCTGGATATAGACAAAGGGAACGGCCGCGTTCTGGATCGTGTCCGCCAGCTCCGCGCTGACCTTGTCGCCCGCGGACGCAAGAACCTCTCCCGTCGTCGGATCCACTACGTCCGCCGCCAGGATATGATGACGAATCCGGTTCCGGAACGCCAGCTTCTTATTAAACTTATATCTGCCGACCTTTGCCAGGTCATACCTGCGGGGGTCAAAGAACATCGCGTTGATCAGGCTTTCCGCGCTCTCAACGCTGAGCGGCTCGCCGGGACGGATCTTCTTATACAGCTCCAACAGACCCTCCTGATAATTCTCTGCCGTGTCCTTGGAAAAGCTCGCCTCGATCTTCGGCTCGTCTCCGAATACTTCGCGGATCTCGTCGTTCGTCCCGATCCCGAGCGCACGAATCAGTACGGTAACCGGTACTTTTCTGGTTCGGTCTACGCGCACATAAAACACATCGTTAGAATCGGTCTCGTACTCCAGCCACGCGCCGCGGTTCGGAATCACCGTACAGGAAAACAGCTTCTTACCGACCTTATCGTGTCCAATGGCATAATAAATACCGGGAGAACGAACCAACTGGCTGACGATAACACGCTCCGCGCCGTTAATCACAAAAGTACCGGTCTCCGTCATCAGCGGGAGATCCCCCATAAAAATCTTATGTTCGCTGATTTCCTCTTTTTCCTTATTGTACAGACGTACCGTAACCGTCAAGGGTGCCGCATAAGTCGCGTCTCTCTCCTTGCATTCCTCGATAGAATACTTCACATCGTCCCTGCACAATTCAAAGTCCACGAACTCCAGACTTAAGGAACCGCTGTAGTCGGCGATGGGAGAGATATCGTCAAAGACTTCCTTTAATCCCTCGTCAAGGAACCACTGATAGGAGTCCTTCTGGACCTCGATCAGATTGGGCATCTCCAGAACCTCTTTCTGTCTCGCATAACTCATACGCATAACCCTGGCACCGGCCACCGGACGTATTCTGTTTTTTTCCATTGACACTTTCACCCCGTTCTTTCTGATTTGTGCAAATCAACCGTAAAATCGGCCTTTCCGCCGCCTGTCACGGCAATTTGCGCGCAAAAAAGGCATAGCACAACACAATAGTGCATCATCCATAATAACACAAACTTGTCAAGGGGTCAAGTTGTTTTGTAAAATCAACCCCGGGTTTTTTGCGTTTTTGCAGGTTTTCCAAAGGAAATCCGTCGGCGAAGCAATTCCCCACGCCAACAAGATGAAACAGCAGGCTCTTACACCCTGCACATGAAAAAGAACGGTTCTCCATGCGCGCATGGGGAACCGTATCTTCTCTTTCTCTGTCGTCTCCTGGCGGAAACACAATTACTTCAGCGTAACCTTTGCTCCAACCTCCTCGAGCTTCTTCTTCAGCTCTTCCGCCTCTTCCTTGGAAACGCCTTCCTTTACTACCTTGGGAGCTCCGTCAACGACATCCTTCGCTTCCTTCAGGCCAAGGCCGGTTACCTCACGAACCACCTTGATAACCTTAACCTTCTCAGCGCCGATCTCGGTCAGTTCTACGTCAAACTCGGTCTTCTCCTCCTCCGGTGCCGCCGCGGGGCCTGCCGCCGCTACAACAACGCCTGCTGCCGCAGATACGCCGAACTCCTCTTCACAAGCTTTTACAAGATCATTTAACTCTAATACGGTCAACTCTTTGATCGCGTCGATCAGTTCCTGAGCTGTCAATTTAGCCATTTTTATTATCCTCCATTTTTCTGTTTTTTGTTACGTTATTCCGCCTGTGCGGGTTCTTCCGCAGCAGGTGCCTCTGCCGCGGGCTCTTCAGCGGGAGCGGCCGCAGGTGCTTCACATGCGGAAGCGCCGCCTTTTTCCGCCAGCTGATTCATGACGCGCGCAAAGTTGGCGATAGGACTCTGCAGGCTGCCGAGCAGTCTGGAAATAAGTACGTCCCTGGAGGGAATACTTGCGATGCCAGCCATTCCCTTCGCATCGTACACAGTTCCCTCTACGACGCCGGCCTTGATTTCAAGCTTGTCAGCCTTCTTTGCGAACTCGGCCAGCACTCTCGCGGGAGCGGTTGCGTCCTCTGTGGAAATCGCAACGGCGCTGGGCCCCTCCAGATACTGGGTCAGTCCTTCAAAGGCGGTATCCTTGAACGCGCGGGTCATAAAGGTGTTCTTGTACACCTTGTAGACGACTCCCGCCTCACGCAGATTTCTGCGCAGCTGGGTATCCTGCTCCACCGTAAGTCCGCGGTAGTCTACCAGAACGACTGCCTGCGCATCCTTAATATTAGCGGAGATCTCGTCTACGATCGGCTGTTTTAATTCAACCTTTGCCATTTTTTTACCTCCTTATAGATTTTTCGGGGATTTCTCCCCTGCCGAAAGGAGTCTTTCAAAAAGATAAGCCTCCCTGAAGACAGGGAGGCAAAAAGTCTCAGTAAAAACTCTTTCCTCGGCAGGCGCTTTCGCTTACCCCGGTCATCTCCGTCTCCCTTTAACTCATTCAGGAAACGGCAGCCTGACTTCAGGACCTGCTGTCTTCGGCATTCGTCTTACGACCAGATTACTATAACATAAGGGGCTGACCAATGTCAACCCCCTGTCGATTGATTTTAGAACTTCGCAACACTTACCTTCACGCCGGGGCCCATTGTGCAGGCCAGGGTAATACTCCTGAGGTACTGACCCTTCAATGCGCTGGGTCTTGCCTTTACGATAGCGTCCATCAGCGCGTTAAAGTTCTCCTGCAGAGCTTCCTCCGTAAAGGAAGCCTTTCCTACGGGCACATGGATAATATTGGTCTTATCCAGTCTGTACTCGATCTTACCGGCTTTGATGTCCTTTACCGCCTTGGTAACATCCATCGTGACGGTTCCCGCCTTGGGGTTGGGCATCAGACCCTTCGGTCCAAGGACTCTACCGAGACGTCCCACGACGCCCATCATATCGGGAGTCGCTACTACTACGTCAAAGTCAAGCCAGCCGTCGTGCTGGATCTTCGGGATCAGCTCCTCGCCGCCCACATAATCGGCACCCGCCGCCTCAGCCTCGTTCAGCTTGTCGCCCTTTGCGAATACCAGGACTCTTACCGTCTTACCGGTTCCGTTGGGCAGCACTACCGCGCCACGAACCTGCTGCTCGGCGTGACGTCCGTCACAGCCCGTTCTGATGTGTACTTCGATCGTCTCGTCAAATTTTGCGATTGCGGTTTTCTTTACCAGAGAGATCGCATCCGCGGGCTCGTAAAGCGTCGCGCGGTCTACCAGCTTCGCGATCTCTGCATATTTCTTACCATGTTTCATTATCCTACCTCCCAGGTTCCAGCGACAACCTCCGTTGTCTCCCAATGTCTACTGTTGTTCTCAGTCCTCTACGGTGATTCCCATGCTGCGGGCCGTACCTGCGATCATGCTCATGGCCGCCTCTACGCTTGCCGCGTTCAGGTCGGGCATCTTCATCTCGGCGATCTCGCGAATCTTATCCTTTGAGATGGACGCCACCTTCGTCTTGTTCGGCACGCCGGAACCGGACTTGATGTTGCAAGCCTTCTTAAGCAGTACCGCCGCAGGGGGAGTTTTGGTAATGAAACTGAAGGATCTGTCCGCGTAAACGGTAATTACGACAGGAATGATCACATCTCCCTTGTCTGCAGTCCTGGCGTTAAACTGTTTCGTAAACTCAACGATGTTCACGCCATGCTGACCCAATGCAGGACCAACCGGGGGAGCCGGTGTAGCTTTGCCGGCAGGAATCTGCAATTTAATATAACCTGTTACTTTCTTTGCCATTTTGGCACCTCCTATATTGTGGTAGGCCGCCTTCTTCAGCGCCCGACGGCGCCGCCTCCGGGCGGCATCTCGGCGCAGGAAATCCGCTTTCACGCTCCTGCTCCCACTTCCCGTCACACCGCCGCAGCGGTATGAGTATTCAACAGCCTGCGCTGTAAATACCGAAATATTAAAGCTTTCTGACCTCCGCAAAGCTGATCTCTACGGGAGTCTCTCTTCCGAACAGCTCTACATTGATCGTCGCTGTCTGCTTGTTGTAGTCAAGCTTCTGAACTACCCCTACGGTATCCTTCCATACGCCCGCCACAACCGCGATGCTGTCTCCCTCCACAAAGTCGATGGAAACGTTTTCAGTCTTAATGCCCAGAGGCTTCATCTCAGCCTCCGTGAGAGGAACCGCCTTGCTCCCCGGCCCGACAAAGCCGGTGACGCCGCGGGTATTCCGGACAACATACCAGGTATCGTCGTTCATCTCCATCCTGATCAGCACATACCCCGGAAACAATTTCCGCTGAACCGTTTTTTTCACTCCGTTTTTCAGCTCCACAACCTCTTCCAGAGGAACCCGCACTTCCAGAATCTGCTCCGCCAGGTTTTTGTTGTTCTCTATCGTCTTCTCAATATTGGCTTTGACCTTATTTTCATATCCCGAGTAGGTATGGACTACATACCATTTCGCCTCTGCCATACAATCACCCTCGCTCTAAATTGATGTTAAGAAGTTCACGCCATACTTTGCAACATAATCGATGATCGCAATGATAACTCCCACAACAACCGAGATTGCCACAACGGCAATTGACTGCTTCAGGGTCTGCTGCCTGTCCGGCCAAACAATTTTCTTAAATTCGGCTTTTACCCCCTTGAAATAGCTGGGGCGCTTTTTTTTCTTCTCCGCGGAATCCGCCATTTTCTGCCCTCCCAACATTAACCTTCCGGTCAACTCCGGCCCGCCTGCGTTCCCGGCTGGAACCCACCGTCCCGTTTCCGAAAACCTTACTTTGTTTCTTTGTGCAACGTATGAGTCTTACAGAATCTGCAATACTTCTTGATCTCCATCCTGTCCGGATGAGTCTTCTTGTCCTTCGTCGTATTGTAGTTCCGCTGCTTGCACTCGGTACAAGCCAAAGTGATTTTTGTACGCATATCGGCTACCTCCACTCGTTTTTTAAGCATAAAAAAAAGACCTGAAATCTTATCTCGCCTGAATACTATACCATATCGCAGGCCGAACGTCAATACTTTTTGCGAATAAATTTGCATAACCTCTTGTTTCCTTCCGAGCGCTGTGCTATAATGTGAGCAAAGTGGGGTGTTCCGCCAAAAGCATCCCTGTGCCGGAAACGGATTTTCGGCATATTATATCTCATATTGTCACAATTTATACATTTCACGGAAGAAAGGAGGCGTGACAATGAGTTCGGTTCTCAATACGGCTTATAATAACTATCTCACTGCGTACACACCGAAACCGCTTACGCAGTTTGATACGCATAAGAAGAGCGAGCTGCGCAGCGTATACAATTCCATTGTCAAAATGAATAAGGACGCTCCCTGGTATCTTCCCACCACCAACCGCGAGACTCAGAAGTACGCTGTCGATATCAAGGAAGGTGCCCGTGAGCTGCGCAATACTATCGCACAGCTTGGCGGATTGGATGGAAATGTCCTTTTTAATAAGAAGAGCGTCTATACCTCCGATGAAAATATAGCTACGGCCTCCTATATAGGCCCCCGCAACTCCGGAAACGACATTCCTGCCGTGGATCTTGAGATTCATTCTCTGGCCTCCTCTCAGGAAAATCTGGGTATCTTCCTCCCGGACGAAAGGATAGCGCTTACGCCGGATACCTATTCCTTCGACGTAAATGTCAACGATATGAATTATGAATTCCAGTTTACGGTAGGGGAAACCGAGACGAACCGGGATGTTCAGGAGCGTCTGGTAAGGCTGATCAACAATTCCGCTATCGGCATCAAGGCCGATCTTGCGGAAGCGGACGGCAGGACGGCCCTTCGGCTGACCTCGGAAAACGCCGGGCTTTCCCCCGGCAGGAGCAGTCTCTTCCAGATCAGCGACGATCGCACCAGCAAACGCTCCGGCACCGTTGAATATTTTGGTCTGGACTATACCAGCCGGGAAGCCTCCAACGCCCGATACTCCGTAAACGGCGAGGAACAGTCCTCTTCCTCCAACCGGATTGAAATCGGAAAGATGTTCGAGGTGCAGCTAAAGGGAACCAGCGAGGAAGGCAGATCCGTCCAGATCGGCCTGAAAACGGATGTGGAAACCCTGGCCGATAATGTGTCTCATCTGGTCGGAGGATATAACGATTTTTTAAGAGCTGCTGCTTCCTATATTGATTCGCAGTCCAAGAGCCGGCTGCTGGTCAACGAGTTAAAGGGAATCGCAGGCGTATACAGTAATTCGCTGGAATCCATGGGCGTCACCCTGACAGAGGACGGCTCATTGCAGGTCGATCAGGATCTGCTGCGCCGGACGGCTATGCAGTCCGACAATATTACCGAGACCTTCGGGAGTCTGAAAAACCTTTCGGGATCCCTGGTTCGCAAAAGCGATCAGATTTCCCTGAACCCGATGAATTATGTGCAAAAAACGATTGTCGCCTATAAGAATCCGGGGCATAATTTTATCAGCCCTTACATCACCAGCGCCTATAGCGGCATGATGTTTAACAGCTACTGCTGAAAAAACCTCCTTACCAACAGGGTAAGGAGGTCTTTCTTATTCGCCCTTCAGCTCCTCCGCCGCCATCTTCAGCGCCTCCGCGATAACCTTATCCATATCATAATACTTATACTGCCCCAGCCTTCCGCCAAACAAAACTCTCTCCTGACCTGCGGCAAGCTCCGCGTACCTTTGATAGAGTGCGCTGTTCCTCTCGTCGTTGATCGGATAATACGGCTCGTCTCCCTTTTTCCAGGCGGCAGGATACTCCCGGGTAATCACGGTATCCGGCTGGCTGCCAAATTCGAAATGCTTATGCTCGATAATCCTGGTATACGGCACCTGTCTTTCCGTATAATTCACTACCGCGTTCCCCTGGTAGTTTTCACAGCCCTCCAGAAGCTCCTCCTCAAAGGCAAGGGATCTGTACTGCAGCTCCCCGAAGCAATAGTCAAAGTACTCGTCGATCATGCCTGTATAAAGAACCTTGCCAAACACATCGCCATCCCGCGACACGACTGCATAGTCCGCCTTCCGACCTTCTCCGCCCTGTGCCCCAGCCGCATTATCCTCCTTCGGGTCTCCTCCGCTTTGCGCCTTGACAGTATCGTCCGCTTTCTCTGCGGCAAATTCCTTAAAAGATATGCCAAGCTTTACAGGAATCCCCTCCAGAAGCTTTTCCACAATCTGCGTGTAGCCCCCCACGGGAATCCCCTGATAGCGGTCAGTAAAATAATTGTTGTCGTATGTAAAGCGAACCGGCAGCCGCCTGATGATAAAAGCGGGCAGATCCTTGCAGTCCCGTCCCCACTGCTTCTCCGTATAGCCCTTTACCAGCTTTTCATAAACATCTCTCCCTATCAGGGAAAGCGCCTGCTCTTCCAGATTCGCCGGTTCCACCGTTTCGACTTCCCCCGCGCTTCCCGCTCCGGTTCGAAGCGCTCTCGCCTCCTTCCGCTGCCGCTCTATGATTTCCTGCGCCTCCGCAGGCGTCCGGATCCCCCACATTTTGCTGAAGGTATTCATGTTAAATGGAAGATTGTACAATTCCTCCCCATAGACAGCCACCGGCGAATTCACAAAATGATTGAACTCCGCAAAACGGTTTACATACTCCCATATCGCCTGATCCGAGGTGTGGAAAATGTGGGCGCCATATTTATGAACCCGAATCCCCTTTTCCTCCTCCGTATAAATATTTCCGGCGAGATGCGTCCTCCGGTCAATGCAAAGACAAGTCTTTCCCGCTTTGCAGACCTCGTGGGCAAACACCGCGCCAAACAGCCCCGCTCCGACAACCAGATAATCATATCTCATTTTCCTTTTTTCCCCTTTGCCCTGTATTTTTCGATCTGGCTGAAATCATCCATCAGCTCCAACACCTTGTCCCTGCCCTGCTGGTTCAGCTTCACATAATTCTGCATCACTCTGTTTTCCAGAAGCTGCGCGCCGATGGACGCGTCCCCCTCCAGGGAAGAGAAATCCACCGGGTTCAGGTTCAGCTTATCGCACATCCTGATTACAGTACCATAGGCCATCCCCTCGATTCCACGCTCCAGCGCGGTGACAAGCGTACTGTAAGGAATATTCATCTCCATGGCAAACTGCCGCACGCTGCGGTACTGCCGTAAAATCTCCTGTTTTAAAATCTCTGCTTTTGTCATTTCATACCTCCTGCATACTTCCTGTATATGCTAAATATACGGGTTGCCCTATACTTTTTCAAGAGAAATCTCAAAAACTTAAGAGAGTTTTAATACTTGCATCCTTTATCTTAATCTTTCCTTAAGGGACTGAGCCCATAGAGCTGAACCACCTCCAGAAGTTCACTCTCATACAGATCCTTCGGTGTGACGATCCATCCCCCGTCGCTGTCCAGATCATAACCGAAGGGGTAAAAGGCCGACCAGACCAGGTGCGCGCACTGCGTACCGGAGATAGGCTCCTCGTTCAAACCACGCTCCCGGGCGGCTTCCTCTCCTTCCCCGGGCAGCAGACTGCGCCCGTTCCTCTCCGTCAGGCGGAACAGCTCATAGGGCACCCCCGTCAGATACTCCGCAGCGTAAGACGCAATTTCCGCCGCTTCCTCCTCCGTACTGTCCTTCAGACGCAGGAGAGCGAAGCAGGGATATTCCTCCCAGGAGTCCACCGTGCAGACTCTGGAAACACTCCCCGGAGAAACCGCCTCCAACGTCAATCCCTCTTCCCCGTCGATCACAATTCCGGCGTGTCCGCTGCGCCATCCGAAAAAATGCCCGCTGAACGTGACCAGAATATCTCCCGTCCTGACCGCCGGGAGGAAATCGAAAGCCCCCGCCTCCGCCGCGTCGGGCAACTCCCCGTATCGCTGGCGGCAGGCCACGATTATCTCCTCCCTCTCAGGCATCAGCAGCCGCTCTCCCCGACAGAACGGATTCACCTGACGGCATTCATATTCCACCGGCAGAAAAAATCTGTCCTGCAGATAAAGCAGCTCCTGCTGCCGACCTTCCTGAAACAGCCGCTCCACTCCGGCCCGGCCCATTCCGGTCTGCAAAAAGAGGAGGTTATATTCCTCCTCTGTCAGGCTGTCCTTCGACAGCAGTTCCTGTAATTCCTCTCTCGGATACTCCGGCGTATAATGCGCCCGGCTCTCCGCGTCAGCCGTCCAGAGCCAGAGCGCCGCCGCTCCAAGTCCGCTGATCACGACGAGCCTCTGCAGCGCACGTTTTCCCTTTCCCATCCTAAGCCTCTCCCGAAGGATTCTCACTTCCTGTCATGAATTATCCGCGGGAAAACCGCCGGGCGAGCGCAGCCCTCCCGGCGATTCCTCCGGCTGCTTTAGCAGCTTTATATACTTAGGATAAGCAAAATCCGAAAAATTATTTATCAGCCGCCGTTCTCCTGAATCGTCATCATCAGCAGCTCCATGGTCAGCTCAAAATTAACGTTGGCGTCCAGCCTGCGCTTGGCCATGTCAAGAGCCTTGATAATCTTCTCGATTCCCTCATAGCTGCTTCGCTGGGCGGTCTTCCTAAGCGGCTGGATTTCCTCCCGGAACACCAGGTGATTCACATCATTCGTCGCTTTAAACAGCAGCGCATCCCGATACCAGATCGCGATGATATCCAGATAATCATTGATTTCCAGCTTATATTCGCCGATCTTTTTTACCGCCGCTATAATTTCATTCAGTTCCATGTCCTGTATGTATTTCAGGAGGGAAAGCGCCTCCGCCTTTACATTTTCAAAGTCTTCGCTGGACGCCAGCATTTTCGCCTTGCCGATATTCCCCCTGGCGAAGGCCACGCAGATTTCCGCCTTATAGTCGGGAACCTGGAGCTGCTCCATCAGGTATTTCTTTACCAGCGCATCCGGAACAGGCTTCATATTCAGCACCACGCAACGGCTGAGAATCGTGGGCAGCAACGCCTCCACATTCGCCGTCAGCAGAAGAATCACCACATACTCCGGCGGCTCCTCCAGTGTCTTCAGAATGGCGTTCTGGGCGGAAGCGTTCATCTTCTCCGCCTCGTTGATAATATAAACCTTGTAAGGACTGCTATAAGGCTTAATCGCCACATCGCCGTTCACCTGGGTTCGAATATCGTCCACACTGATCGTATTCGGCTTTTCATGCATCACCCGGATAATGTCCGGATGATTGTTCGACAGCGCCTGCTTGCAGGAATGGCATTCCTGACATGGCTCAGGACCGCCTTTTTCGCACTGCAGCGCCATGGCAAATATTCTGGCGATAAACTCCTTGCCGGAGGACTTTTCCCCGTTTATAATATAGGCATGGGAAATCTTTCCCGCCGATATCGCGTTTGTCAGATGCTCCTTGATCTGCTCCTGCCCGATAATGTCCCGAAATTCTGCCATACTGCCCCTCCATGCCGGGGTTTCCGCCGCAGCGTATTCCCTGGCTCTTTTGCGCTTTTCCTGCCGGTTTATCGTTTTCTTTGCTTCCCGTGCGCTTCCTCGCAGGTCTATCGTTTTCTTTGCTTCCCGTGCGCTTCCTCTTCCGGTTTATCTTCCGCTTTTGCCCCGTTATTGTCCTGAAATCAGGTAAAAATATCCAGCAGCAGCCCCCTGATCTCTCCGATCTTGTTTAAGATCGCCAGATTATCCTTCTCATCCTTCATCAGCTCCTGCGCCAGCTGATCCAGGTTTTCATCCACCAGCCGGATGATACCGTACACCCTGTGCCGTCCTCTCCGGTCCAGAAAATTTTCCCGGGAAAAGGAATGCGAGCGGGTCACCACTTCATTTAGAAATTCCTTCACCAGTCCGCGGTAATGCTTCATATCCTTGACGTCCCGGCGCTTTGCAAGTCTTTCGCCCTGCATGGTGATTTCTTCCATAAGCCCCTGCAGCCTGCTCTGCAGCTCCGCCTCCTCGATGTGGCTGGCAAGCATAAATTTAAAGGTGCCGTCCGTAGGCTGCGTATTCTGCGCAGGCTCTATCTGCGGAGTCTGGCTGATCTGATTTACCTTGATATCCATTTTACTCCATTCCCTTCCTGTCAGCACACTTCTCCGCCAGATACCCGCGGATTTCCTTCAGGCATCCTTCCAGCTCGTCATTGACAAACCGTCTGCTTATTCCCGCCTCCCGGATCTTTTCCTCCGAGAAATCCTCGCTGTCCGCAAGGAATCTCCGGCACATCTCCTCGTACTTGGGACTCTCCTGCTGTCTTTCCCGATCCAGCGCCCGCTGCAGTCTGAGGCCGTCATCTAATTCTATCAGCAACGGCACGATTCGTCCCGCTCCAAAATATTCCTGCAGATTACGGTAAGCCTCCAGCGTCCCGATCATTAAATAATTCCGATCGTCTTCAATCTGACCGTCGTCCGCCACAAAGTATCTCCACAAACCGTAAAAGGTATCGTATTCCCGTGCCTCAATGATTTTATTCTGCTTTTGAAACCGTCGAAAGCCCGCCTCGTCCGTAAAGAAATACTCTACTCCGTCCCGTTCGCCGTCCCGGATCGGCCTGGTCGTATAGGGTACAATCTTTTTCAGCCCCAGCTTCGGTTCCTCCAGAAGCCTCTTAAATAAAGTATCCTTTCCCGTGGAGCTTTTCCCCATAAGACAGATGATCTTTCCCATGTACCCTACTCTACCTCTACCACATGAATCATATTTGTCGTTCCGGCCGTCCCCAGCGGAACCCCCGCCGTGATCACGACCCGGTCTCCGGACTTGATATAACCGGCTTTCTTAGCCTCTTCCACCGCCTCCGCAAACAGCTCGTCCGTGCTCTCCTTCTTCCGGATCATCAGCGGATTTACGCCCCAGAGCAGATTCAGCTGCTTACATACCCTGTCGTTGACGGTACAGCCGATAACCTGGCTCTTGGGCTTAAACCGCGAGATCGCCTCCGCCGTAAAGCCGGACATGGTAACCGTAATAATAGCCGCCGCCTGCAGATCCATCGCCGCCGTACAGGTCGCGTAGGCAATCGCCGTCGTGATATCCGTCCTGTCCTTACTGCTGCCGTCAATCATTCTGGAACGGTAATCAATATCTTTTTCGGCACATTCCGCGATTCTCGCCATAGTTTTTACGGCTTCCACGGGATATTTTCCCGCCGCGCTCTCTCCGGAAAGCATAATCGCCGTGGTTCCGTCGTAAATCGCGTTGGCGATATCCGTCGTCTCCGCCCTGGTGGGTCGCGGATTTTTAATCATGGATTCCAGCATCTGCGTCGCCGTGATCACATGCTTGCCCTGCGCGTTGGCCAGCTTGATCATTTTCTTCTGCAGTATCGGCACCTCTTCCAAGGGAATCTCAACCCCCATGTCGCCTCTGGCTACCATAATGCCGTCAGACACGGCTATAATCTCCTCCAGATTCTCGATGCCCTGCATGTTTTCAATCTTTGCAATGATCTTCATATTGCTGCCGTGACTCTTCAGAATCTGCCGAACCTCCAGGATATCCTCCTTGCATCTTGCAAAGGAAGCCGCGATGTACTCGTAGCCCATCTCAATTCCGAACAGGATGTCCGCTCTGTCTGTCTCGCTGATATAGGGCATCGAGAGAACCGCTCCCGGCACATTGACCCCCTTGTGATTCGACACGGCCCCGCCGTTTATCACGCGGCAGACGATTTCCTCTCCCTCGATCTTCTCCACATTCATTTCAATCAGCCCGTCGTCGATCAGGATCGTCGTTCCGACACTTATGTCATTTTTCAAGTTTTTATAGGAAATCGACGCCCTCTGCGCGGTTCCCAGCACCTCCTCCGTAGTGAGGACAAACTGGCTCCCCGCCGTCAGCTCAGCCTTCCCTCCCTCAAAATCCCGAAGGCGGATCTCCGGCCCCTTGGTATCCAGAAGCGTGGCCACCGGAATCCCTAACTCCTCCCTGACCTTTAAAACGCGCTGATACTTTACCTTCTGCTCCTCATGGGTTCCGTGGGAAAAATTGAATCTCGCCACATTCATACCCGCAAGCATAAGCTCGCGGAGCTTCTCCTCCGTCTCGCTGGCCGGACCGATCGTACATACAATTTTTGTTTTTCTCATAGCGCTTCCCCTCTCTTTTTGTTTTCTGCTTTACCGCTGATAATACCCAAGAGCCCCGATCCCAATCGTAGCCCAATGATTTGCCTTCCGCATTTCCGCGGCTATATCTGCGTTGTTTTCGACAGATATTCCGTCCGCTTTCATTTCTTCTATCATCTCGGTCACATCGATCGGCCTTATCTCCCGGTAAACGCCCACGCTGATATTCAGGAAGAAAAAAGAATAGCCCTGTTCTGAATCAACCGCCCCTTCGCCGTTCTTCTGCTGCAGCAGATCCGCCAATTCATCGGCGCAGGTATCAAATACGGAATCTCCATAAATTACAGGGCGCAGAGAACCGTCTATCCCGCCCAAAAACTCAATAAATTCAACCCTCTTGTCTTCGTTATAGTCAATTGCCATCTCATTGTTATAATAATACTGCCTGTTCCTGACAGACTGCCCTTTGCCGATTGCCGCTTCAACCGCAGCCTGACTCATTCCCAAAAAAATCGGAATACCGTCAACCTCGATTTTTTCTAAGGGATCTCAAACTTCGCACGTGAATTTTAGCTATGCACCTTGAAAATTCAATATCTGGC
>JAMPIG010000076.1 GCA_023662875.1 Roseburia sp. | reverse complement strand
GCGTACCCTCCTGCGTCAATGTATGTAGTGATTACAGTTAAGATTATGCGCCCCATCTTGCACTCCCATACTCTACCCCATGCCGGTATTTCTTGGCGTTCTTCCCCTTGAAATAGACCGCTGCACGGATTGCTGCCGCTCCCAGGATGCCCACAGACAAATCCTGGATGTTCAGAGACGGCAGAGGGTTCCTGGTTATATAGGCTCCCAGCCCCGCCAACGCCCCGGCCATCTTCGTCACCATATCCGTACCAGCGGAAAGACGATAAGCGCCGCCAGCTTTGGAGAAGACCCAGAAGAGGAACACATAGGGCAGGCTCCGGATCAGGATTTTTTTCATTTCCCCACTGTCTTTCATCGTTCCATCCCTCCCTTCTCCCGGTTTTTCTCCTTATCGTTCGATAATTCCTGCGCCACCTGCCTGAAATGGGTAAGCTGCTTTTGCAGGGATGGCTTTTCCTTCTGTTTTCCCAGTGCGCGGGCTGTGTATTCAGCAAAAGCGGCGTTCAGCGCATCCGCATCCCTGGCCTTGAAAAACACAAGGTACTTTCCCTGCGACGGGTTCTTCCGCACCGCAAAATCCACCCCGTACTTGCGGGCTGCGCGCTCAAAGGAACCGATATTTTTATCTGTCACCTCAATGCTCTGCACCCCTGCGCCCTGGCCTACCAACTCCTTCACAGTCTGTTTCCCGTGCCTTATCTGCCTTGCCTGCTCCGCCAAGTACTTCCGAATCGCCGCCTTAAGCAGTGCTTCTGTCAGCTTTCCTCCAGTCTTTCCTACGCGGATTACAAGCGCCACGGATTTATCCCTCACTTCCTCCTGCATGGTTCCTGTCCCTCCTTTCCCCGATATCCGCCGACATGCGACCCTGCTAACCCCCTGCCACTGCTGTCCTGATCCGGTTTACTGTCTTCCGGGCGGCGTTCCGTACTTTGTGAGGGTCACGCTTCCGCCGTCCCCCAATGTCTCCCACAACCTATATATTGCGTCCGCCGCATCATCCGGGTCAGCATAGAACACGCCGTCCATCTCCAGGAACTCCCCCGGCGATGCAAAAACAGCCTGGAACTCCTCACGCTGCCCGCGGGTGAGGGAGACAAAGCGGCTCCCCTCCCCCGGGATCCCGCACAGCAGGAAAGCGCCACGGATAGCCTCCTTCTTCCCGGGCAGGCAGCGGTTGGGGGCAAGCCCTGCCCCATCCTGGCGGCTCACCAGCATCACACGCTGGGGCAGAAAACACCCCAGCTGTACCCTGCCGCCCAGCGCCTCCTCTACAGCCCCCAGCGTACTGCCCAACATTTCCGACCGGGGCGTTTTCCCCGGCTCCACGATCAAAACTTCCATCCTCTGATCCATATGTCTGCCTTTCCCTCCGAAATCAATATGCCTTTACAGGTTCTTCCTCTCATACTCCTCCACACCGAAAGTAAAGACCAGCGTGCCGACATAGGTATCCACGGCATCCACTTCCCCTGTGGTCACGGTTCCGGTGGCATACACATATTCCGTGGGGGAGATCTCCACATACTCACCCATGTCAAAGAGCGGCGTAGTTCCCACGGGATACCACCTGGTTTTTTCCAGATTCACCGTCACGGGAAGTCTGACCCCGGTCGCTTCTCCCGTAAGTTTCCCGTTCAGGAAATTGCCGCCCGTCCCCTTGGACAATTCCACCGACAGGCAGGTAGGCTCCACCTGCACCATCTGGTTCAGCAGCAGCTCCCCTTTTACCCCCACCTGGAATGTCCCGGAAGCCGTGCCGGTCTCCGCCGAGTAGGTCAGTTCCACCGCTGCCGGTATGGACACCGTATAGGTGGATGCCACCTGGCAGGAGACTTTACACTCCGCCGTCCCCTCCGCTGTGTATTCCTGTGCCGCGGCAGCCCTCCCACCCTGCAGCATCAAGGCCGCCGTTAAAAATACCGCCATCATCCTTTTTTTCATGAATATCTCCTTTTCTTCCCTGCCTGCTGTTATCGTTATGGCAGCCCTACCCCTGGCAGGAATCGGTGTAGGGCTGCCTGAAGATAGTCCCTGCGCTGTCGGAAACAGCCTTTTCAGTCCGCAATCGTCAGGGTCGCCTGGCAGCTGCCCCGGATAAGCACAGTAAATTCCCCGTCCCCGTTGGCGTAATAGGGAATCTGCAGGAAGCGCAGGGGATGCTCCCCCACTCCCAGCTTCTCCCCCGGCACCCATTCCACAGACTGCCCGGAGGGGATCGGATCCGTCTCAAAGACCAGGTTCCCCTCCCCGTCATAGATCTCATACTTCAGCAAAAAATCCAGGTTTTCCTCCCGGTTATCCAGCTGCACCGCCGTTTCCCGGCGGATGACAGTATCCTCCAGGCCGGAGAAATAGATGTTTCTGCCCGCAAGGGGATCCGCTCCGGGCCTCTCCGTCCGGGTATCCGTGGCCCGTACATCCAACGCAGGCCCTCCCTCTGTGGACATACCGCAGTCACATCCCCTCCGGCCTGCACAAATGGCTGCGATAACCGCCATGATCACGACTGCAGCCAGTACTGCCAGGATGATCTTTCCCAAAGTATCCTTACTCATTTTCTTTCCTTTTTCCATTTTTCCCCTTTCCTGCCGGGCGGGCCTGCTTTTCCTGCCTTGTCGGCTGCTTCCCTTTTTCCCGGCATTTCCTGTTTTTCACATCACCGTCTGCGCCATTCCTCTTTTACTTCTTTCCACCCCCTTTCCATCCGCCTGCTGGCTGGGACGACAGCCATACGCTTTCCTTACCGGATCGGAGACATACCGGCGGAGAAAAGAATATCCCCGCCCGGCGCCCTGCCGTCCCTGCTCCTATCCGCCGCCAAAGCCTTCCGCCATATCGTTTCTCACAAGGCTTGCGTAATACTGGCTGATGGTCACGGGTGCATTGAACAGGGCGGACAAAATATAGGCGCGGACATTTCCTACCGGGGTCGTGTTCTTATCCAGGCAGTCCATCACATACTCGATGTGGGAGCTGTCCAGCTTCAAGAGCCGGCCCTTCACTATCTCCGTGCCAATCTCATCCTGGTTGACCCGGACTGTCTCCCGGCTGCTGCTGCAGACCTCTGCCATCAGCTCCACAAAGCCGTCGAGCCGTTCCCGATCATAGGGGTAACGCTCCAGGAGGATGCCATAGCTGATGTTTTCCCGGATCAAGGCACGGTAGGCGTAAAACAGATCCGTCTTTCCAATCCCATCCATCTGCCCTGCCCCGTCTGTCCATGCCTGGGGATGGATAGATAGATCTGTCTCACTCCTCTCAGTATGATTAGAGTCAGTATTATTTGTTTGTGATTTTCGCAATTCTTGAATTGTGATTTTCACATTTCCTGATTTGTGATTTTCACAATTCTGGATTTGTGATTCCGGTTCATCCCTATCCCCTGGCGGAAACGGAGGTTTTGCCAGGAAGTTCTTCACATAGATCACATTCGGCTTCCCCAGCCCCCGGCGTTTTCGCTCGATCAGCCCTATGCCCTTCGCGGCATCCAGTTCGTTCAGCAGCTTGTTCGCTTTCTGCTCCGCACAGACCAGCGTCTCCATCACATCCGCAATCGTAAAGATGATGTACACCCTGCCGTCCCCGTCCATCCAGCCGTTTTTCACGGAAAGGGACATCCGGTCCAACAGGAGCCCGTAGAGTACCTTCGCCTCCACAGATACACTTCTGAAACGCCTGTCCGTAAAAAGCACCTTGGGGATGCGATAAAAGCTGTACTGCTCCGCCTCATTTCCATAGTAATAATCCAGGTTTAACGGCATAATGCCTCCTTCCTTTCCTGTACACCATCCGGCAGACGATACCAGCAGATACCTGTCTCCCGGAACGCAAAAAAGCCGCCCGACAACTTGCTTTAGTCAAGTCGCCGGACGGCCTTTTTGCGGCACTGCCCTATATTTATTCCTTTTAGCTACAGAACCCGCAAAGCGGCTCCTGCAGCATCCTTATCCCACATCGCCCTGTCCTGTTTTCCACGTCTCCAGGAGGGAAAAGATAACCTCCTCCATCTGCTCCTGGGTATAGGATTTCGGAAAATACTGCTTCAGCCTCTCGCCCTTCAGCGTCACCTTTACCGGCGCAGGGTGTTCCTCCGTCAGGATGGCATCCATCACGTCCCTGCCCAGCTTCCCCTCCTGGCTGTACTTTTTCAGCCTCCCTGCCTGCTCCAGGGACGGTATGGCAGATAATTCTTCCATGAGTTCCAAAAGTTCGCCTTGCTCCTCTTTTGTCAGGTAAGACAGCTCCACCGCAGGGTTGAACGGAAGCTTTTTGTCGTCTACCATCTGCAAAAGCCCAGCCAGGAGTTCTGTCAAACGGATATATCGCTGTACCTGCTTGCGGCTTTCCCCTGTATCGCCTGCTATCACTTCAACGGAAACCCTTCCCTTTAAATTCTGGCCAACTTGACCAGAATTATTTCCAGACGGCCTCCCGGCTTTCCGCTTAATGGCATCCAGCTTCATCCTGTAAGCCCACGCTTTCTCACTGGGGAGCAGGTTCTCGCGCTGAAGGTTGCTGTTCACCATGATGATGGTCGCTTCCTCATCATCCAGCTCCCGGACGATCACCGGCATGGCATCCTGCCCTGCCAGCTCCAGCGCACGTCTGCGCCGGTGTCCTGAAACCAGCTCATAGCCGCCCTCCTTACGGGGACGAACAATGCCGGGGACAAGCACACCGTGGAGCTTGACGCTCTCTACCATTTCCTCCATAGCCTCATCATCCAGCACCTTGAAGGGATGCCCCCGGAAGGGGGACAACTCTCCCAGGGCAATCTCCTGTACCTTTTCCCCCGCAGACTCCACAGGACTGCCCACAGAGAATAAGTCGTCATAAGAGGTCATCTGGATATTCCTTGCGCTGCTTTTCATGCCCCTGCCACCTCCCCCACGAAGGACTGGTAAGCTGCCGCCACTTTCCCTGCCGGGTCGTGGAGGTAGATGCTCTTCCCCTCCGCGCTGCTCTCCGCCGCCCGCACCGACAGGGGGATGATGCTGTCAAGAATCCGCAGCTTCCCGTCATAGGTGTTATGTAAAAGCTCCACAATGTCCTTCGCATAGTTTGTCCGCATATCCGCCATGGTGATCAGGATCCCGGCAATGGCAAGTCCGGGGGTGATCTGACGGCGCACCTTGGCGATTGTCCGGAGCAGCTGCTCCAGACCTTTAATAGAGAGGTACTGAGCCTGCACGGGAATCACCACCTGATCCGCAGCCGCCAGGGCATTGATGGTCAGCATCCCCAGGGACGGCATGGTATCCAGCACGATGGCATCATAGAATCCGCTTACCTCCTTCAGGAACTCCCGCAGGATGGTCTCGCGGCTCATGGTATTCACCAATGTGACCTCCATGCCGGAAAGCTCGATATTCGCCGGGAGCAGGTCAACTCCCTCCTCATGGTGCAGTATCCCGAAGCCCTCCGGAAGCGGGCTGTCATTGATGATGGAAGAAAGCACCGTCGCCAGCGTAACCTCCAGCCTGTCCGGCTGCTGGAAGCCCAGGCTGGCCGTCATGGAACCCTGGGCATCCATATCGATCAGGAGGACTTTCTTCCCCGTCCGAACGAGCCCGATTCCTAAATTTACGGAGGTCATGGTCTTGGCACAGCCCCCTTTCTGGTTACACACCGCATAAACTGTCGCCGCCATAGTCACACCCTCCCTCTCACACGGACGGTCAGGCCGTCCAACGCCACGTCTGTATAGCCGACCAGATAATAATCCCTGCCATTATGCTCCAGACTGGTTCTTACCCAATAAGGCACTTCATGATATCCGTCCTTTACCAACGCCTCAATCAGGCTCCCGCTGGTATAAGAATGCCCACTGGCCGTCTCATACCTTCCGGATTCATTCCGATGCAGTCTGCTCACTTCCTGAATCGGACGCGCCAGATAGGACAGCCTGTCCTTCGCTTCCTCCAGATTCTTCATAACTGTCCGCAGCTCCTCCAGGAGAAAGAGCTGTTCTCCGTCCCGATAATTAATCTTCAGACCGCTCAGATCATCATAGTCTTCATAAGTGGAAAAATTCAAGATACTGTCAATCCTCCACTTCATATCGTTTGCCTTTTCCAGTACTGCCTTTAAATCTGCCATATGTCTCCTCCGTTTATCATCATTTCCTATACCTGAGAAACCACCGCCCCCGGATCAAAACCTTTACCTCCTCTCCTTCAGGCATCACCAGCCTATCAGCCGGTACTGAAATTTGATCCGAAAAGCATTCTTTTGTAATCTGCTGGTAAATGAGACATAGACACTAAAACGTCAGAAAACATAAGATAAACAGACCGTTCAGACCCTTATGTTATTTTAGTGTCAAGTTGCCTGATTTCCCATCTTGGGGGTAAATCCGCAATGGTTTTCACCCCCGCCTGCCATTCTCACGGCAGCTTTCAAGTTTGGACGAATTAGGCGGAACCTCTTGATTTTACTGGTTCCTGACTTACTTGACACTATAATAACATTATCCCCCACCCGCGCATTCGGCCGCTCCGTCTCCCCCCTTAATGGTCTTGCGCCCTTCCTTAAATACGCCTTTACCTTCTCCCCGTACAAAAACGGATCGTTCCCCCTGACAATCCCCCACTCCATCAACAGCGCCGCGCTCCCTGCGACAATCGGCGTGGCAAAGGACGTCCCCGTAAAGGGCAGGTATCCGCCGTAGATATCCGGAGCCAGAACCCCTACGCCGGGAGCCGCAAGATCCGGTTTCCCCAGACCGGCGGTCACGACTCCGATCGTCCGATCCGCGTCGGCGTAGCCGCGCCCGGAGAAATCGGCGTAGGACTGATACGTACTGTCGTAGGCCCCGACCGTAATGACCTTCGCGGCAGTGGAGGGGATGGTCAGCGTAACCTCCGGCGTGGGACGGTAAAAGCCGGTGGCGCTGCTGCGGGCGGCGGCGCTGGGCAGATAGAAATAGAACTGCCCCGTCACCGCTTCGACCGCCTCCAGGCGGATCGTCCAGACGCCCGCGTTCAGGTATGTCCGCCCGGCCGGAAGCAGCTCCAGATAGATTTCCTGGGCGGCCGCATAGGGCGTCGGCTCCCCGATGTAAACCAGGATTTCAGTCTGCTCCAGGCGCAGCGTATATTTCCCGCCCTCCACCGTCGGAGGCAGCTCCGACTCCTGGCCTCCCGGCGCGCGGAGGCGGATACGGTATACATCGGCATAATTCTTCCAGAGCTGGACGCTCAGGCTCCTCTCGTAATTCGCCACCGCCAGCTCCACATCCGCCCTTCCGGCGGCGGATGACAGGCTGCCCCGCGCTCCCTGGCCCCCGGGAACAGACGACTGTGTCCCTGAACCGTTATACTCTCCCAGCCGCCCTGCCAGGTGTCCCGCGCTGGCTCCCTCGTTCCCGCTGCCGACGCAGATTACGGTTCGCCCGATTTCCGCGGCGCTGTCCAGAAACCGCTCCAGAAGGGAGCTCCCGTCATGCGCGCCGTAGCTGTTGCCGAAGCTTAAGTTGATGACCAGGGGCATCCGCAGCTCCTGCGCCTTTCGGAGCGCCCAGGTCACGGCGCGCATGATTTCTGTCGTCCTCGGAAAGGATCGGGCGTCCGGCAGCCCCAGCTTTACGATCAACAGCTCCGCCTCCGTCGCGACGCCCCGGTAGCCTTCGCTTCGCCCCGCGGCGATCCCCGCCGCCGCGGTGCCGTGTCCGCCGGTATCCAAAGTCGGGAGCAGCTGGAACTGCCGTCCGGGATCCGTCGCCTGCAGGGCCTCGTTGATCCGGGCGGCGTCAAACTCTACCCCTGTCCGAAAGCCCTCCGGCGGCCGCCCGGTTTCCTCCCCCGGGCGCAGCGTCTGATCCCAGAGAAAACGGATCCGGGTGCTTCCGTCCCGGTTTCTGAATTCCGGCAGACGATAATCGATGCCGCTGTCCGGCACGGCGATCAGGACTCCCCTTCCGGTCAAAGGAAAATCCCATCGGGACAGCTGCTGAATACAGCTGTCCGCAATGGGATCGGTTATCTCATAGAAAAAGCGCTTGGGCTTTTCCACATATTCAATCTCTTCCAGCTCCGCTATCGCCTCCACAAGCCCCTCCGGCACGGTCAGCAGCGCGTAGCCCGCGATCAGATACTCCACTTCCACTGCCAGTCTTCTCAATTCCTCCAGGCTTCCGTGATATTTTACGATCAGCTCCCAGGTTCGCGTCTCCCCGTCGAAGCCCACGTTCAGATCCTCCGTGCGTTCTCTGGTGTCCTCCGGAGTCTGCAGCGCCAGCTGCAAAAGATTTTCCAGTTTTTGATTCATGCCCTATCCGCCTTGCCGCCTTTACAACATCCTATGCGCGAAAACGGGAATCATACTTTTTTCAGCCGACCGGAATCCCTTCCTATACCGCTCTGCGCGCTTCGGCATGCGCACCAAGGATCACGCCTGACAATAGAACCGAAAGAAACTTTCCATCTTCATTCGCTATAGAAGACCTTCAGCACATCGACGGCGTACTGCGTATCCCTGGCTCCCGCGGTCTCCACGGCGGAATGCATCGCCAGCTGCGGCAGACCGATATCCACGCTGGATACGGAGACATGGGCCGTCGAGATATTTCCCAGGGTAGAGCCTCCGGGGATATCGGAGCGGTTCGCGTAGGTCTGATAAGGCGCTTTCGCCTGCTGGCAGAGCAGCTTCATCTTAGCTGCGGACACCGCGTCCGTGGTGTACTTCTGGCCGCCGTGATACTTGATGACAATCCCGCCGTTTAAGTAGGGCCGGTTGGTGGGATCCGCCTTCTCCGGATGATTCGGATGCACTGCGTGGGCATTGTCGGCGGAAATTAAAAAGCTCCCCGCCACCAGCCGCAGATAGTCGCTTCGATCCAGCCCCAGACTCTCCGCCACTCTCCAGAGCGTGTCCTCCAGAAAGGTGGACGCCGCTCCCTGCTTCGTCCCGCTCCCAACCTCTTCATTATCGAACACGGCGCAGACGTTGATATACCGCTTCGGCTCCGACGCCGCAAAAGCCTTTACCGCGGAGAAAACGCACTGCAGATCGTCCAGCCTGGGGGAAAGCACAAACTCGCCGTTTTCCCCCAGGATACGCCCCTTTTCCCTGACGTAAAGGAACAGGTCGTGTCCCAGAATATCCTCCCGCTTTACCCCGGCGGCCTTGGCTACCCGCTTCATCAGCGCGCTGCCCTTTCTTCCCTCCTGGTATTCCGAAAACAGAGGAAGCATGTCGGTCTGGGGATTATAGGCCACTCCGTTGTTCATCTCCCGGTTCATATGGATCGCTACGTTAGGAATTACCAGCAGGTCTTTCTCGATATTGACCAGCCTTGAGCGGATTTCCTCCTTCTCCCGAACCACAACCCGTCCCGCTACGGACAGCGCCCGATCCAGCCAGGAGGAAAGGATCATCCCGCCGTACTTCTCCGTGTTCAGCGTCACATAATGCCCCTCCACCGCCTTCTCCGGCGTTTCCTTGATCTTAAAGGAGGGCGAGTCGCTGTGGGACGCCGTCATATGAAAGCCTGACGCCGCGCCCGCCTCCGGCAGCCGGAACGCAATCAGGGAGGAATCGTTCCTCGTCACAAAATATCCCCTGCCGGCCTCCGTCTCCCAGTCCTCCGTCTCCCGCAGCTCCTGAAAACCGTTCTCCTCCAACAGCCGCTTTATATTCTCCACCGCCTGAAAGCAGCTGGGGCTGCGCTCGATAAAATCAAGCATCTCCTTCGCGCATTTCTGATATTCTTTCACACCGGTCTCCTTCCGCATTCTCTTTAACGCTCCGCCCGCATGGGATTGTTCAGGAAATCCTGATAGGTCAGGCGAATCCCGTCCTCCAGCTCCGTCGTATAATGATAGCCCAGGCTTTCCAGCTTGCTGACGTCCAGAAGCTTTCTGGGCGTTCCGTCCGGCTTCGAGGGATCCCAGCGGATCTCTCCCCGAAAGCCTACCACCTTGGCTACCAGCTCCGTCAGCTCCCGGATCGTCAGCTCTTTCCCCGTCCCCAGGTTTACGGTCTCGTTGCCGCTGTAGGTATTCATCAGGTAAACGCAGGCGTCCGCAAGATCGTCCACATACAGGAACTCCCTCAGCGGCGTGCCGGTTCCCCAGCAGACGACCTCCGTCGCTCCCGCCTCCTTCGCCTCGTGGAACCGGCGGATCAGCGCCGGTAATACATGGCTGTGGGTGGGATGATAATTGTCGTTGGGGCCGTAGAGATTGGTGGGCATCACGCTGATGTAATCCGTCCCGTACTGCCGGTTCAGATATTCGCAGTACTTCAGCCCGGAAATCTTTGCCAGGGCGTAAGCTTCGTTGGTTTTCTCCAGCTCCGAAGTCAAAAGACAGCTTTCCTTCATAGGCTGAGGTGCCATCCTGGGATAGATACAGCTGCTGCCCAGAAACAAAAGCTTCCTGCAGCCGTTCTGCCAGGCGGCATGGATTACATTCATCTCCAGAATCATATTGTCGTACATGAAATCCGCCAGGGCTTCGCTGTTTGCCATGATGCCGCCCACTTTTGCCGCCGCCAGGAAGACATACTCCGGCTTCTCCTCCCGGAAAAAGGCCTCCACCGCCTCCTGCCGACAAAGATCCAGCTCCCGGTGCGTCCTCGTCAGGATATTCCGATAACTGTTTTTCTCCAGGGCGCGGCAGATAGCGCTTCCCACCATCCCCCTGTGCCCCGCCACATAAATTTTCGCTTCTTTCTCCATCATCTTTTCCGCTTCTCCCGTTTCCGCCGACTGTCTCCCGCTCTGCGCCTTCTCCGCGATCCTGCCCCGGTATTGCCTCTCTGCGTTTTTTCGCGGTTCTTCCTGGTATTGCCGCTCTGCGCTTTCTCCGCGCCTTCTCAGCCCTTCAAAAGCTTTTCTCTCTTCGCCAGCTCCAGATCGTGCTCCGCCATAATCCGACAAAGCTCCTCATAGCTTGTCTTCTGGGGATTCCAGCCCAGAACCGTCCGCGCCTTCGTGGGATCGCCCCAGAGATTAATCACATCGGTAGGCCTGTAGAACTCCCTGCTGACCTCCACCAGTACCTTTCCCGTGGCGCGGTCGATCCCCCGCTCGTCCATCCCGCTGCCCTGCCATTCCAGCTCGATCCCCACGTAATGGAAGGCAAGCGTCGTAAACTCGCGAACCGTATGCTGCACGCCGGTAGCAATCACAAAATCCTCCGGCTTATCCGCCTGCAGCATCAGCCACATACATTCCACATAATCCCTTGCATACCCCCAGTCCCGAAGGGAATCCAGATTCCCCAGAAACAGCTTCTCCTGCAGACCGCAGGCAATCCGCCCCGCCGCCAGGGTAATCTTTCTGGTCACGAAATTTTCTCCCCGCCGCTCGGATTCATGGTTGAAGAGAATCCCGTTTACCGCAAACATCCCGTAAGCTTCCCGATACTCCTTCACAATCCAGAAACCGTACTGCTTCGCCACCGCGTAGGGACTGTACGGATGGAAGGGCGTCGTCTCCCGCTGCGGCACCTCCTCTACCCTGCCGTACAGCTCCGAGGTGGAAGCCTGGTAAATACGGCAGGTATCCGTCTGCCCCGTAATTCTGACCGCCTCCAGGATCCGCAATACCCCCAGCGCGTCCACATCCCCGGAATACTCCGGCGCGTCAAAGCTGACATGAACATGACTCTGGGCCGCCAGATTATAAATCTCGTCCGGCCGCACCTCTCCGACTACCCGGATAATACTGGAGGAATCCGAAAGATCCCCCTCGTGAAGCCGCAGCCGATTCTCCCGAATTAAGGGATCGATGCGAACCGTATTGCTGACGGAAGCGCGCCGCACAATCCCGTGTACCTCGTACCCCTTTTCCAGCAGAAACTCCGCCAGATAGGAGCCATCCTGCCCTGTAATTCCCGTAATCAACGCCTTTTTCATAAACCGCTTCTCCTCTCCTCACACCGGTATTGGATTGTATCCGCCATCTCTCTCGCCCGTTCCCCGCCCAGGAAGATTCCCAGGATCGCAAGCCCGAAATCAATAGCGGTTCCCATGCCTCTCGAGGTAACCACATGATCTGAAATTTCCACCGGCCCTCCGGTAACCTCCGCCCCCTCCAGATGACTCTCAAAGGAGGGAAAACTGCAGGCTTTTCTTCCCTTCAGAATCCCCCTGTGGCCGAAGATACTGGGTGCCGCGCAGATTGCGCCGATATACTTCCCGTCCGCGTAAAAGCGATCCACCTGCTCCATCAGCTCCCCGCAGGCTTCCAGATTCCTTGTCCCGGGCATCCCTCCCGGCAGCACAAGCATATCGTAGCTTTCAAAATCAGCCTCCGAAAGAATCCGATCCATCCTTACGGTAACGCCGTGGGAGCTTTTTACCTCCGCCTGATCCGTTATGGATACCATCTCTACCTCAAGCCCGCCCCTCCGGCAGAGATCCACTACCGTCAGCGCCTCGATTTCCTCATAACCCTCCGCAAAAAAAACAGCAATCCTGCTCATTGTGTTTCCTCCTGTCTTCTGAACATATAACAACAGTATACACATTTTTGTCCCGCTTTTCAATTCATTCCGGAATTTTATGGAAAAATCCCGGCAAATGTAATATAATGGCAATGTCCAGCGGCCGGAGAAGCAGCCGCCGTGCCCGCACGAGCAGATGCTTTTTCGGACAAATCATTGATTTTTCGGGGCTCTGCCCGGAACTTACAACAAACATGATACTTGCTATCTAACAGGCAACAGCCTGACTGCGAGATTAACCGGCGTATTCCCGGAGAAAGGAAAAGGAATTATGGAAATAGAACGCAAATTTACGATCCGGCGTCTTCCGGAAAACCTGGAGTGCTACCCCGTCCTGCAGATCCAGCAGGGATACCTCTGTACCTCCCCCGTCATCCGGGTGCGCAGGGAAAATGACGAATATATCCTGACCTATAAGGGGAGCGGAATGCTGGCCCGCGAGGAATACAATCTTCCTCTGACCGAAGAGGCCTACTATCATCTTCTCCCCAAGGCGGACGGGACTATTATCTCCAAAAAGAGATACCTGATCCCCCTGCCCCACCCGGCGGTTCAGGAAGGCTTTCCCGCCCCGCCTAAGGACTATGAGCTTACCATCGAGCTGGACGTCTTCGAGCCTCCCCTTGCTCCCCTGATTCTGGCGGAGGTGGAATTCGGCAGCAGGGAAGCCGCCGAAGCCTTCCTCCCTCCGGACTGGTTTGACGAGGATGTGACCTACCGCCAGGAATATCATAATTCCTATCTGTCAGGCCATGTTTAAGGACTTGTCAGAAATAACGCCCAAAGCATTTTCGAACCGTGCCTAGCGGATCAGATAGACGAAATACGCCGCGTAACCGACCAGCATGACGATTCCCGCCAGCCTGCCCATCTTCTGTCTGCGGATCACGCACGCCAGCAGCAGAACCGCGGCGGCTGTAACGACGATACTGTCTATCAGGAAGCCGCCGCTGTAGACGACCGGAGTAATAATCGCCGTCGTCCCTACCACAAAGAGGATATTGAAAACATTGCTTCCCACGATATTCCCCACCGCGATATCCGTCTTCCCCTTCAGGGCGGCGGTCACGCTGGTCACCAGCTCCGGCAGGGAGGTTCCGAAGGCGACGATCGTAAGCCCGATCAGCCGCTCGCTCATGCCGAAGATTCTTGCCAGCTCGGTTGCCGCGTCGACCGTCACATCGCTTCCAAGGACGATCATCACGCCGCCCGCGACGACCATCAGCAACATCTTCCAGAGCTTATCGTCCTTCCCCGCCTCGGGAACCTCCTCCGGCGGCTGCCCGTTTTTCGCCATCCGCAGCAGGTACAGCAGGTACAGGATCATAAATCCCCAGAGAATCGCGCCTTCCAGCCTACTGATCTCATGATCCGCAAGCCCCAGCGCCACAAGCAGCACCGTAATCACAATCATAAAGGGAATCTCATACCGCACTGTGGATTTCTGCACCGGAATCGTACAGATCACAGCCGTCAGCCCCAGAATCACCAGGATGTTTAAGATATTGCTGCCCACCACATTTCCGATCGTCAGCTCAGCGCTGCCCTTCAGGGCGGAGGTGATACTGACCGCCGCCTCCGGCAGGGACGTCCCCATAGCGACGATGGTAAGCCCGATCACAAGCTGCGGAATCCCCAGCTTGTCCGCTATCTTGGAGGCTCCCTCCACAAACCAGTCCGCTCCCTTCATCAGAAGAACAAACCCTGCTACCAACAATAACAGCTGAATTACAATTTGCATTTTCCGTCTTCTCCTTTCCTGTGTCCGCGATCCCTCTGCTATAAAATTTCTGCTTCGCGGAAATTCTATTGTCATGAACAAAAAAAGACCTCCGGCACCTTAAGTGCTAAAAGTCTTGTTCTTCCAGAAACAGAAGCGTACAAACACGGTCTTAAACCGGGGTATGTTGCCTGTACGTTGTAACTACTCCCTTTTAACTTATTATCAAACTACCACGGTTACCGGAAATTGTCAAGCCGAAATCGGCGGCTGAATTTCCCTCATCGCAGCCGCTGCCGCCTTTCACACAATAACCGGCCGCTTCGCGGCCTGCTGCGAGATATGGGACTCGAACCCATACGAGTTGCCTCACAAGAACCTAAATCTTGCATGTCTGCCAATTCCATCAATCTCGCCTGTCAGCGACGCCGGATTCCCGCACGCCGCTTCTTGCATTATATCATGAATCTTCGATTCATGATCGCCATTCGCCGCTCGCCGAATGAGCAAGCTCATTCTTCTCGCTAACGCTCATTATAGCACTTGGATAATAGAATCCTGTTTTTGGATTCTATTATATCATGGTTTCTGCAAGTCTCGGGCAGAGCCGCGAAAAAGCGAACTTTTTCGCGGTCGCTTCGCTCGTCAAATGTCCGAAGAAACAGCTGCTCGAGCAAGCTCAGCTGCTGTTTCTTCGGCCACTTGACTCTGCCCTTTGCGGACATTATAACTTGATATTCCCGGTTCTGTCAAGCCTCTACGCCGACTCTTCAACAGGCTTCCGAGGAAAGCTGAAGCGAATCCTTCTCCGACGGGAAATGATATTGCCGCTGACAAATGTCATCCGGTCTGCGCACCATAATAATCATAGATCCCCTCTTCGATTATATACTGATACACCTGCCGCATATGCTCCAGAACCTCATGCACATTTTCCTCCGTCACCTCGCATTCACCCTCTGAAATACATTGCTGCATATATGCGTTGACCGCGGGAGTGAAATGGATCATATCCATATAATTATCCAGGTTACAGATAATCTCCTGTTGATCCTGGAAATAAAATACCTTTACATTGTCAAAGGCCAGTAGCCCGGACAGCGCCCGCTCCAGCACCGCAAAATATCCCTCGCCCAGGCCGTTCACATAACCGCTGTCCCACCAAAGCATGGAATACGGCGGAAAAAACAAAACATATTCCGTCTCCGGATGTCCCGTGATTTCCTCTTCGATCAAGCCCATATTCACAGCCAAATTCTCCATCCATTCCGAACAGTCCGCCCCCGCCAGCGCATGGTCGGGCTTCTGGTAAGCCTGCATAGCCCTGGACGCGCCGAACTCCTTATCCTTCGACCAGTCATATGCATGTCCCCCTGTATTCTTCCCCTGCAGATGGTAGGCGAACATCAAAGGAATCTTTTGAAACAGAATCTCTTTGTTATACAGATAGGGAATATCATCCAACGGGCTTTCTGTGTAAAGATATGTCGGGATATCCTTCCCTGACAGGATGTCCTCCCGGAAATCCGTCAACGCGAAAATATCCACGCACCAAAATACCCTCTTTAACTCCTGACGGTTATGGGCTTCCCGCAGCAGGAACAGCAAATCCGCCGTGGAACCGGAGGCCCTGACGACCTTCAGCGTCCTGCCGCCATATACCTCATCCAGGAAGGCGCTGTCCGCATTCTCCACCACGGACGACCCCAGCAATACCATGTCATAATCCAATGTCCGTATGGTTCCGATCACCTGATTATCCCTGTCATACAGCACGGCATCCATCCCGAAAACCGGTTTATGGTACTGATAAAAGGGATCAAAAAAATAAGTGACGCCGCCCGTCAGCAGCAGACCGACGCCCATAAAAATAAGCAAAATCCGCAAAGCCTTCCCTTTATCCATATTTCCTCCGTCGTATCTGTGTCGCCTAAAAATCAAAATACAAAAACGTGCTCACCTGTGACAATGAAACAAAGGACCACACAAACAGCGCCGCCAGCAGAACCAGTCCCCCCGTCGTCCGTCCCCTGTTTTCCAGCCATTCCTCAGCCGTCCTTCCCGATACCAGACGGACGGAAATCCCCAGCAGCCCCATAACGCAGCACACATAGAAGAGATTCAGCAGCCCGGGAGCCGCCATCTCCAGGAGCTTCCTGACGGGATAAATTTCCGGCAGCTGAAACGAATTGCACAGCCCCAGAATAAAGCCCGTCCAGCCGCCGCCAAACAGCTTTTTCACCATATCCCACGCCATCGCCGGGGTATCGCTCCTGAATATGGAAAAGGTAAAGGTCACATAAAGTCCCGTCGCGAGACGGTTCGCCCACTCCCTGCGAAAACGCAGCCCCGGCCACAATGTCTCCGCAATCATAGCCAGACCGTGGAGAAGTCCCCATATGACAAAGGTCCAGTTCGCCCCGTGCCAAAGCCCGCTGAGGAGAAAAACGACGAAAATATTCCTGCATTGAACGGCTTTCCCACGCCTGCTGCCCCCCAGCGGAATATAAATATAGGATGTCAAAAACCGCGACAGAGTGATGTGCCATCTGCGCCAGAAATCCTTTACGGAGGTCGCCATAAGCGGCGAGCGGAAATTGACCGGCAATTGAAAGCCCAACATTTTCCCGATGCCCCGCGCCATATCGCAGTACCCGCTGAAATCAAAATACAGCTCGAGCATATAGCAGGCCGCCGTCACCCAGGCGGACGCCGCGTCCAGATACGGTATACTCCCGTATTCAGCGTTGACAATGACGGCGAGCGCATCGGCCAGCAGCGCCTTTTTCGCCAATCCTAAAATGAACAGGCCAAGCCCATCGAACATCCCCCCTGCATCAGGCCTCCGGTTCCGCCGTTCCTTCAACTGAGGGATAAATTCGCCGTGGAGCACGATGGGACCCGCGATAAGCTGAGGAAAAAAGGTTATAAAGAAGGCATACTCCAGAAAGGAATATCCCGCCGTGTCCCCTTTATAGCTGTCCGCCAGATAAGAGATTTGCTGGAAGGTGTAAAAGCTGATCCCCAACGGAAGGGCAATCTTTTCGATCTCCCACTGGGTATGCAGCAGAAAATTACAGTTTTCAAGAAAGAAATTGGCATATTTGAAGTAAAACAAAAGCGCCAGATTCCCCGCAATTCCGCACGCCAGAAGCAGCTTCCGCAGCCCGCCGTTTTCGGACGCGTTCAGGAGCCTGGAACAGGTATAGTTGAACAACACGCTGAAGACAAGGATCCACAGATAACGGATATTATAATATCCATAGAACCAAAGAGACATTCCGATCATAAAAATCCTTGCCCATCCGGCCCAACGGAGCCGCTGGAGAAGATACCAGCCCAGCAGTGAGGCGGGCAGGAAAATCACGATAAATAGAACCGAATTGAACAACATATCAGCCAGTCTCCTTGGATTCGTCTGTACCTGTCAATCTTATCATTTCTGAAAAGATTCCCGGAGAGTCAACCTCTCCGGGAATCTTCCCGTTCCGTGAGACATGGGGGATTCGAACCCCCGACACCTTGATTAAAAGTCAAGTGCTCTACCGACTGAGCTAATATCCCATATTAA
>JAMPIG010000075.1 GCA_023662875.1 Roseburia sp. | reverse complement strand
TTCATCACTATTTGTGCCGCCAGCGTCAGCGGCGGAATGGAGATTAAAATGAAACTCCCCGCAGCAAGCAGCCCCAGCTTCGCTCAGTTTGTTCGCTGCAGAGCTGCGGGGAATTAAGCCCGAAGAGATTAAAGAATTCTCGCAAAGCGTGGATTCTATTGTATGTTCGTCCAATCTCCTGCCTTTTCTGCCCGCTTTTTTCTTTGACTGCGGAATTTTTCCCGCAGCAGCGCATATTCCAGAAAAGAATAGATCAGTCCGCTCTCCTCCTCCCCATCCAGATACAACAATCGATTGGTCGGAATCCGCCCCAGATTCAACTCGTTCCCTTCCGTGCGGATCAACTCAGAATTTTCCGCAATATACTCCCTCAGCTCACCTGAAGACATGCTGCTGATCCTTCCGTTATGCCGGAAGACCGCCTTCTCCTCCGAAATATTTACAAAGGTATCCACATTATACTCCAGAATTGATTTGCTGACCTTAAATTTATCGAGTGCCACAAAAAGCGTTGTATAACTTGTCCGGTGGACGTTCGCCCTGTCATACTTCATGGTTCCTCCTACGCCGAATATCGAGAAACTCAGAATCTGACTTTCCCCGTCCGCCTCCTCTACAAGAAACGCCCGGAACAAACCGTTAAAATGGCCTCCGCCGCCATTCGAGTAATCATAATATCGAACGCCCAGATCCTCCGTCATTTCATAATTCCGAAACCTTGCAGCCGGAAGCCTGTGATCCTCATCCAGCAGGGCCTGATACAAATTGACCACGAACGGAATGAGTCTCGCGGGAGTGTCCCCTCCAAAAACCCACACATCCGCTTCGCTGTACTCCCTCATCAGCTCCAGATCCTGCATCTGCTCCCACGTAAACCGCGGCGGTTTCTCTTCCGCAGCCAGAAACGTCCCTCTTCCGGAAACCATCTCCTTATAAGAAAGACACTTATCCAGTTTCTGGTAGGTATCCTTCTCTTCTATATATTTAAAAATCTCCATTTCAATGCCATTAGTAACGAGAAAATAGTCCGCGCCAACCAGATCGCAATACCCAGAAGCCTGCTCCGTTACCCTGTCCGTGAGAATGACGTCCGGCTGTTTACATTCTACCACCGCCAGCGGATACAAAATATCATCCGACAACTTTTGATGAATCACGATATCAGCGCGCCCTCTTGCCTCTTTCCCATATTTTGACATCGGTACTTCCAGCATGATATACTCAGCCGACGCTCCAAGAATCTCCTCACAATATTTTGCAACTCTCTGCCTGACCGTTTCTTCCGGAGTCACCTCGATTAATCGTTTCCGATAGGGGTCAAAAAAGCAGCTTCTCCCGTTCCTTCTATACTTTTGTGGTAATGCTATTTTCTCAAGCTCTTCCTGAATCCTCACAGCCTCATCCTCTCCCACAATTTTCTCCGTGCTTAACGTCTGCTTACGACGAGGCTTTCCGTTCAAAAGGCTAAGTTACCCGTCCGATTAAAAAGGATCCCGTCAAGCTTCGCGAAATTTCTATTGTCAAGGACAAAAAAATCGCTCAAACACCCGATTTTACTGGTCTTTAAGCGATTTTTCGAATGCCGGCAGCGGGACTTGAACCCGCACGTTGTTGCCAACAACAGATTTTGAGTCTGCCTCGTCTGCCATTCCGACACGCCGGCCTGCGCAGAAATTCCCTGCACCAGAAATTATCTTAACACACAATCGGCCGCTTGGCAAGTCGTTTTCTCGAAATTTTCAACTCCGAAACCTGGAGAAAGACTAACTTTGCATTCGTTTTTGCAGAACTTGATTTTCCTGTCTGTAACAGTAATAAAATTCACACTTCGCGAAAATTCCTCCTCTACCGCAGCTCCATCGCAACCGTCAGGTCGTTCCCCTGTACACAGACCTCCGCCGCGCTGCCTACGATCAGCGGCATCATGGGCGGCCTGTGACCCAGATCCACATCCAGAATCACCGGCACATTCTTTCTTCCGGCCACCTCCAGCACCGCCTCATAAGCGTCCAGGTTCATCATCGGCTCACCGTTGGCGGGTCTGCCGATCAAAAATCCCTTTGTGTGCTGAAACCAGCCCGCCTCCTCCATCTGCCACATAGCCCGTCGGATCGCGAACACATTCAGATCGCAGGATTCCAGAAACCAGAGAATCCCATCGTCCTTATATTTTTCCGCGAATTCCCGGGTGGCGTCAAAGCGGGTGCCCAGGAGATTGACCAGACAGTCCATGCAGCCTCCCAGCAGTCTCCCGGAAAAGCGGACGGGGCCGTCGCTCTCCCTCAGCTCCGTTCTGCCCAGAAAGCTTCTGATCGCCAGCGGCTCCGTCAGATTATACGGCTCCAGCGGATGCTCCTCGTCCTTTTTCTGTTCCTTCTCCCAGGTTCCGTAGCTGCCCACCCGGCGGGTCTTCCCCCGCAGAAGGTCGAAAGCGTCCTGAATCGAAGCGTGCCAGGGTTCCATACCGAAGCTGGACGCACAGGGGCCGTAGATCGAGGCCGTGTCCGTCAGAACCGCCAGGGTATAGGTAAGATTGGTATTGTCGGAGTAGCCCATAAACCACTTCGGCTCAAGCTGCGACAGCTTCCCGAAATCCACAAAGGGAAGGATCTCGCACATCATCTCCCCGCCGCCGCAGGAAATCAGGCAGTCCGCCTGGGAAGCAAACATCTCCATCACCTCGGCGGCGCACTTCCCGGGCGTGTTGCTGATACCTACGCCCGCCTCCACATAACAGTTCGGCCCGGTCAGCAGCCGATAACCATCGTCCTCCCACTTTTTCCGGGCGGCGTCAAAGGCCGTCCGATAAGGCTCTGTCGCACACCCGAAGGACGGCGCAAGGAATCCCAGGATTCCGCCCTCCGGTAAATTTTTCGGATATCTCATACTTATACCCCCTGCGCGCTCCGGCGCATACCTATCAATATTTGCCTTTGGATGCCAGACCGACAGGTCTGGCATTGGAAGTTTACTTCCAAACTTCCTCCATCTTACTTCCATGCGCATCCGTCATTTTTTATACACTGCTCTATCCGCATCTGTTTCCCCGTCCCGCCGCGCGCCCCGTCACAGTCAGGACGACTGCCACACGACTCTTCATCCCTTCAACCGGTCAAATATCTCGAAGCAATCGAAGGTGGCAAAATAGTCCTTCGCCGTTTCCGCCCGACGGATCAGTTGTACCGTTCCATCCTCCCGCAGCAGCAGCTCCGCGGACTTCAGCTTCCCGTTATAATTGTATCCCATGGAAAAGCCGTGGGCTCCCGTATCATGGATCGCCAGATAATCCCCGATCTCCACTTCGGGCAGCGGCCTGTCGATGGCAAACTTGTCGTTATTCTCGCAGAGCGAGCCCACCACATCATACACATGGTCACAGGGCTGCTCCTCCTTCCCCAGCACGGTAATATGATGGTACGCGCCGTACATGGCGGGCCGCATCAGATTCACTGCGCAGGCGTCCACTCCCAGATACTCCTTATAAATATGCTTTTCATGGATCACTTTTGTCACCAGATGCCCGTATGGAGCCGTCATAAAACGCCCCAGCTCCGTATAAATCGCCACATCTCCCATACCCGCAGCCGCGAGAACCTCCTCGTATACCTTCCGCACACACTCCCCGATCACCCGGATATCGTTGGGCTCCTGCTCCGGACGGTAGGGCGTACCGATTCCGCCGGAAAGATTAATAAACGAGATGTGCGCCCCCGTTTTCTCCCGCAGCTCTACGGCCAGCTCAAACAGCTGCCGGGCCAGCGTGGGGTAATATTCGTTAGTCACGGTATTGCTGGCCAGAAAGGAGTGAATCCCGAAATGCTCCACGCCCTTTTCCTTTAAAATCCGAAAGCCCTCGAACATCTGCTCTCTGGTGAAGCCATACTTCGCGTCCCCCGGATGATCCATAATATCCGTTCCCAGGGCAAAATGTCCCCCCGGGTTAAAGCGGCAGCTCAATGTTTTCGGCAGCTTCCCCAGAATTCTTTCCAGAAAATCAATATGGGTAATATCATCCAGATTGATGATCGCTCCGATTTCCGCTGCATATGCGAACTCCTCCGCCGGAGTATCGTTGGAGGAAAACATGACGTCCTCGCCCTTTATTCCCAAGGCATGACTCAACATCAGCTCGGTCATGGACGAGCAATCGCAGCCGCAGCCATAGTCCCGCAGAATATCCATCAAAAAGGGATTGGGCGTCGCTTTTACCGCAAAAAACTCCTTATAGCCGGGATTCCAGGAAAAAGCCTCCTTCAGCGCTTTTGCGTTTTCCCGAATCCCCTTCTCATCATAAATATGAAATGGCGTGGGGTACTTTTTCACGATCTCCTCCACCATCCCCTTCGTCACAAACGGTTTCTTCTCCATATTGTACTCCTCGCATTTACAACAGTCTGCCGCGCAGCTCCTCCGCCGTCAGCGGGCTCAGGTAAGCCGGTGCCACATCGAACACCGTCTTGCAGCCCTTCATGCCCTCCCGATTCATACGGTAAGCCGCCCTCGCATAGGCGATCAGGACGCAGGCCGTAAATTCCGGGTTGGAATCCAGCTTCAGGCTGTATTCGATCACATGCTGATGTTCCCTGTCCATCCCCGTCTTCCCCGTCCGCAGGACAAAGCCGCCGTGAGGGATGCCAGCGTGATCGCGCTCCAACTCCTCCTCCGTAATAAAGTGGACGGTCGTATCATAATCCGCGAAATAATCCGGCATAGTCTTAATTTCCCGTTCGATCCGCGCCCGATCCGCGCCCTCCTCCGCTACGACAAAGCATTCCCTGGTATGCTTCTGCCTGGTCGTCAACTCCGGCTCCTCGCAGTTTCTGACCGCCCGAAGGGCCTCCTCTACCGGAATCGTGTACTGCTTCGCGTTCCGGACGCCTGGAATCCTGCGGATCGCGTCGGAATGCCCCTGGCTGATTCCCTTCCCCCAGAAGGTATAATCCTTTCCCTCCCGCAGGATAGCCCCGGCGTACAGCCGGTTCAGGGAAAACATTCCCGGATCCCAGCCCACGGAAATCATGGCGACCTTGCCGCCCTCCCGAGCCGCCTGATCCACCGCGGAAAAATGTTCCGGAATCTTCGCGTGGGTGTCAAAGCTGTCCACTACATTAAAATACCGCGCGTATTCCGCGGTCTGCTTCGGCAGATCCGTCGCGGAACCGCCGCACAGGATCAGGACGTCGATATCGTCCTTCTTTTCCAGAAGCTCCTCCGCCGGATAAACCGGCACGCCGCTCCGGGTTTTCACCGTCCCCGGATCCCTCCTGGTGAACACCGCCGTCAGCTCCATATCCTCGTTCTGGCGCACCGCACACTCGACGCCCTTCCCCAGATTTCCATATCCCATAATCGCAATCTTCATTTTTCCCTCATTTCCGCGCTGCTTTTTCGCGCATGAATTCCTATTTTCTGTTCCTCGACGATTCTCCGCTCCAGATTCCCTGTCCCCGGAAAACTCTTCGTTCCCGGCGTCTCCTGTTCCCGAAAAACTCTCTGTCTCTGAGCTCCCTGTCCCCGGGAAACTCTCCGTCTCTGAACTCCCTGTCCCCGGGAAGCTCTCTGTCTCTGAGCTCTCTGTCTCTGAGTTCTCTGTCTCTGAGCTCTCTGTCTCTGAGTTCTCTGTCTCTGAGCTCTCTGTCTCTGAGCTCTCTGTCTCTGAGCTCCCTGCCCCCGGGAAGCTCTTCGTTCCTGGTGCCCCTGTATCCCGCTGCCTCCGACGCATCCGCCTCGCAATTTCTGATAACCTCACAAAAACGCCGCAGCGCCGGGTTCTACACATTCTCAATCTGCCAGTCGATCGGCTCTACTCCGTGTTCCTCCAGAAACCGGTTGGTCTGCCTGAAGGGTCTGCTTCCAAAGAAGCCGTTATAAGCCGACAGCGGGCTGGGATGAGGTGCCTTCAGGATCAGATGATTCGGATTATTCAGCATCCTCTCCTTCGTCTGGGCCGGTCTTCCCCAGAGAATAAAAACAATCGGCCTGTTCTGCTCGTTCAAGGCCCGGATCGCCGCGTCCGTGAACTCCTCCCAACCCTTACCCCTATGGGAATTTGCCATATGCGCCCGAACCGTCAGCACCGTATTCAGCATCAGAACCCCCTGCCTGGCCCACTTGACCAGATATCCGTTGTTCGGGATGTAACAGCCCAGATCGTCCTGAAGCTCCCTGTAAATATTGACGAGCGAGGGCGGAATATCGACCTCCGGCTTTACCGAAAAACAAAGCCCGTGCGCCTGGCCAACGTTATGATAGGGATCCTGACCGATGATAACGACCTTTACCTGGCTGAGAGGCGTCAGATGAAAAGCGTTAAAAATATCGTCCGCAGGCGGAAAAACCTGTGCGGTATTGTATTCGTTCAGCACAAATTGATACAGCTGGCGATAGTAAGGCTTGCGGAATTCCTCCCCCAGCGCCGCCAGCCAGTCATTGCTTATCATAGCCATATTTCCGTTCCTCTTTATCCTGTTCTTCCGCCATTGACGGCGTAAATTACTCCCCTGGAAACCACCGTTACCACAGAATCTGTGAGTCTGCGAAGACTTCATGCATAAAATGAATAAATCCATCTGCCCGGCGAACACCTTTTTGCAGATATGGATTATCTGCGCGCCCTCAGAGACGGACACTGACTCCCCGCTCCCGCAGATAAGCCTTCACCTGACGGATTTCCAGCTCCTTATAATGAAACAGGGACGCCGCCAGCACCGCCTCCGCCCCGGCCTCGGCAAGAGCCTGATAAAAATGCTCCGGCCTGCCGGCACCGCCGGAAGCGATAACCGGAATCCTGACGGCCTCCGTTACCGCTTTCGTCAGCTCCAGGTCGTACCCGTTTTTTGTACCGTCGCAATCCATGCTGGTCAACAGGATCTCTCCCGCTCCCAACCGTTCCGCCTTCGCCGCCCATTCTACAGCGTCCATCCCCATATCGATCCGTCCGCCGTTTTTATAAATATTCCAGCCGCTGCCGTCCTCCCTGCGTCTGGCGTCGATCGCCACCACAACGCACTGGCTGCCGAATTTATCCGCCCCGTCGCTGATCAGCCCGGGATTCATAATCGCCGCCGAATTGACGGCAATCTTATCCGCGCCCTCCCGCAGAATCGCCCGGAAATCCTCCACCGTCCGGATTCCTCCGCCTACGGTAAAGGGGATAAATACCCTCTCCGCCACCTGACGCACCCAAGCCAACTGCGTCGCCCGATTATCTGCCGACGCGTTGATATCCAGAAAAACGATCTCATCCGCGCCCTCTCTCCCGTAGGCCGCCGCCGTCTCCGCCGGATCGCCCGCGTCCCGAAGATTTAAAAAATTGATACCCTTGACTACTCTCCCGTCCTTTACGTCCAGACAGGGGATCACTCTCTTTGTATGCATTCGGCTATCCCTTCGTCACCCCGATAAAATTCCGCAAAATCCGCAGTCCCGCGTCGGCGCTTTTCTCCGGATGAAACTGGCAGGCAAAGACATTCCCTTCCTCCACCGACGCGTGAATCCGCGCGCCGTACTCTGTGACGGCTGTGACAATTTCCGGATTCTCCGCCTGCAGGTAATAGGAATGCACAAAATAAACATACTCTCCCTCCTGCAGTCCATCGAACAATCTTCCCTTCCGCGGGAAGCGCAGGTCGTTCCAGCCGATATGAGGTACTTTTACGCCGCTTTCCGTCGGGATTCTGGCTATCCTGCCCTTCAGGATATGAAGTCCTTCCACGCCCGGGCTTTCCTCGCTGCTGTCGAACAGCAGCTGCAGCCCCAGACAGATTCCCAGAAAAGGGGTCTGTCTTTCGACGCACTCCCGGATTACTTCGATCAACCCATAGGCGCGAAGCTTTTCCATAGCGTCCCCGAAAGCGCCCACCCCCGGCAGAATCACGCCGTCCGCCGCGAGAATCCTTTCCGGATCTCTGGTTACCGTGACCTCCTCCCGCAAAAACAGCAGCGCCTTCTCCACACTTCTTATATTTCCCGCGTCATAATCAATCACTGCGATCACGTCGTCTGTATCCTTCCGATCTACTGGTTTTCAATAAACGTATCGTCGCCGATTCCCTCTTCCTCCGGCAGAGGATCCGCCGTAGACTGATCCGCACCGTCCGTCGCAGCTTCCTCCTGGCCGCCCGGCCCCTGAGGGTCTCCCAAGCCTTCCGCCGAACCCGCGGTATCCTGCCTGCCGGGCGCTTTCGCCCCGCTCCAGCTTCCGAAGGAACGCCCCTCGACAATCGCCGTAATCATCCTGGTATAGTCCGAATCCCTTCGCTGGGAAGCAATCTCCTTCGCCTGGCTCTCCGTCAGTCCGAAGTCATTCTCCAACAGGTTCAGAATCTCGGCATAGCCCGCCGCCACCTCAGGCAGCGCGTTCCAGCGGCTTGCCTTTTCCTGCAGATCAGGGTAATAGTCCACCGCCTGGATCAGACTTTCCAGAGCCCGCAGCGTATCCCCTTTCCCGGTGAAGACCTCGTACTCCCTTACCCAGAGTCGGCTGTACAAAATACACTCCGACTTTCCGAACATGATGCTCTCCGTCTCGTCCAGCTTCTTTCCCTTCAGATTCTGATAACAGGTATCGTAGTCCCCCTGATAGAACGCCGTCCTGGCGGCGCTTTTGTCCGAATACTCCGCCGCCGCGTTCACAAACACAAACAAAAGAACACCAACGGACACGCCGACCAGAAGAACGGGCAGCATCTTTTTAAAGGAGAGCTTTTTACCGTAGAAAGGCTCTGTCTCCTTTGGTTCCTTTTGCTTTTTCGGCGCAGGGGCTTTCTTGGGTTTGGCCGGTTTTTTTTGCTTTGCCGCCTTCTTCGCCTTCTCCTTCGGCTTCGCCGCGCCTCCCTTTTTCGCCTTCTTGCCGCCCCCTCCGGACTCCTTTTTCATGTCGTTCAGGATATCCTGATTTTCCTGGGAAAGGCGAAGATCCTCGTTTTCCTCCTCGTCCTCCTCTGTCAGGAAATCACGAATTTTAGAAAGCAGGGGCTTTTTTCCGGATCCGTCCCCATCGCCGCCGGAAGCGCCTCCGCGCTCCGGAATCAGCTGATCCGCTTCGTCCAGATCCAGCTCAAGGGTATCCTCCGAGAATGAAAAGCTATCCTCTCCTTCGGAAAGACCGTCCTCGTTCTCCGGGAACAAATCGCCAAAATCAATCTCCGGACTCTCCTCCTCTCCCTGCGGAGAATCCTCCTCTGAAACAGCCTCCTGCGCACCTTCCTCCCCGAAGGAGAAATCCGTCGGTTCCTCGACCTCTCTCGCTTCCGCGTCAATATCGAAAAGCTCTGCAGACTCCTGCTTTTTATCGGAGGGCTTCGCCTCGGACAAAATCGAATCCAGCAGCGACATATCCGTCATGTCCTCCGGATCAAACGATCTCTCCTGATCAGGCTCCGCGGATTCAGCCGCCTTGTCCTCCGTCTTCTTCGCCGACCTTTGGGGCTTTCCCGGCTTTTCCTCCGCGGCTCCCCTGGCCGCCTGCTTTTCCGCTTTTTTCGCCGCGGCTTCCGCCTCTTTCGCAGCCTGCTTTTCCGCCTTTGCCCGCTTTGCCGCCTCTTTCGCAGCCTGCTTTTCCGCCTTTTTCGCTTCGGCCTCCGCCTTTTTTCTCTCCCGCTTCTCCGCGGAGCTTTCCTTCCGGGATGCTTCCTCTTTTTTCCCGTTCGGCTCTGCTTTTCTTCGCTCTTCGGAGGACTCCGCCTCCTGGGATATCTCTGAAAAGATATCGTCTATCCCTCCGAGATCGTCAAGTCCGTCGATCTTCTCGTTATGGTCAGACTTTTCCAGAAGATCCTGTATCTCCTTCAGATCCTCATCCCCGCTGTCTTCCAGCATCTTCAGAACATCCTCATCCGAAAGCATCTCGTCCGACATTCCAAAAAAATCCTCCTCAGCGGTATCGCTGTCCGACGGCAGAAGATTTTCAATCTCAGCCTCCGTCATACCGCTGACCGCGTCCAGATCCAGAAACTCCTCTCCTTCGCCGATTCCCGCCGAAGGCTCATCGATATCTTCCGGTTTCCCGCCGTCTCCCTCCATATCCTTTAACAGATTATCCAGATAGTCTTCCTGTGAAGCCATGACAATACCTCCTGCCCGCTCCGCGGGCATCCATTCTTTCTGCTGTAACCGCATCAATTTAGTTTATCACAGTATTTCCAACCAATCAATCGCATTCTGCGGAATTCCGCATCCTTTTTGCCCCAATTCCTCCGTCAACTGGAACAGCCTTTCGTTGACGCGGATCAAAAAGGCCTGCTGGTTAAAGAAAACAGCCTTTTCAAAGGGCCAGCGGATCACCCCGGGAAACTGCATACCTGCTCCCAGCTCCAACGCAACCAGCTTTCGGTTCAGAGTTCCCTGCAGCCACTTCATATACTGCTTCCACTCCTCCAAATACCCCTGCTCGTCATAGTTTTCGGCAAAAATATTGTTCAGGATCATCCCTTCCCCGCACTGAGGACATTTCCCCAGCTCCGGGATTTCCGCGCTCTCGCCCTCGTACAAGCGCCGGAAGAACTCCTGCAGCTTTTCCCCGTCCTGATCCTCCAGCCTGTCGACGCTGCCACCGCAGCCCTTCCGGCACTGCTTTTGCAGCCCGGAGCCACAGGGCATCACCAACCTTCCCGGTTTCCAGGATGTCCGCCGGATACGGCTGTCCGCCGCAACCGCCACGATAAAATAGTTTTTGTCCACCAAAAATCCCGCCAGCCTTTGCAGAACGGATTCGATCGGCTCCCCCAACCTGCCGGAACAATATTCGTTCCAGGCAGGCAGAAGCCACTGTTCTCCAGCCTCCCGCAGCTGCCTGCAGCCTCTCTGATACTCTTCGGATTCCCGCAGCCGCCTTCCTTCCTGAAATTCCTCTCCCAGACCCACTAAAACCAGATCCGCTCCCCGGATAACAGACCGAATCTCCTCTATCTCCATAGCCTTGCTTCCCTTCAGCCCGTCCCGCAGACGTCTCCTTTCTGATCGGCTCCCTCGTCATATGCAGACATCGTTATGTCCGCCGACCTGTCATTGTCTGTCAGTATCCTTTATCGGCCTTCCCCAGGTATCCCCGACGCTCGGCTGCCCCTGCCGGGCGAATTTGAAACCGTCGCCCGCCGGGAACACACGTCGCAGAGAACACCCGGAAAAAGAGCTGGGATACCCTCCCAGCCCTCCCTGAATCTTATTATTTATCCAGATGCCTTTCGTCCACCAGACGATCTACAATTCTTACCAGATTCCCGATCTCAGGCTTCGACAGCTGCGCGTCCGCACCAAGCGATTCGCCCTTCCTTTTCATCTCTTCGTTTACCAGCGAGGAAAAGATGATAACCGGAATATCCGCTGTCGCCTCGTCATTCTTTACCAGCTTGGTCAGCCTGTGTCCGTCCATCTCCGGCATCTCGATATCCGTTATAATCAGCCTTACATGCTCCGCCAACGTACCGTCCGATTTACACTGGCAAATCACATTAAATGCCTGCTGGCCGTTCTCCGTATGGATCAGATTATCGTAACCCGCTTTCTTCAGGGAATCCACAATCAGCTTATTCAACAGCGGAGAATCCTCGGCGATCAGTATCGGCACGCTGCTGCGCCGTCTCTCGCCCAACTCGTTAATCTCCGACATCTTCAATCCGGTCTCGGGATTGATATCGGAAACAATCTTCTCAAAGTCCAGGATAATAATCAGCTTCCCGTCCCTCTTGATAATTCCGGTAGACACGCTCTCGTCCGTCGTGGAAATCGTGGCGTCCGGCTTGATGATATCTCTCCAGGAGACCTTGTGAATCCCCAGCACGCTGTCTACGTGGAAGGCAAGATCCAGCTTGTTGAAGTTCGTCAGGATAAACAGGCCCGCAGGCTCCGAGGTTCCCTTCCCCAGACAGTTCTTTAAGTCGATCGCCGTAATCATCGTGTCCCGCGGCATAAACAAGCCCTCGATGCTGGGATGCGCATTCGGCACCGGCGTAACCGTCTCGTAGGGAATAATCTCCCGTATCTTCGCCACGTTGATTCCGTAAGTATTACTGCCCAGCGTAAATTCCAGAATCTCCAGTTCATTTGTTCCGCTTTCCAATAAAATTTTTGTATCCATTCTCATTCCTATCCGCGCGGTGCGGCGCGCGCGCCAAAATGCATAGTTGAATCCGCATTTTTATTCAACCCCGAATAAATTCATTTTAACATATCCTTTTGAAAAATGAAACAATTATCTGAAGAATTTCTTGCAAAATTTTGCCGATTTTTAAATATTCTCGTTTTGGATCGTTTCGACAATGTTTTTTCTGCCTGCTTTTTTCATGGAATAACGCATCACACAGTACAGAAGGAGAAAAACCGCGGCGGCGGATAGCAGGATTCCGCCCCAGGGCAGCCGGTAGTCCGATACGATACTGTAGCCCAACGCCCCGTGGAAGGCGACGGAGATCAAAAGTCCAAACGGGATCCCCAGAAGCAGCGATTTTCCCCCGTAGAACAGCCCTTCCAGCCAAAGCATCCGCCGAAACTCCCGCCCGGTCATTCCCACCGACCTGCAGATGGCAAATTCCGGCGCGCGCAGCTCCATATTGGTCGTAACCGTATTAAAAATATTCGTCACGCCGATCAGGGATACGACTATGATAAAGCCGTAGAGGAAAATGGCCACCGCCAGCTCCAGCCCTTTGTTCGAGCGGTACTCCTCGTCCAGATTATATACATAATAATCCAACAAATTTATCTCGTCCCGAATCCTCTTTTCCAGTTCGTCCGCGTCGCCGCAGCGGATAACCACCTCCACTCTGGGACCGGCCTGGGCGCTCATCCCGTTTGCCTCCCACCAGTCGTCGCTGACGATCAGACACACCATATTGCCAGCATCATTGCGCAGACACATGGGTGCCTCGCTCACCTGGGCCGCCACCTCGATCTGATACAGACTGCCGTCCTCCCGCCCGGCGAGGCGGATGACGTCCCCTGTCCGGTATCGGGCCACATCTCCCTGGTAATAGTAACGCTTCCCGTCGTTTTCGACTACCACCTGATCGTAGGTCGCCATAACGATCGCGCGATCCTCCGTCTTTTCCGGATCCAGTCCGACCTGCCTGCAGTAATTCTCATAGCCCTCCTCTCCCAGAGTGATCATACAGAACTGACTCTCCCCGTCCTCCGCCGGGTAAAACCGTTCGCAAAACTCCTCCGTATAAGGGATCTCTCCCTGGTCAACCCTGAGATAAACCGTCCTGCGGATTTCCGCCTGCTCCACTCCCTCCATGCGGATAATCTGCTCCGCTTTTTCCATGGCGTCCTCGTCGAAGATCGAGACGTCGAGCTGATATCCGCTCTTTTCATAATAGACGCCTGTGGCGAGGGTTGCCAGCTCCATAAAGCTGTAGACGCCGATAAACACCGCCACGCTCACGACGATGGACACTACGGTCGTGCGGTACTTCACCTTCGCGCGCTGCAGGTTCCGGTAGGCCAGCTTCCCGCCTACGCCGAAAAGCCTGTTAATGATCGCGGGACAACGCAGCTCCTTCCTGCCGGGCTTCACCGTCTCGTTGGCCCGAATCGCGCTGATGGGAGAGATCCGCGCCGCCCGCCGCGCGGATCCGCAGGCCGACAGAAAGACCGTCAGCAGCGACAGCAGGGACGCCAGAAGAATCGCCGGAACGGATATCTCAAAGACAAGACCAAAGCCCAGTCCCTCCTCCACCAGGCTGCCTACCACCCGCACAATAATTGCCGCGGCCAAAAGTCCCGCCGCGATTCCCGGAGGGATTCCCACCGCCGCCAGAAAGCCCGCTTCATAATAGACGATTCTCCGCTGCTGGGCCGCCGTGGTTCCCACCGAGGCCAGTCGTCCGTAAAGCTTCACCTTTTCCGTCAGGGAAATCACAAAGCTGTTCCGGATACAAAAGACAGCCGCTACGATAATAATCACGATCGCGATCAGGCACATCCCGTAAAGCATATTCATAGTATCATCCGAAAAATGCATCAGCTCCCAGCGGATCACATCCGTATTTTCCTGCACCTCCCGGGCAATTTGACCCTTCCCGGCCGCACTTCCTCCAGTCGTCTCCGGTATCGCGAATGTATTCCGCTCTCCATCCGCTTCCCATCCTTCCGCCGCATCCTGCTCTTCGCCCGCGCTTCGTTCTCCGGCTGACTCCTGGCTCCCGGACATCTCTCGCCCCAGAAGTCCGTCCGTTACCGTCTGCCTGTGTTTCAAGCCCTCCGGTGTATAAATTGCGTATACTTCCAGCTCCTTCGCCGTCGCCGCGCTGTCCAAGAGAGTAAATACCGAATAGCCGGGCGATGTATATGGCTCCAGCCGGAAATGCGGCCGGTTTATCATCCCGACAATCGTATAAGTCCTCGTGTAAAGGGGAACCAGGCTTTCCTCCCCCTCCAGATAAGGATTCTCCTGGTACAACATGTATCCCTCCGACTGCCTGTTTCCGATCTCCAGCGTAAGCGTATCGCCCACCCGCAGATCCACTCCGCCGTTGCTGCGGATATGCCTGCCGATCACAAGCTCCTCATCGTTTTCCGGCATACGCCCTTCCGTCAGCTGCAGCGCCATGCTTTTCGCTCCGTCTTCCTCTATCCCACGAAGATAAAGATAGGGCTTCGCCTCGTTTTTGCAGCCCTCCAGCGCCGCGTACCCCAGCGCCTCCGCCACATAAAAGCTCTCGATATTTCGATTGCTCTCAAAGTACTTCAGATCCTCCGGTGCCACGCCGGAGAAAAGATAGTGAAAGTTTCCGCTGACGGCCTTTTCGTGAGCGACCATACTGGCGCGGAAGCTCACCGCCATACAAGCCACCGCCGTGACCAGGGCCGTTGCCAGAAGGATTCCGATAATCGTCACCGCGGTGCGCTTCCGGTTTTCCCGCATGGAGCGGTAGCAGCATTTCTGTAATACATTCATCGCTCCGCCGCTCCTCTCTGCCCGTCGTAAACCCGGCCGTCCTCTATGGTAATCACCCGATCCGCCTGCTTCGCCAGCTCCAGATTGTGGGTGATCATCACAATCGTCTGCTTGTACCTCCGGTTGGAAAGCTTTAGCAGCCCCATGATCTCATTTCCGGATCTGGTATCCAGATTTCCGGTGGGCTCGTCCGCCAGCAGGATCGCCGGTCTTGTGATCAGCGCCCGGCCGATGGCCGTCCTCTGCTGCTGTCCGCCGGAAAGCTGGTTGGGCAGATGGCGCAGATGTCTGGTAAGCCCCAGGGTCTCCGCCAGCTCGCGGACGTACTCCTTCTCCACCTTTCTTCCGTCCAGCTCGCAGGGCAGCGTTATATTCTCCTCCACATCCAATACCGGGATCAGATTGTAAAACTGATAGATCAGCCCCACCTGCCTTCTCCGAAAAACCGCCAGCTGATCATCCTTCATCTGATAGATGTCCCCACCCTCGATCCATACCTTACCGGAGGTCGGCCGATCCACCCCTCCCAGCATATGCAGCAGCGTGGATTTTCCGCTGCCCGAGCTTCCCACCACAGCCAGGAACTCTCCCTGCTCCACGGAAATACAGGCGTCGTTTACCGCGACAATCCGGTTGTCTCCCTTCCCGTACACCTTGCATAAATGCTCCGTCCTTAAAATCTCCATGTCACTACACGCTCCCTTTCTCCAGAATTCCTCCAGCGGAATCTGTAATTTTCAACGTACTTCCCGGATTTCTTCCTCCGCATCCAGGGCGGATTTCCCCTGCCGTCGGAAAACTCAGTACGTTTTACAGGGTCAGTATATAATCTGTAAATGACATTTCAGTGACATTTTAGAAATTTTATCTGAAAAATCGTGCCGCCCATCCGACCCGATTCCACCGTAATATAGCCGTTCTGCCTTTCGATGATTTCCTTTGCCAGGGCAAGACCGATTCCCACACTGCCTGCTCCCGCCGTCTTCCCCCGGTAAAACCGTTCAAAGAGATGCTTCTGCTCCTCCGGGCTGATTCCTTCCCCGTAATCCCTCACCGTCACCAGCGTATAAACCTCATTCTCCTGGGCCGAAAGCTCTACCTGTCCCCCCGCGAAGCTATGCTCCAGAGCGTTTTTCACCAAATTAAGAAAAGCCTCCGTCAGCCAAAGTCTGTCCCCCTGAATCCGAATACTCTCGTCAATTTCGACCTTCATCGCAATCTGCCCAAGCTCCGCCAGCAGCTCCAGCCGGCTGCATACCTCCTCCGCCAGCTCCCGAACCGACAGACTCCGCCGCTCCAGCTCCACCACTCCCGCATCCAGCCTGGACAGCTTCAGCAGCGACGCCACAAGCCAGTTTACTCCTGAAATCTGTCTGCTGATCTCCCTCAGAAAGCGGTTTTGAACCTCCGGCTCCATCTCCTCGCTCTCCAACAGATTATCTACCAGAACCGTAACCGATGTAAGGGGTGTTTTCAGCTGATGAGAGATATCCGCCATACCGTCCGCCAGCGCCAGCTTCTTTCGGTCGGCTTCCTCCGCCTGCTCCCTCAGATAGACCGTCATCTTGTAAAGCTCATTCTTCATCCCGCTCAGCTCATCCTCCCGGTTATCTTTCAGGTCAAGCCGATAATTTCCCCGGCTCAGCTCCTCCAGATAGCCGCAGAGCTCCCCGATCCTCCTCTGTCTGCGTCCGAAGGCAAAAAACAGGATCCCTGTCAAAATACCCGTCATTCCAAGCCCTAAGAACAGCAATTCCGCTTTCAGCCGCAAAACAATTTCTTCCTGCCGGGCAAAGGAAAGACCCGCCTCCGGAAAAACTCCATACCGCGCCAGCAGCTCCTCTCCCGTCGCGCCCGGCCTACGGCCGTCCGCTTCCTCGAGGCCAGTTCTTTCACCGTCAGTTTCGACTCTACCTGCCTCTTTGCCGTTTCCTTCCCTGACATCCTTTTTTTCACCACCGCCTGTCCCGTAACTATCCCCTTCCCCGTCCGTTTTGCCGTTCAATACCGCAAAAAAATCCTCCGTGGAGGTCTCCGGGTATGACTGCAGCACCTGATCCAACAAGACCACAACCGCCTTCGCATAAATTCTATCCTGCATGGCGGAGCTTCTGTCTATGATCCAATTCCCGCCGAAAACTCCCAGCCCGAAAAGAAGCAGGATCCCCGCCAATATCCCTGTCCTCTCTCGATTTCGGAAAAAACCTGTTTTCATCCCCTGTTTCATCCCGCTCTTCCTCACTTTTCTATCCGATAACCGATCCCGCGAACCGTTTTTATAATTTCTCCGTCCGAATCCCCGATCTTCTCCCGCAGACGTTTCATAGTAACGCTCAACGTATTGTCATTCACAAAATTACCGGAAATATCCCATATCTGGGATAAGATCTCCTCTCTGGTAAAAAGCTTCCCCGGATACGACAGCATAGAGGACAGAATACGGTATTCCAGCCGCGTCAGCTTCAATTCCTTCCCGGAGCGGTATACTTTTCCTGTCTCCAGATTCAATTCAATCTCCCGGCAGCTCAAGCAGGAGCCAGCCTTTCCGTTCCTGCGCAGCACATTCTTAATCCGTGAAATCAATTCCCGGTTCCGAAAGGGCTTAATTACATAATCTTCAGCTCCGAGATCCAGCCCCTTTACCACATCCGCTTCCTCTTCTCTTGCCGTCAGAAAAATAACCGGGCAGGAACCTGCTTTCTTCAATTCCGCGCAGAAGGCAAAACCGTCCCCATCAGGAAGCGACACATCCAACAGGATCAGATCCGGACGAAAGTCCTGAATCTCCTGTCGGGCCTCTGCCAGGCCTCTCGATGTCCTGGGCCGATATCTTTCTTGCTCCAAAAGATACTCAAGTCCCAGAATAATCGCCTCATTGTCCTCCACCAGCAAAATTTTCATTCCCTCTGACATACTTCCACCGTAAATCTTTCCTGTTTTCTCTACATAACAATAGAATTCTCACATTCCATGCAAAAAGAAAAAGAGTAGAAACCTACTCTTCTCACAAAATAACCTTTTTTTCTTGCACCCTCAAAACCGAACACTGATTTATCTGACCTTCCCAAGCCATCTCCCTTTCCT
>JAMPIG010000074.1 GCA_023662875.1 Roseburia sp. | reverse complement strand
TAATGTCCTTATTCAGGGCAGGAAACGGCCGAATGGCCATCCATACCGTGATTGCGGAGCAATCATGGTATAATGTCCGTAAAGGGCAGAGTCAAACGGCCGAAGAAACAGCTGCCGTGCTTGCACGAGCAGATGTTTCTTCGGACATTTGACGAGCGAAGCGACCCCGAAAAATCCTGCTTTTTCGGGGCTCTGCCCGGGACTTGCAGCAATCATGGTAAATGTCCGCAAAGGGCAGAGTCAAACGGCCGAAGAAACAGCTGCCGTGGAATCCAGATTCTTTTCCGGAAAAGAAGCCGCGCTGAACAGTTTCTTTCTGCCAAGGTAAAAAGCCCCGCAGAAGAACGCGCAGATCGCCAGCTTTGTAATCAGGAAATGACTGTAATACTTTGTGATCTGTCGGCAAAATTGTTCGGTCAGCACCACATAGGATTCATTGGGAGAAGTGACAATATAAACGGATTCCCGCGCAGGCGCCCGATCCAGGGCGGTAATATTATGGGTATCGGCAATGTTTTCCTCCGCAAAAAACACGCAGGGATTATACTGACGCCGGATAATGCCTCCGCTGCTGATCGTGATATTGCCGATGCTGAGCAGCTGCTCCTGGTTGGGAAAATCCAGCCGAAGACCCGTAATATGTCCTTCCAGGGATGCGTCCAGACGAAAAGAAACCATCTTTTTATCATAGTCGATGTCATCCCTCTCATATTGTTCGACGCAAAATACATTGACGGTATCCGTCGCATAATACAAAGTGCAGGGATTCCCCTCCACTTCATTAAAATAAATGCGTATATATAGATCAGCGGTACGATATGGCGCTAAGATAAAAAGGATCATTGCTAAAACAGGAAACAGATACCATATTTTTTTTTTCATGAAAGAAACTCCTTTTCCGTTTGGCTTATGTCCTAATCATTATATAAAAAAAGTACGCTGTTTGCAAGCGCTAACGCGCGCTGAAGCACGCGGGGAGGTATAGAGATGGAGAAAGAGAAACGAGATTATCTGCCGACATTACTATTCGGCCTGTTGCTCGCCTTTTTGACCTATAATTATGTTTTGAAGGATTTACGGCTTGGAGGCGGCGATTACTGGTCGCACGCGCATACCTTTTTACACCTGTTTACAAAAGACACGTGGCTGCAGGCGTGGATGACGGTTCCTCACTGCCTGTGGCATCTCACCACCCTGCTTTTTAACCGGCTCCTTCTGATCCCTCTTGATTCCGCGGTCGCGTATGCGACATGTATCTATACGCTCTTTGCCTTTCTGGTAACATATTGGATGGTTCAAAGGGTTACGGAAGCCGCGGGCCGGGCCGACAGCCCCGCCCGAGCCGGCTTTATCGCTTTCGGCATGTGCATGGTTCAGCCCCTTTATTTTTACTGGCTCGACGGGGGAGAAAGATATCTGGGGCCCTTTTCCATGAATCCGATTCATAATCCTACCTTCATGTGCGTAAAAGGCTTTTCTCTCCTGTGTTTTTGTCTTGTCATCGATATCTGGGGACGGCAGAAGGACGAAGCGTACCGCGGGATTTTTTTCCGGGTCGAAAACGGACTGAGACGCTATTATATCTATCTGGCGGTTCTCCTGCTCCTTTCGGCAATCGCGAAGCCTACCTTTGCGGAAATGTTCATCCCGGCGGTAGCGTTTGTCATGCTGGGAGAATGGATTGCCAAAATCAGGCGAAAGGACGGCAGCGCAAAGCCGTATTTTCGACATTGTCTGACGACCCTTCTCTGTGCCTTCCCCACCTTACTCTATATTCTGCTGCAGTTTTTGGCCTATTTTATCTGGGGCGGCAGCTATGAAGGAGAGGGCGGCTCAGTAGGCTTCACAAAGTGGCTGGAGGTATGGCATCTATTCACGGAAAATGTAGGCTTATCCGTTGCTCTTGGCATGGCCTTTCCGTTATTTATGATATTGATCAACGGAATCTATTTCCTGAAAAGCGACTGCGGAAGATTATCGCTTGCCGCTTATGGGGTTGGCTTTCTGGAGGCGGCGCTGCTGGGCGAACAGGGGAACAAGCTGGAGCACGGCAATTTCCTGTGGCCCTTGATGTCGGGTATGCTTCTTCTCTTTACGGCATCCATGATGAGGCTCCTGGTTCTGGAGAGAACCGAGGCAGACACAAAAGGCAGACGAATTCTGTTATCGTCCGCCTGGGTTCTGTTTTGTCTCCACGTCCTCTATGGCCTGTTGCTTATATGGGGCGTGTCGTAACCGCCGCGGCACGCCGGAGCTGTGATATATTATTCCCGTTTTCCCTCTTTCCCGACCGCCCCCTGGTACTCTCTGGGCGTCATCCCGTAATACCGTTTGAACTGCTCCGTAAAATAAGAATAATTGCCGAAGCCCACGCAGTCCGAGACCATGGTGACGGTCATCCGTCGATCCCGGAGCAGCTCCCCCGCCAGCGTCATCCGTTTCTGCAGGATATAATCGCTGACCGTCTGGCCGAAGCGCTTCTTGAAGGAGCGGGTCAGATGATCCGGACTGACATAGACCCTATTAGCCAGCTGCCGGACGCCAAGCTCCTCCGACAGATGCTGTTCGATATATTCCACCACCTGATCCACTACGTCCGCCGACTCTTCCTTTCGGGTCTGAGCGATGTTCTCGATGTAAATCTTTCCGTAACCTTCCAGCGTAGACTGCCGGTGCTTCTCCGCCACAATCCGCATCGTCCTCGCCAGAACCTCCGTCAGAAATTCGTAGCGCACAGGCTTCAGGATATAGTCCTGGCAGCGCAGCTGCACGGCCTGTCTGGCAAAGTCAAACTCATCGTGGCAGCTTAAAATGATGCATTCCGTATCCGGGGCGTGTTCATTGACCCAGGCGATCAATTCCAGCCCGCTCTCGTCCGGCATCTCGATATCGCAGAGCAGGATATCAATCCCCTGCTTCTTCTCCGCCAGGCGTTCAAAGCAGTCCACCGCCTCGCTGTAACTGCCGGCCTGCAGCACCTCCTCCAGCTGCAGCACATCCCAGTTCACACCGTCCATAATTCCCTGTCTGGCAAAATATTCGTCGTCCACAATCAGTAACCGCATCCGCTTACTCCTGTTCTCTGTCCCGCTTCGCAGCCGCTTGCTTTTCCTCTGCGCTTATTTTACCATAAAAATACCCTCGGCACAAGCTTTCCAAAAGCTTCCGCTTACCGTTTGTCCGTCTTCAGGAACTGCTCCGCCGCTTTTTCCCTCCCTCTATTATCCAACCTGCCAGCACGATCATCTCATGGGCGGCCAGGGGCATGGCCGACAGAACGCCAAGCCGCAGCCACTCCTGCCCGGACAGGGGAGAGGTGCCGAAGGCCCGGATCAGGAAGGGAATCTCCGTCACCGCGAACTGCAAAAGAAACCCCGCCGCGCAGGCCGCGATCATCAGCGGATTGTCAAGGGGATTCATCCGGAAAACCGAACGGTTCAGATCCCGCATTCCTACCGCGTGCCAGAGCTGGCTCATCCCCAATACGGTAAAGGCGTAGGTCTGGGCCTTGGAGAGAAGCCAGGGCTCCTCCAGGACGACGTCCAAAGCCGCGATGCTGAAAGGAATCCCCCGGATCCTTAAGATCGCGCAGGGCAGCATGAGAAAGGCTGTCAGGCTGATCGCCGCGATCAGCGCCCCGAAAAAGCAGGTGCAGGTCAGACCGCCCCGGGCGAACAGGCTCTCCCCGGAGCGTCTGGGCGGCTGGCGCATCAGGCTTTCCCCATCGTTTTGATCCACCCCGAGAGCCAGGGCCGGGAGGGAGTCCGTAATCAGGTTGATCCAGAGGATAAAGCTGGATTTCAAGGGTGCCGCCAGCCCGCAGACCACCGTCAGGAACATAGTGACGAGCTCCCCCAGGTTCGAGGAGAGCAGAAAGATCACGGACTTTCGGATGTTTTCGTAAACGCCCCTGCCTTCCTCGATCGCCCGGCGGATCGTAGCGAAATTATCGTCCGTCAGGATCATGTCCGCGGCCTGCCTGGCGACGTCGGTTCCCGCCTTTCCCATGGCGATCCCGATATCCGCCTTCTTCAGGGACGGGGCGTCGTTGACCCCGTCTCCGGTCATCGCCACGATCTCTCCCCTGGCCCGGAAGCCGTCCACAATCCGAACCTTCTGGGCGGGGGAGACCCTGGCGAACACCCTGGTCTCCCCAAGCCGCTCCTCCAGCTCCGGATCTGTCAGGTGGGACAGGGTCTCCCCGGTCATACATTGCCCAAAGCGCTCCACAATCCCCAGCTGCCTCCCGATGGCAAAGGCCGTATCCACATGATCCCCGGTAATCATTACCGTCGTCACCCCTGCCCTCTTGAAATCCGCTACCGCCCGGGCCGCCTCCGGCCTGGCGGGATCCCGCATCCCCACCAGCCCCAGGAAGGTCAGCTCCGCCTCCTCCGGCTTCCCCTGTCCTCTGCGCACCGCTACCCCCAGCGTCCGCAGCGCCTCCCCGGAGAGAGACGCTGCCGCCTGTTGTACCTGGCTGCGCTGCTCCTGAGACAGCCGAATCGTCCCGCTCTCCGTAGCGATATAGACGCATCGCCTCAGTACCTCGTCCGGCGCGCCCTTCGTATAGGCGACGGTTTGTCCCCCTGGAAGGGAGAGAAGCCCGGCGTTTCCCCCTCTCCCAGCGCTCCGATGCAGGGTCGTCATCATCTTGCGATCGGAGTCAAAGGACAGCTCGTCGATCCGGGGATACTGCCCCTGAAGCTCCTCCCAGCCGAGCCCCAGCCGCTCGCCCAGATCCAGCAGGGCCAGCTCCGTCGGGTCGCCCGTCCGGCTTCCCTGTTCCAGTCTGGCGTCGTTGCAGAGCGCCATCCCGCAGAAAAAGTCCGGGCAATCTCCCAGCCTGACCTCCTCCGTCGACCGGATCCTGCCTTTCAAAAAGCACTTTTCCACGCTCATGCGGTTCTGGGTCAGGGTTCCCGTCTTATCGGAACAGACCACGCTCACCGCCCCCAGAGTCTCTACGGAGGGCAGCCTTCTCACGATGGTATTCACCTTGACCATCCTGGTCACGCTTAAGGCAAGGCAGATCGTCACCACCGCCGGAAGTCCCTCCGGCACCGCCGCCACCGCCAGGGAAATCGCCGTGATCAGCATCTCCGGGATATCCCGCCTCTGGCAGACGGCGATAGCGAACAGCGCGCCGCAGAGCAGGAGGGACAGAAGGCTCAGAAGCTTTCCCAACTCCCCAAGCCGCTTCTGCAGCGGCGTCAGCTCCGTTTTCGCCTCCGTAATCATCGAGGCGATCCGCCCCAGCTCCGTCTCCATACCGGTAGCCGTGACGACTCCCTCCCCCCTTCCGTAGGTCACGACGGTTGACAGATAAGCCATATTCCGCCTGTCCCCCAGGGGAATCCGCTTTCCCTCAGGAGCCCGGAAGCCGCTGTCCTTCTCCATGGGCAGGGACTCCCCGGTCAGCGCGGATTCCTCGATCTTCAGGTTCGCCGTGGATAAAAGCCGCAGATCCGCCGGCACCTGGCAGCCCGCCTCCAGGCAGACCAGATCCCCCCGCACCAGCTCCGCCGCGGGGATCTCCTGCCGCCTGCCGTCCCGGATCACCATAGCTCTTGGGCTGGTCAGCTTCTTCAGGGATTCCAGCGCCCTTCTGGCCTTCCCCTCCTGCAGCACTCCCACCACTGCGTTTAAGAGCACCACCACGCCGATAATCGCGGCGTCGCTGATCTCCCCCAGAAAGACCGATACCGCCGCCGCGACCAGCAGCACATAGATCAGCGGGTCGTTCAGCTGCTCCAGAAAGGACTCCGCCGCCGTTTTTTTGCGGGCCTCCCGCATCTCGTTCCTGCCCTCCCTGGACAGCCTCGCCGCCGCTTCCCGGGCGGACAGCCCCCGGACGGCGTCTGTGTCCAATTCCTCTACAACCCTGTCCGCGCTATATTCTTCCAACAAAGACTTTCCCTCCCGATCGCATATTTGTAGTGCAATATATGCCCTCGGAAGGGAAAGTATGTCCTAAAATGCCTCACAGCAGCCCGCTTTCCGACAGCTTGCGTCGAAACACTGACAACGAACCCGGCGTTCAGCCAATTCACTCGAAACGTCGGGGGCGCTCCGTTCTTCATGCGGATTCTCCTGCGTCAAAGGTCAGAATTCTCCCAGCAGCTGCTTCGTATAGTCTTGACTCGGATGGTCAAACAGCTCCTCCGTCTCCCCGATCTCGATGATCCGGCCTTCCTTCATCACCATGATCCGGTCGCACATCTGATAAACCACATTGATATCGTGGGAAATAAACAGGAAGGACAGCTGCAGCTCCTGCTGAAGCCCCCGCATCAGCTCCATAATCTGGGCCTGAATCGTTACGTCCAGCGCCGACACCGGCTCATCCGCCACAACCAGCCCCGGCCCGGCAATCAGCGCCTGGCCGATGCTGACCCTCTGCCTCTGGCCGCCGGAAAGCTGGGACGGTTTTCGATGGAAATATTTCTCCTCCATCCCGACCCGGCGCAGCATATCGTAGGCCGCCGCCTCCATATCCCCCTTCGTCATGGCCAGGGATTTATCCAGGGCTCCCGCCGCCCGCAGGGGCTCCTGGAGAAGCCAGCCGATCGTCTTGGAGGGGTTCAGGCTGCTGTAGGGATCCTGAAAGATCATCTGCGGTCGGACGCTATGATGTACCACACTGCCCGAAATATCCTCGTTCATCCCCAGGATCGCCCTGGACAGGGAGGTCTTTCCGCAGCCGCTCTCGCCGACCAGCCCCAGGCTCTCGCCCCGGTAGAGGTCAAACTCCGCCCCCTCCACAACGCGGCGCTTTTTCTGCTTCGCCAACAGGCTGTTTCCGCCCTCCCGGTAAAACACAGATAAATCCCGCACCTGCAGAATCGGGGAGAGCGCCGCCACATCCCCCGGGAATCTTCCGCTCATGACGGAAACCCTGCGCTGCAGCCGGGAGGGGACGGCCTCGATCAGCTTCCGGGTGTATTCCTGACCGGGATTGCGGAAGATGTCCTCCGTCTTTCCCTGCTCCACAACCCGCCCGTCCTTCATCACCGCGATCCGATGGCAAATCCGCCGCGCCAGGTTCAGGTCGTGCGTAATAAAGAGCATGGCGTTCTGCTCTCTGGTATTGATCTCCCGCAAAAGCTCGATAATCTGACTCTGTACGGTGACATCCAGCGCCGTCGTCGGCTCATCCGCCACCACAAGATCCGGATGCAGGATAATCGCCATAGCGATCATCACCCGCTGCCTCATTCCCCCGGAAAGCTGGTGCGGATAGCTCTCGTAAACCTTTTCCGTCTCCCGCAGCCCTACGGAGGCAAAGGTCTCCAGCACCCTCTCCCGGATTTTCTCCTTCGGGAAATCCGTGTGCAGGCGCAGCATCTCCTCCACCTGCCTTCCCACCCGCTGGGTCGGATTCAGGGAGGTCATGGGTTCCTGAAAAACCATGGACATCTCCGCCCCCTGATACCTTCGGTACAGCGCCTTGTCCTGCTCCTTTCCCGCCTCCCGGAGGACAACGTTGTCAAAGAGGATCCTGCCGGAGGTCATCTGCGCCGTCTCCGAGACCAGCCCCATCAACGTCAGCGCCGTCACGGATTTCCCCGAACCGGACTCTCCTACCACTCCCAGGATTTCCCCGTCCGCCAGCTCCAGATTTACATTTTTTACGACCTCCGTCCCGTCGAAGGCGACGGAGAGATTTTCAATCCTGACCAAACGATATCCCCCCTTTTCGGACTCCCTCGCTGAACAGGGAAAAGCCCAGCACCAGCCAGACGATGGTCAGCCCAGGTGCCAGAGCGTACCAGGGTGCCGACTGCAGATATCCCTGTGCGTCCGAAAGCATCTTCCCCAGACTGGCGTCCGGCGGCTGAACCCCGATCCCCAGATAGCTCATCCCCGACTCCGCCAGAATCGCGTTGTTAAACCCGATCATCACGGACACCCAGAAAACAGAAAAGATATTGGGCAGGATATGGACGAAGAGAATCCGCAGTCTTTTTACTCCCATCAGCCTGGCCCGCTTGATATAATCCGCGTCCCGCAGCCGGATAAACTCGCTGCGCACAATCCGGACGTAGCTGGGGATAAAGACGATCCCCAGCGCCAGGATCACATTCTGCCTGCCGTTCCCCAGAAGGCTGATCAGCACCAGCCCCAGGAGAATACTCGGAAAGCCGTTGACCGCATCGGTAAACCGCATGACCGCCTCATCCAGCAGCCCGCCGAAATACCCGGTCAGCGCCCCCAGCAGAATCCCCGCGCAGGCGGAAAACAGGACGACCAGACTGCTGATCACAATCGTCGTGCCCAGACCCTTCATCACCCGGGAGAAAATATCCCGGCCGAAGTTATCCGTGCCGAAAAGGTGATGCAGGGACGGCGGGGCGAACCGCTCCCCCGCGGACATGGCCGTCGTACTGTAGGGAGTCCAGAAAAAGCCCAGGATTCCCAGAAGCAGCGCCAGCCCTGTCATAATCAGACCCGCCGTCAGATATTTATTCCATTTCCCGCCGCCCCGTCTCTTTGCGTCCATCCTTCCGCGCCCCTATTTCTCACTGATTCTGGGATCGATCACCCGATACAGGATGTCTACCAGAAAATATACAAAAATCACCACAAAGGTAATATACAGAATCAAAATCTCCACCACGGGAAAATCCCTGTTATTGACTGAACTGATCAACAGCCTCCCGATACCCGGGAGACCGAATACCTGCTCGATGACGATGCTCCCCGCCACAATCTCCGCAATAATCATGCCCAGAAAGGTCACCACAGGCATCATAGCGTTGCGCAGCACATGGCCGTACATCACCCGCTTTCTGGTACAGCCCTTGCTGTACGCGGTGCGCACATAGTCGGACTGCAGCTCCGTCAGCATGGAATTCCGCAGAAACCGGGCCGTCATAGCGATCTTCGGGATCGCTACCGACAGCGCCGGAAAGAGCAGATACCCCAGGAATCCGCCGAAGTCCTTCTGATAGCTGACATAGCCTCCCGGCGCAAACAGCTTAAACACAATCCCGAAGACAAAGGTAATCAGGATTCCCAGGAAAAAGGAGGGAACCGCCATAGCCGTCTGGCTTGCGACTCCCAAGGCCGCATCCAGGAAGCGATCCAATCGGTTGGAGGAGCGGCTGGCGCACCGCGCCCAAAGTACCCCCAGCGGAATCGAGGCCGCGATAATCAAGACCAGCGACACCGCCGCCAGCCAGAGCGTCACCGGAAGCTTATCCCCGATCAACTCCGCCACGGGCATCATCTCGTTCATATTCTTGGAATAGCGATAGCTCCGGCCCAGATCGCCCCGGAGCACGCCTCCCGCCCATCGAAAATAGCGCGTCACCGGCGGATCGTTTAAGCCCAACTCCTCCCGGAGCTGCTCCTCCCGCTCCGGCGTCGCCTCCGTCCCCAGGATCGAGGTAACCACGTCCCCGGGGATAATCTGGAAGGCCAGGAAGGCAGCCACGGAAACCAGAAACAATGTCATAATGAGAGTGATGGTCTTTTTGATCAGATATTTCACGCCGCTGCCTCCTTTCCCTCCCTATATCTTTCTTGGCCGACATGCGAAAGGGATTGCTATGCACCCTCTTGCCGGCTTAGAAAATCTTTGCGCCTTTATTCATGACAATAGTTTTTTCGTGAAGCATGGATCCTATTGTTTTGTATAATACACCGTACTCATATCCTGCACATACACGGGATAAAATACATAACCCGCCAGCCCCGGCTTCACCGCGATCGTGATCGGCGGAACCTGGATAAAGGCGCTGCCCGCCTCATCGTTCAGGATCCGCTGCAGCTCCTGATAATATCCCGCCTTTTCCGCCGGATCCATAGCTGCGGCCGCCTTCTGATATACCTGGTCATACTCGTCGCTGGCAAAATTGATAAAATTTTTTTTGGAGTCCGTCTGGAACCGGTTCATCAGGTAGCCCGGCGTCATATCGCTGGTGACGGCGCAGATCGTAGCCTGAAACTGCCGGTTGGTATAGCAGTCCTCCAGCCAGGTATTCCATTCCACAGGGTTGATCGTCGCCCGGATTCCCGCCTCCTTCAGCTGCTCTACAACGACCTCTGCCGTCTGCATATGATACTCGTAATTCACCGGAACCATAATCTCCAGGTCAAAGCCGTCAGCGAAGCCGGCCGCGGCCATCAGCTCCTTCGCCTTGTCGATATTCGCCGACGTACCGTAGATATCGTTGAGATCCACATAATAAGTCCGCAGTGTAGGCAGCATAGCCGAGCTGATCAGGGTAGCGTTCCCTCCCGCCACAAACTCATTGACCATATCCTTGTCAAGGGCGTAGCAGATCGCCTGCCGGATCCGCACATCGCTCAACAGAGGATCCGCGTTGTTCAGGAAGATCGCCTGCACATTGACCGAGGGAGCCGACAAAATCTGGAAGCTGCTCTCCAGCTCCTTTGCCTGGCTGTCGGTCAGATAAGGATAGATATCGATAGAACCGCCCTGCAGCTCCAGAAGCACCGTATCCGGGTCGTTTACAATCTTGAAATTCACCTCGTCCAGATAGGGCAGCCCTTCCTGCCAATAATCGGCATTCTTCCTGACCACAATCCCTACCTGAGGCGTATAGGAGACAAAAGAAAACGGCCCCGTACCGATGGGCGTCCCTTCCGCATCCTCCCCGCTTCCCGCCGGGATGATTGCCGCCACAAAGCTGTAAATCAACTCTGTGTTGGCGCTGCCCACTGTAACCTGAACCGTTTTATCGTCTAAAATCTCTACGCTTGTAAGAACGCTCAATGAAGAAATTAACGGTGTGCCGTCCAAGAGGCCCGAAGCCCTTTCCAGCGAATATTTTACATCCTCCGCCGTCACCGTATTGCCATTATGAAACTTTACCCCTTCCCGGAGCGTAAAGGTATAAACCAATCCGTCCTCGGAAACGGCGTAGTCGCTGGCTAACGCCTTCATCAAGTCGCCGTTTTTGTCGGACTTTACCAGTCCTTCAAAAATGTTAAACAATATCTCTCTGGTTCCTGCCGCAGTTGCTTTGTGTGGGTCAAGACTGTCGATATCCTGCTGTATTCCTACAACAACGGAGCCCCCGATCACGGGCTCCCCTGAGGAATTATCCCCCGAAGACTCTCCTGTGCCGTCCGAGCCGCATCCGCCCAGTACAGCCATTGTCAGAAGCGCCGCCAATAGTAACCTGAAAAGCTTCTTTCTTTTCATTGTGCTCTTCTCCTCTTCGAAAAAATAAACCTCTCACTATTCGATTGTCAAACTTATTTTACCATAGAACGCGGGTTTTGCAAGGGTTTTTTCACGAGTTTGCCGGAAAGCCTTAATATCCGGCTCCAAGCAGAAAATCCGCTATGTGCGTCGTCTTAATGCCCTCATAGTTCCCGCCGACAAATTCATCCGCACTAAGCACATATTTGGGGTAATTGTCGCGTATTTCAAGCAGGCGATTGTATTCCCTGTTTTTCGTCTTTTCGGAAGCCACCTCCTGAGTAACCTGCACATAAATTTTTTCGTTCTGCCTCACCGCTACAAAGTCGATTTCTCCGTCATTTGTTTTTCCGATATACACCATATAGCCTCTGCGACAAAGTTCCAGATACACGATATTTTCAAGGCTCGCGGCGACGCTGTCGGCATTGTAGCCAAGAATACTGTATCGCAGAGCAGTATCGGCAAGATAGAACTTTTCCTGTGTTTTCAAGACCTCCCGGCCCTGCAAATCATACCGGGAGCAGCGGTGCAGCAGATACGCCTTTTCCAGCTTCTCCAGATAGCTGTATACCGTCTCGTTATCCAATGTCCTGTGCTCCGCTTTCAGGTAATCCGAAACTGACTTTGCGGAAAATGTATTACCGACATTTTGAAGGGTGTACCTGACGACACGCTCTAACTGGTCTATTTTCCTGATCTGGTTACGCTTCACAATATCCGAGAAAACAGTCGAATTATAAATATCCCGAACAATCGTATAAACCTCGTCCTGTGAATACTTCCGCAAATGCGTTGCGGGAAACCCGCCCAGGCGGACATATTCGGCAAGCTCGCCTCTCGGCTCGCCAACCGGTTCGTACTTTTCCTTGAACATCAAATATTCCGAAAAAGAAAGAGTATAGATCCGAAAAGCAACATATCTCCCGGTCAGATAAGTAGATATCTCCGAGGACATCATACGGGAGTTGGAGCCCGTCACATATAAATCCACATCGAAATCCGATACCAACGAGTTTACGACCCTTTCCCATCCCCTGATTTCCTGCACCTCGTCCAGAAACAGATAGGTTCTTCCCTTTGATGAAAGCCTCCCCTTCAGATCAGCATACATCTGCTTCGCCGTCATATCCTCATATTCCATGGAATCGTAACGGCAACTCACAATACGATCCGCGGAAATATTCCGCTCCGCTTGCAGCTTTTCCATAACCATTTTGAGGATCGTAGACTTTCCGCAACGGCGAACCCCTGTCAGAATCTTTACAAAAGGAGTATCTACATACGCCATGATTTTATCCACATACATCGGTCTGTAAATCACAAGAATCACCTCCGTCCACAGGAATATCATACCGCATCTTGTTCCGATTTTCAATAGTTTTGCGGATATTAATCGCAAAACACCAGCAAAGCTCTAATCTTTTTGATAAACCCTCACGCCATCCCCGTCGCAGATCACTTTTTTTACTCCTTCCTCGCCGGCATTTTCACGGTAAATCCGATCAAGCTCTTCGGCGCTTATGGGGATCACAGGGCTGTCTACTTCAGAAGCCTTGAAATTACCCTGGTAGATCTCTATTGATTGAATCCTGTTTTCCCGGGGGAATATCGTTATCCTCTTTGTATTTACATCATAAAAGATTCCCGGCTTATAAAAGAGAAAATCTATTTGCTCCAGACCGCCGTCCAGAGTAAATACCGCCTCCGCCAAATCATAGCCCCTGACTTCCTCCCCTAACTCGGCGACAACATCGGCGTATATTTCCGATATGTCCTTTTGCGTACAATTTATAAATTCCGAAATTTCTTCCCTGCGATAGAAATACCATTCTTCCCGGAAGATGGAATAACCCACTCCAAAAAAGATTGCCGCAAGCAACAAACCGATTCCCCACACAGCCCACTTTTTCACTGTCCGCTCCTTCCCTTTTAAGCACACCCAAGCGGCTTCCAGCTTTCTCCCCGCAGCAGATCGTCTACATCCGCTTTCCCTTTATTACAAAGCCGTATATTTTCCAGCAGCATTTCCCGCTCAGACAAAAAACGGTCAACCGGCTTAACAGACTCCTCAAAAAGAATATAATTCTCATAATCAACTATTTCCAACGACGCAATATTTCTCCCTCCGTCAAAAAAGAATAAATGAGATATGTCATCCGCTATATCAATATTGTAATCCTGTTCCCTGATATACTCCCATAAAATATCATCGGTTACCATAATCTTATATGCATGAACATCCATTTCCTTATCCGGCATTTCCAATTCAACAATATTGCAATGCAGGGAAAGCCTGGCGCAAATCATATCATAACGCATCCTTGAATAAACAATAATCGCATTGCATTCTGTTTTGCACCATTCTATAAACCAAATCCATTGAGCCGCGGTAAATTTGCCTTCTCCATTATACTGTCCGATACATAATACATTAATCATTACATCCCTTTTATCCTTCCTGCCGCTTTGCTCCTGACCATTCATCCATTTTCCTATCGCTGCGGAGCATCTCTCTTGAAGCTTAATAATAACCCATCATATCTGTCCAGAAAGGCACCGGCTCTATTTTCTCAAAATCTATCTCTTCCTGCTTTTTCCCGCCAAATTCGACCTCAAAATAATCGTCTAAATTTTCGCCATAATATATAATGTCCATACCATGCACAGAAAGTACAGGCGGGTCATCACGCGAGATTACAGGTATATACCGATGAAAATAAATCGGTATCATCTTAGGGGCATTCTTCAGCTGTATTTTCATATCCGCATCGGATTCGCTCCCATTCAAGGCTTCCTCTGCTCGCCCGACGAATAAATCGTTTTTGGGTCTTTCTATTGTCCGCCATATAAATTCGATATTCTCAGGATTAAAATCCCTCCAATTATAAAAGCCCTTTGAGGTTGGTAATACCTGCATTAAAAATGCTCTTAAACTTTTAGGAAATTTAATTTCATAAATAGATTCCACTTTACATATTTCCGCAAAAGTAAGTCCTGTTTCCATTTTAATTTCATGCTGCCTTAATATAGAAATAGTTTTCTCATACATCAACTTATTCTCTCCCGCAATTATTCCATTTGCTGCACATTCTGAAAACTGCTTATTAAAGAACCAATTCATTTTTAATATGATCTATTTCATTCGATGTTAATTGGCACAGACATATCTCCGCAATACATCCCAAGCTCGACAATCCCACATACAGCCTGTCCGTTTTTATATATTTAAAAACCTTCTCCTCTGATATTACGATCCTTACCCCATCCTCATATAAATGCGTTTTAAAACAGGAACATGTATTTTGCGATTTGGCGTTGACCTTAAAATCTCCTGTCTCGTAAGCATCAATGATTAATTTGCCTTCACTTATATCGCCACTTCCTGATCTATTTCATATTCGACTCTTTCCAAATCAATGCGATCCGGATTTATTTGCGTCAAATCCGCTGTGACAATCTCCAACTCATTTATCGCTCCGCCAACAATATGCAGCAAGAAAATGATTGGCGCAGCTGTCTGTTGAAAAGCCCGCATTTCCAAAGGCACTCTGACCGGAAACGGATAAGGCTCTATATCTCCCCGAACGCTGAATTTTAAAGAAATAAACGCATATTCCTGCCTGTAGGCAACCCTTACATTTGAAAATTGTCTGAGCAAAATATCTCTGCCCTGGAACTCAACGTCCATCAATCTTTCAATCCATTGCTGTTCCCTTTTATTTAATCTTCTATACCTTTTCATACTCTTTACTCCGAACCGTTTTCAGGTTCGCCGCCTGTATTCTCTTTCCCAAACCAGGGAACAGTCGCTGGATGTCTCCTCAAAAATCTTTGCCACCGAATTATTTTTAGAAATATTGTTTTATATCATCCCAAATTTCAAAAAGGCTCTTTCCTTCAATTCGTCCATTTTCAAATAATTCTTCTGTTGATTGAAACTCTTGTGATACGCTCCCTCTTACTCTGGTTAAATATCTCCAAGGTTCATTTTGACTAATCCAATATTCCTCGTTATTGTAGTAAAATAAAAATTCTTCCCCCCAACCTACCCTTTCCTTTATTTCCTCATAACTGCTCATATTTTCTCTCCTGTCTGCATATCCATCTGACCATAATTAGCCCATTGCGTGCGCGTAAAATTTTTTCCCGTTAAAATCACAGGTCATCAACTGCAACAGACGAACCTCGTCCCCCGACATCATCATATAAATCAAACCCTATTTCTACCTCCATGAGACTTGACCCTGCCCCGTGAAGATAGTATATAATTCCCTTTCCTCTCTCCCATACAATCCTTTCATACTCCTTGGTTCCGCCCGTGTAGTCATTGTACATATGATAGATTCTTTTTTCGCCATCCGCCTCCACATAGCTGTGCCATCCCTGCTCATCCGCTCTATTCTCTGTCCCTTCTTCCGCGCAGACAAGACGACATGCTGCTAAAAAATCCGCCTCATCAGTGCTTATCCAATGAATCATTTCTTCATCCCGCTCCCGACTGAATCCGTTCATGTCCGGCAGCGGTTTTTGATAGATCTCGCTTCCCGTCACATAAAAATAGCCCAAATATTGTCTGCCCATTCTAATCTCATCTTCGGGATCCTCCACATTTAACTGCTCTAACTCCAGCGCCCAAAGGACGGCGTCCTGAAAGACTTTCACCTTCCTGACGTTTAATTTTATATTCTGCCTTATGAGATTGCCGCTTAACGGACAGAAAACGCCTTCATATTCCACTTCCTTCAGCCCATCCGCAAAAAAGAAGCCGCTCGGCGTCCTGTCGCTCCCATTGCGCAAACAGAACGTCACCAGGATAGACAACAATAAAATATTTACGCAAGAAAACAGAATTCTTTTCTTTTTCATCCTTTGTAACATAAACGATTTGTCATTCACCTTCAAAATCTCCACGCGAAATCCTCTTAATTCTCATGTTATCAAGCGTGTAAAAACTGTTATTATCTTCCACTGTATGTTATCCGGTTCCGTCACTTTTTGAACCGTGAACCAAAAAATTTTAGAAGCTCTTGCCTGATCACTTTGAGTACCGCCAAAATACAGCAATACCGGGATCGTCAATTCATCTCCGGAAACATACATTCCCTCGTCCGGACTCTCCGCTTCAATAAAATAATACGCATCCGCCATTTTTATTTCATCAATATAATCACATATCTCCGCGGAGTTTGACGTCATGTATTCATTTATTACTTCATCCGACGTATCCTTTGAATCTGTAGCACAACATAAAAAATCTTCTACAACTAAATAATAGTAATACCTTTCTCCTGTTAATTGTTCTATGTCGAGAAAAGCATATTCCCCGTCGGACGGCTCTCGTATTTCATCTATAACGCCGTCCGACAGCGAAGCTCTATCCTCCGTTTCTTCCGACTCTTGCGCACACCCTGCCAGGAATAATGACAGCACAAAGAATAACAATATCTTTCGATACATTACCGATCTCCTCTCTTGCCGCACCGACTCCGCAAAACTTTGAATACGCTATACTACATTATATCCGTCCAAAATAGCACTGGCTCTATTTTCTGAACATTTATTTAATCAGGGCTTTCATTCAAATCCACTTTAGTGACAATCAAATTTTCTTCCTCATTTTTCCATAGCCACCAAATCGTTTGATTCTGATAATAATAATCCGTCAGTTTATATCCGGAATCCAGATAGGTCGAATCAATGATCTGATATTGTTGCAAAAAGGAATCCCATATAATTTCTCCCCGCATTGTGAGCCCTTCGACTGCCATCGTTTCATATTGATAGGGATACAGTTTTGCCTCATTTCCGTCATAAATCAGCATTCCCTGTTTTAACGCCAATTCATTTGACGCACCATTACTCTTTATCCTGCGTAATTCCCCATTTTCCTCCAGGCGGATTAATTCCATCGCATGATTGTAGTATTCGATCCAAAACCATAGTCCCGCATCGTCAAATCTGTAAAACTGTTCTTTTGCAAAGCCTAACCTTTCCGGAATAGCTTCATGGATCCGGTTTATATTCCCTTCCTCATCTATTACAAAATACCCTCCGACATCCTCCGCAAATGCAATAGCGCCGTCTTCTCTCACCATCATCTGGCCTATTACGTTTTCGGTAGAATAAATAGCATGACTTGTAAAATCATTGCAATCCAAATATTCTATGGTATGCAGCGTCCGACCATCATCCGATTCGTTTGTAGATATATAATACAGCTTTGAGTCATAAACACACTGTATCTCTCCCGGCAGAATACGTGAACACTTTACTTCTTTTGCAGGAAAATCCACTAAAGTAACGCAATACTCTCCCTGCCCCCGATCCAGGGAATAAATAATCGTATGATCGCTTTGCAGAATTCTCCAGACATGGTTTTCGATTAAAGCCAGCAATTCTTCCTGATCTTCCTCCGGCAAATAATCTGTCAGCCGTTTACCGCTCAAATAATACTCCCCGTCTTCAAAGAGATACTCTGTATTTCTTACAAAAAGTATGTCTCCAAAAGATAGGATCTCACTATTCTGCCAGTTCATATAATAGAAATTACTAATTCTACAATCGGTTGCGATCTCTATTCTTTCCGTTCCTTTGCTGATACCGCTGTCTTCTTCCGGCTTTCGGTCTTCCTGCTGCATATTTTCCGTTGACAGCATATCCTGATCTTCACCGTTTATGGTAGGGCGCTCCAAATCGGAACACCCTCCCATAAACAAAATTACTGATGCACATACGACAGAACAGATTCTTTTTAAAAGCATCAATGATATCGCCCTTCCTGCTCATTCTATTTCCAAATCCTATCATACCCGGTAAGACAATGTCCTGTAATCCGCCCGACTTCTCATTCAGTACGATGACCGGCTCATACCCGCCGATACCGGCAAACCGTATCGTCACATAAGCGGCTTTCTGCAAAAATTCAAATTACTTTACTCAAACTTCGCACGTGAATTTTAGCTATGCACCTTGAAAATTCAATATCTG
>JAMPIG010000073.1 GCA_023662875.1 Roseburia sp. | reverse complement strand
GTTGTGCATATCAAGGCTTTTCCGTAAAAGTAGTAAATTGGTAGTAAATTCAGTTACTTATGTCTATAAAAGTGCTTGTTTTCAAGGCTTTTTAGAGATAATCAATAGTTTTTGTATAAAATTAATAAAGTTTTTATTGACAGTGGGAACCGAAAAAAGATAAGATACAAATATTGATTCGTATGTGCGCCAGGGTGCGCAAAGGGGTATAAAGTATGATCATAGTTTAGAAAATAAAGAATCAGGAGGTAGTTCTATTGAAGAAAAATGAAGGATATCTGAGTAATTACGCTGCGATGTGCCGGGAGGCTGATCGGTTGGAGCCCCAGTTGTTCGATGAATATGAGGTGCAGAGGGGACTGAGGGACAAGAACGGGAACGGCGTCGTAACGGGGCTGACGAATATTTCCAGGATCGATTCTTTTCAGATGGTGAACGGAGTCAAGACGCCCTGCGAGGGCAAGCTCTGGTACCGGGGATATGACTGTATCGAGCTGGTAAAGGGATTTCGCGGCGACCACTGCGGCTTTGAGGAGGTGGCTTACCTGCTCCTGTTCGGTGAGCTTCCCACGAGAAAGCAGATGAAGGAATTTATGGATATCCTTGCGGCAAACAGGACGCTTCCTACTAATTTTACCAGGGATGTGATCATGAAAGCTCCCAGCAGCGATATTATGAACTCGCTGACCAGGAGCGTTCTGACGCTGGCTTCTTACGACAGGAACTGCAGCGATACCTCTATCGAAAACGTACTGCGCCAGTGTATCGGGCTGATCAGCGTGTTTCCCATGCTGTCCGTCTACGGGTATCACGCTTACAATCACTATCAGAACGATGAGAGCATGTATATACACCGTCCCTCCAAAAGGCTCTCCACAGCCGAGAATCTGCTGATGATGCTGCGGCCGGATAAAAAATATACGGCGCTGGAGGCGGAGGTGCTGGATATCGCCCTGACGCTGCACATGGAGCATGGCGGCGGAAACAACTCCACCTTTACGACCCGTGTGGTGACTTCCTCGGGAGCGGATACTTATTCTGTCATCGCGGCGGCGCTTTCCTCCCTGAAGGGGCCTAAGCACGGCGGCGCGAATATCAAGGTAGTGGAGATGATGCAGGATCTTCGTAAAGAGGTGTCCGACCTGGAGGATGAGGACGAGGTTCGGGCGTACCTGAACCGGATCCTGGCGAAGGAGGCCTTCGATAAAAAGGGTCTGATCTACGGCATGGGACATGCGGTCTATTCCCTGTCCGACCCCAGGGCGCAGGTCTTCAAGGGGTTTGTGCGGAAGCTGGCGGAGGCGAAGGGCCGGGAGAAGGACTTTGCCCTGTACTCCATGATCGAGCGGCTGGCGCCGGAGATCATCGCCGCGAAGGCCCGTATCTATAAGGGCGTCAGCGCCAATGTGGACTTTTACAGCGGTTTTGTGTACAGTATGCTGGAGATTCCGCTGGAGATGTATACCCCGATTTTCGCGATCGCAAGAATCGTGGGCTGGAGCGCCCATCGGATCGAGGAGCTGATCAATATGGATAAGATTATCCGCCCGGCGTACAAGAGCGTCATGGCGAAGAGGGAATATCAGGAGATGGACGGCAGAATTTGATCTGCGCGGCTGCAGCCCGACAGTCTGCAGGCGGGTCGTTGAATTGACGGCGTTGCGGGCGGAGTTTTCTCCGCCGGTTCGTGTTATAATAAAAGGGAAAGAATAACGGTTCATAACCGGACGCTGCTTTCGGGGTCGGTTCTGAACCGTTGCAATAACAGGGGAAAACGGAACCGCCGCCATGGCAAAGCGGCACCTGCCGAAGCGGACATAGGGGATAAGCGGCAATAAAGAACAGGCGCGGGAGGGAATGATATGGGGACGATGCTGGATTATATAAAAGAATACGGACGTTATTCCTTTCGGGAAATGCCGCTGACGGAGGTGGACAGCCTGGCGCTCTGTCAGCTTTCCTACCTGAAGTTCGACGGGATTGTTCCGGATATCAGCCGCTATAACAGGTCGGTAGCGCTGAAGAGCCTGAAGGAACACCCGGACTACGAAAAGCTGTTTGCGGATGTGCGTTATGCGGAGGTGAACCGGGCTTTGATCGAGGCGATGCTTTCCGGGGCGCGGTTTCGGGAACTGCGGCTGAACTGCTATGTCAATGTGATTGAAAAAAGATGGGAGACGCAGTTCTCCGCGCTGACCTATTTCCTGGACGACGGCACTGCCTATGTGGCTTACCGGGGGACGGACGAGACGATTGTCGGCTGGAAGGAGGATTTTAACATGGCCTTCCTCTCGCCGGTGCCGGGGCAGGAGTACAGCGTGGACTATCTGAACTTCGTGGGGGACAGGATTCGCTGTCCGCTTTATGTAGGGGGGCATTCCAAGGGTGGGAATCTTGCCGTCTACAGCGCTATGAACTGTAAGCCGGAGATCCAGGACAGGATTCTCCGGATCTACAGTATGGACGGACCGGGCTTCCGGCCTGAGGTGCTGGAGAACGGTAATTTTGAGCTGATCGCGGATCGGGTGAAAAAGATCCTGCCCCATTCCTCGCTCGTAGGGATGCTCTTTGAGTCCAATATGCGGTTTCAGGTAGTGGAGAGCAAAACCTTCGGGCTGGCTCAGCATGATCCTTATACCTGGCTGGTGGAGGGGGATCATCTGAAGCGGGTGGACGATATTTACGAGGGAAGAAAGCGCCTGGATAACACCCTGAATACCTGGATCCTGTCTCTGGATGAGGCGCAGCTGAGAACCTTTGTGGATACGCTCTACCAGGTGATCTCCGCCTCGGAGGCGGAGGATCTGATCCAGCTGACCGCAGAATGGAAGCGGAGTATGAACCGGATGATCGCCGCCCTGAAGGAGGTGGACGGCGAGACCATGAAAATATTGAAGACGGTGATCCGCTCCCTGTTTGAAATTGCCCGGGCGGACGCGAGGGAGGAGGCGGCGAAGAACCGCCAGAATATTATCGCGGAGACGAAGGAGAGGCTAAAGAAGCAAGGTAAGCCAGCACCTTCCCGCCGATAAGCCTGGCGCGGGCTTCGTCGATCCGTTCCGGATGCCACTGTACGCCTAGAACCGGCAGGGCGTTGTGCTCAAGAGCTTCAGGACAGCCGTCGGCGATGCAGCGCTGAATAATCCGAAGTTCCTTACCGAGACGGCCGACGGACTGATGGTGGGCGCTGTTGACGAGAGCCTCGCCGCCGTAAAGGCGGAAGAGCCAGGAGTCCGGCAGGATTTTTGTGGCGTGGTACTGGTCGCCGTCCCGATAGCGGTGAAGCTCCTTTGTCTCCAGATCCTGCACGACGGTTCCGCCAAGCAGGACGTTGATAACCTGCATCCCCTTACAGATCCCCAGCACGGGCTTCCCGGCGCGGAGAAAGCGCTCCAGGGCCAGAAACTGCAGGATATCCAGCTCCGTATCGATCTGGCGGGAGCCGTGATTTGCTTCCCCGAAAAAGGCGGGGGTGATATCGCCTCCCCCTGGAAGAATCAGGGCGTCGCAGCCCTCCGCCTCCTCCGGGTTCAGGGTAACCCGGGCTTCGTGGCCGGCCTGCGTCACATATCGGACATAATTTTTGGTATCCGCTTGCCTTCCGGCGATGGCTATAATCATCCGATACCTCTGAAAAACACTGTTTCTGACAGTATATGTTGTACTTGACAAAAATATCTGATATGATGAATAAAAACCAGAGGTCTGCGCCCATGAAAATCAATGTAAAAAAAATGAAAACAGAGCGTCTTGCGCTGCTCCTGTCCTTCCTTCTGCCCGTCCTGCTGATGCTGCTCCTGTTCGCGGTCAAGGGGATTTATCCCTTCGGAGGCAGAACCTTTTTGTCGGGAGACCTGTATCATCAATACATGCCCTTTTTCAGCGAGCTGCTGCACAAGGTCAGGGGGGGGCGAAAACCTGAGCTTTTCCTTTCACGTAGGTATAGGCTCCAACTTTCTGGCGCTTTTCGGCTATTATCTGGCAAGCCCCTTTCACCTGCTGGCGTTCCTGCTGCCGGAGGCTTTTTTGACGGAGTTCATCGGCTATCTGATCGTATTCAAGACTGGGCTCTGCGGGCTGGCGGCCTGCTATTATTTTCAGAAGCATTTCGGCGCAGGAGGTCTCTTTCCCCTGCTCTTTTCCCTGTTTTATGCCTTTTCCGGCTTTATGGCGGCCTATAATTATAATATTATGTGGGTGGACTGTATCTGGCTCTTCCCGTTGATTCTGCTGGGGCTGGAGAGGCTGGTGAAGGAGGGAAGATGCGGGATGTACTGCGTGGCCCTGGCCTTTTCCATCTTTACGAATTTTTATATTTCCATCATGATCTGCATCTTCCTGGTATTGTATTTCGTCTGTCTTATGGCGCTGCACAGGGGCGGAAGGCTGCGTGCCATGGGGCGGTTCGCCCTGTTTTCCCTGCTGGCCGGAGGAATGGCGGCGGCGCTGCTGATCCCGGAGGTCTGCGCCCTGCTGCAGACCGATTTCGGAGACATGGTTTTTCCGGAGCAGGTGGAGTCCTACTTTTCGATACTGGACGTCTTGGCGAGGCATTGCGTCTGCGTCTTTACGGAGAGAGGGCTGGATCACTGGCCAAACATCTACTGCGGCAGCGCGGTGCTGATGCTGGTTCCGATGTACCTGATGAACCGGCGGATTTCCATCCGGGAAAAATTCTGCCGTCTGGGGCTGGCAGGGTTTCTATTGCTGAGCTTTTCCACGAATATTTTGGACTTTATCTGGCACGGCCTGAATTATCCCGACTCCCTGCCGGGCAGGCAGTCCTTTCTCTATATTTTCCTGGTGCTGACGATGTGCTGCGAGGCCTGCCTGAGGCTGCGGGAGACGGAGGAGCAGCAGATTTTATACGGGTATCTCATCGCGGCGGGGTTTCTTTTGTTCTGCCAGAAATTTGTGGTTCATGAGGATTTTGAGACAGGGGTGAAGCTTCTGACCCTCTGCCTGATTACGCTGTACGCCGTGCTGCTCTGGCTGTATCGTACCCGAAGGAGACGGGATGTAATCCTGGCGGTTACAGTGGTCGCGCTGACCGCAGTGGCGGCGGAGTGCGCTGTGAATACCTGGGACACCAGCATCGCGACAACCGACCGGGAGGCTTATCTGGGGCAGCAGGAGGATTATAAGGCTCTTTATGAGCTGACGGAGGAGAGGGAGGAGAGCCTTTACCGGGTGGAAAAGTTTACCCGGAAGACGAAGAATGACGCTACGCTGACCGGCTACCCTTCCGCCAGCATCTTTTCTTCCACGATGAATTCTCAGGTAATGGATCTTTATAAAAGGCTGGGGATGCGCCACAGCAAGGTATATTACGGCTTTGACGGCGCGACGGCGCTTACCTCTGCGCTGCTGAACGTGAAATATATGTTCGGGGAGTCGGAGGCTTACGAATGCAGCTTGTATCGGCTGTTGGAAAAGAGCGGGGATATCTGCCTGTACGAGAACGCGGCGACGCTGCCCTTCGGGTATGTGGCACCCGTGGGCTTCGACCTTCCGGAAGGATATGAGTACCAGGCGCTGGCGCTGCAAAACGAGCTGGCGAGGAGCCTTGGAATCGAGGGGGATCTCTTTGTCAGGGAGCGGGCGGGGACTTCGGGAGAAAATGTTGTCTTTACGGCGAAGGAGGGGGGAATCTACTACGGCATCCTGACCGCCTCCGGCACAAGCAAGGTGGAATACATCGGCGGAAGCATGGCGGATACGGTTTTCAACGATCTGAAGCGGGGAAGCGTCCTGTACCTGGGGCGGCTGGAAAAGGATTGTGTGATCACGCTGACAAACGGCGACGAGAAGGACGATACCCCGGAGGTACGCGCGGATATTTACCGGCTGAACGAGGAAGCGCTCTCCCGGATCCTGACGGCTCTGGGAGAGCGGGAGCTGGAGGAGGTCGTCTGGGAGAGCGATTTTATCTCCGGGCGGATTACCCTGGATCAGCCGGGGCGGCTGGTGCTGTCGATACCCTATGAGGACGGCTGGACGGTAAAAATGAACGGGGAGGAGCGTGAGGGAGAATTGTTCGGCGGCTGCCTCATGGCCTTCGACCTGGAGCCGGGAAGCTACGAGCTGGAGATGAGGTATCGTCCCGCGGGAGCAGCGGCGGGCCTTGCCGTCAGCGCGGTCAGCTGCGCCTGCTTTGCGGGGATTATGTTATGGCGGAGAAGGAGGAAGAAAAATGGCGGAGAGGAACGGATGGAAGGAGAAGCTTGAGAAAGCGCTCCTGTGGGCGGCGACTGTGTTCTTTGGGTGCATCGTGGTAAATCTTCTGCACCGCGAGCCGACAGACTGGCGGAAGGCGGTTCTGGCCGGGCTTACGGTAGGAATCCTGAATTTCTTATGGAATTTTCTGGCGGAAAGGATCAGAAATGCCAAAAAGGGGAAATCAGAAAAGAAAAATTAATGTGGCGCGGAAAGAAAAAGTCTGTTATAATGAAAAAGCAACCTGCCTGTAGAGCAGGCGAGGGATTCGTCCGGATGCACAGGAGGAAAGCCTGAACGAAACGCTCGGACTTGAATAGGGATGTCCGCAGAAAGCGGGCAGAGAGGAGAATCATGAGAGACAAGAAAATCGTATACAGCATCGGCAGGATGATTCCGGTGGAAAGCAGCAAGAATCCTGAAGCGGCACAGATCCAGAGACGTCTGCAGTCCGGGAGGGAGAAATTCGGTCAATTGGTGCAGGGCGTATTCTCGGCGGTGATGAAAATCAGCGCGCTGGATCTTGCCATGAGGGACTGCACGAGTCGGATGACGGACGTCAGCGGCAATATGAGGGGCGTCGTGGCAAGCGTGGTGGATACGGCGAAGATTACGGAAGAGAGTATGGCTGACGTGGTTTCCGTTCACGAGAGCTTCAACCAGAGTATTCAGCAGGTGGCCGAGGCGGCTTCGGATATCAAGGAGGAAATGTCGAGCAGCAATCAGGATCTTCACGTGATCGCCCAAAAGTCCGAGGAAACCATAGAGAATTCCAACGAGATGAAGCGCGATATGGAGCAGCTGATGAGCGTGCTGAACAGCATGACGGAGGTGATCCGGGGAATCAACTCCATCTCCAACCAGACGAACCTGCTGGCGTTGAACGCGTCCATCGAGGCGGCGAGAGCCGGGGAGGCGGGCCGGGGTTTTGCCGTTGTGGCGGAGGAGATCCGCGGGCTGGCGAACGAGACAAAGCAGATGACTGACAATATGGACGGCCTGGTAGCCCGGATCGAGGAGGCGTCCAAGATGACCTGCGGCAGCCTGGATAAGACGGTGGAAGAGATCGACCGGATGCGGGAGAGCCTCTTCAAGGTATTGGAGAACAATAAAAAGAATGAGGCGAGCGTGGCGAGCATCGCGGATTCCGTGACGACGATCGCCGCATCCGGTGAGGAAATTTTCAGCTCCGTGATGAACGTGCAGGAGCAGATGAGCCGGCTGAAGGAGGATTCCGACAAGCTGGACGAGGAGGCGGAGACGCTCTCGAACATCTCCGAGGAATTGAAAAAGAGCGCGGAGCCTGTGCCCGTCGTGGAGAAGGAGCTGGACGATGCGGCGAAAAAGATGGGAAATATGGTGCAGGATGTCTTCTACATGCTGGATAACCAGATCTTTATCGGGACGCTGGAGAACGCGATTAAGGCTCACAAGGGCTGGCTGAATACCCTGGGCAATATGGTGAAGCAGCGTCAGTGTACGCCGCTGCAGACCGACGATACGAAATGTGCCTTCGGACATTTTTATTACGCGATGTCGCCGCAGAATAAGGCGGTATCCGGAATCTGGAATGGACTCGGGGCCAAGCACAGAACCTTCCACAGCGGCGGCCGGATCGTAATGCAGGCGATCACGCAGGGCGACTACACGAGGGCGGAGAGGGAATACCGCAAGCTGGAGGATCTCTCCAAGGAGCTGATCGGGGACTTCAATACCATTATTGAGCAGACCAGGCTTCTGGATCAGCAGAAGCTGGCGGTTTTTGAGCAGTAACCAAAGTTCGGGTTGACAAGTACTAAATTTTTGCTGTTATAAAGATACACTTATTCAAAGAGCATATGTGAAAATCGAATCGACTGTTTCAAACAGATCGTCTATGGCGTTCCGCCGACATTTTCACATTCAAAAAACTGAAAAGTCGGCAGGTTCGCCATAGGCTTTACCCGGGATTTCATCTGAGAAATTTTGGGGCTCGGAAAGCGCGCAGGAGGTATAACTGTGAAAACATGGAGCAGGGGAAAATTACACGTCAGCGATAACGGACGCTACCTTATGGAGGGGGAGCGTCCCTTTTTCTGGCTGGGGGACACGGCCTGGCTGATGCTGCAGAAGCTGGGGGAGGAGGAGATTCGAATCTATCTGCGAAATCGGCGGGAGAAGGGGTATAATGTGATCCAGACCGTACTGGCTCACACGCTTCCGGGGAGGGCGCTGGATTCCTCTTTGGCGGACGGGATGAAGGATGTCACAAGGCCGGAGTATTGGGCGTTTGTGGATCGGGTCGTAAAGCTGGCTGAGGCGGAGGGGCTGTATCTGGGACTGCTTCCGGCCTGGGGATCCCTGGTAAAGCAGGGGGTTCTGGACGGGGAAAACAGCGGGAGGTACGCGGACTTTCTGGGGAAGCGTTATCAGGGCGCGCCGAATATTATCTGGATTCTGGGCGGGGACGTCCGTGGAGACGCCGGGGCGGAGGTGTTTTGCAGGGAAGGGGAGATTTTAAAGAGCTGCAATCCCGACCGGCTGATTACCTATCATCCCTTTGGCAGAACCTCCTCTTCCCTTTGGTTCCATCAGGAGCCGTGGCTGGATTTCAACCTGTTCCAGTCGGGCCACCGACGTTACGATCAGGCCAGCTTGGGAGAGTGGGATGATAATCGGGAGCGCGAGACTTTTTTCGGGGAAGATAACTGGCGGTATGTGGAGCGGGATCGCAGCTGCTACCCTGCGAAGCCCACGCTGGACGGGGAGCCTTCCTACGAGGGAATCCCCCAGGGACTCCACAATCCCCGCAATCCCTTCTGGGAGGAGTGGGATATCAGGCGTTATGCTTACTGGTCAGTCTTTGCCGGGGCCGCAGGACATACCTACGGCAGCAATGCGGTCATGCAGTTTTACGGGACTGCGGACGGGAAGGGATCCTACGGGGTGCGGGAGGGCTGGAAGGACGCGATACATCATCCCGGCTCCGGGCAGATGAAATATCTGAAGGAGCTGATGGAGAGCGTGGACTTTACGCAGGGCGAACCGGCGGACTCCCTGCTCCGGTTCGGACAGAAGGAGCGTTACCACAGGATCAGCGTTTTTGCCGGAGAGAATTTTATATTCTGTTATGATTACAGCGGAGACGAATTTATGCTGGATCTGACCCGGTATCGGGAGAAGGAGATGGACGCCTGGTGGATGGATCCCCGGAGCGGCGTCTACAGTTATATGGATACGATAGAGGGGCAGGAGAGGAAGCTTTTCAGCCCGGCGGCCAGGAAGGAGGGCTCCAACGACTGGGTTTTGGTTTTAAAGGAGAGACGGTATGAAGGTAATTGATTTTCACGTACATCCCTACCTTACGGAGGAGGAATTTATAAGTAAATATCCGGAGTGCTTTGCGCCTTCCCCGGAGCAGGCGGAGGCGGATCTGCGCGGCTGCGGGATCACGCGGATCTGCGGCTCCGTAATCGGCAGAACGCCTTATGAGCCGGAAAAGGGCTTTGACTATTTCCGGGAGCTGAACCGGAAGGCACTGGAGCTGAAGGAGAAATTCGGATCCTTTTATATCCCGGGTTTTCACGTCCATCCGGATTACATAGACGAGTCCTGCCGGGAGATTGAATTTATGCAGGAGAAGGGATTTCGACTCATCGGGGAGTTGACGCCTTATCAGCATGGCTGGAGGAATTATTCCTGCGAGAGCTTTTCCGAGATCCTGAACGAGGCGGGAAAATATCATATGATTGTCAGTTACCATACGGTTTTGGGCGAGCAGGAGGAGATGGAGAGGATGGTGGCGGCTCATCCGGACGTAATCTTCGCGGCGGCCCATCCGGGTGAACGGCAGGATTATGACAGGCATCTGGAGCGCATGATGAAGCATGAAAATCTGTATCTGGATTTGTCCGGCACAGGCCTTTTTCGCTACGGAATGCTGGCCTACGGCGTGAGGAGGGTGGGAGCAGATCGGTTTCTTTTCGGGACGGATTACCCGATCTGCAATCCGGGGATGTATGTGCAGGCGGTGCTGCGGGAACCGCTGACGGAGAGAGAGAAGGAACAGATCCTTTTCCGAAATGCGGAAAGGCTGCTGGGCAAAACAGCGGAATATCAATCTATATGCACAACGTATTACGATGGAAAACATGAAATATAAGCAAATTTGACAATCCCTCTTGCACTTCTATGTGATATGTGTTACAATAACAAACAGGGATGTAACCGCTTTCAATTACCGAAATGTCGAAATCGGAAGAATTAGCGGCGCATCGTACTAATCTATCTTTCAAGAGGAGGAAAAAGATGAGAAAGAGTAAATTTCTATCCGTTGCGGTCTCAAGCGCGATGGTGGCGTCCATGATGCTGACCGGCTGCGGAAACACCGGCAACGGGGGGGGCAACAATGTAAATGAGAACGGTGAATTTGAACTCACCAGCCTGAAGGTTCTGGTGGACGGCACCGTAAACTCCGTAAAGCAGGAGACGGAAGACCAGCGTACCGTAAGGGACGCTTTCATTCCCCAGCTGGAGGAGGCCATCGGCGAGGCCATCGGCCATGAGATCGATATCGAATTTGAGGTGGGCGACCACACCGGTTACAACGATTATGTAGGCCGTAAGTTTGTCGGCCAGCAGTATCCCGACGTTATGATCATGAGCGCGAACATGATGAAGCAGTACGCGAGCTCGGGTCTTCTCTGGGATATGGCGGACGCTTACGCTAACGCGGAGTTCCAGAGCAGGCTTACGCTTCCCGGCGTAAACGAGGGCATGAAGGATTCCCAGGGTCATCTGTACGGCTTCGCTCCTACCTACGGCAACGGCTGCGTTACCTATATAAAGCAGTCCTGGCTGGATAACGTGGGAATCAACGGCGACGATATCAAGACCTATGACGACTTTTATAACATGCTGCTGGCGTTTAAGAACGGCGATCCCGACGGCAACGGCGTGAACGGCGATACTTATGGCTTTATCTCCGCAGGCCTGATCGGCACGGAGGCTCCCTGGATCAACTATACGGCTGAGTTCTGGCAGGACGCTTATCCCAGCATTATTCAGGGCGAGGACGGCGTATGGTACGACGGCTTCCAGACCGACGCGACCAAGGCTGCTCTGGAGAGATTGAAGCAGGCTTATTATGTAGACAAGGTAATCGACCCCGACAGCTTTACCGCTGGCACGAAGCAGGCCCGCGAGAAATGGTGGGGTGCGGAGCAGTCCGGTTCCGCAGGCGTGTTTACCTACTGGGCAGGCACCTGGTATAAGAACGTGATCACGAACCTTGAAAAGAACAATAACCCCAGCGAGGTTTACGAGCTGGCACCCATCGCTGAAATTCAGAACAGCTACGGCGGATACCTGAACAGAGAAGCGCCCGTTTGGGTAATTATCGACGACGGCGACGGCGACGATACCAGAGAGCAGGCGATCTTCGACGCATTCCTGGCGACCATGCTGGACGGCGACAGAGTACAGAGCCTCTGGACATACGGCGCGGAGGGAATCGAGTGGTCTACTCAGGCGGAAGAATTTTCCACCAACGTAGGCAAGGATAACCAGAAGGATTACTCCTACGCGGAGGGCGAGTTCCATCAGAGACCCAGCCTGGCGGACGAGAATGTCATTTCGACCAAGAACCATCTGGATCCCCTGCTTGTCATTTCTCCTCTGGCAAACGGATTTGTATCCATTAACGATTACGAGGCTATCAGCAACAAGTTCTTTACGGACAACTGCGTGGATGCGCCGGTATCTCCTTCTTCCGATACCTACAGCGAGAGATCCGCGGATATCGTTGACGCGAGGGCGGTTGCCATTTCTTCCGTAGTCGTAAGCGGCGGCGACGTGGACGCGGCGATGGAGACCTATAAGGCATCGGTAGGCAGCCTGATCGATCAGATCCTGGCGGAGCTGAATGCGGCGGAGTAATTCCGTAAAATAATCTGTATTACCTGAATCAGCACTATCGCGGCGGGATGACCGGATATGCTTTCGAAGCATATCCGGCGGCCGCCGTAAAGGTCAAAGATCCCGCAGTCCGCCGGACTGCGGCAGAATGGCAGTCGGCCTGCTGGGGGGTTTTTGACAAGAAACTGTCATAAGAAAGGAAAAGGATGGTATGAGCAAAAAGAAAAAAATCGTGACTTCCACCGGCGTCGAGGTCAGACAGAAATCCCTGAAGCTTCGCATCTGGAATAACCGTGGTCACTATCTGATGTTTTTACCGGTATTCATCTTCGTGTTAATTATGAACTACTGGCCGATGCTGGGTATCCGTTACGCGTTCATGGAGTATAAGCCGGGACCGGCCGGACCGCATCTGATCGGCTTTGATCATTTTGTCAGGATGTTCCAGGCGGAGGCTTTCTGGTCAGCTTTCGGGAATACGCTGATTTTAAGTATTGTGAAGCTGTTCCTGACAACCTTTGCCTCTGTGCTCGTATCTGTCCTGTTGAACGAGATGGGAAGCCTTATGGCGAAGAAGACTCTGCAGACTGTGATCTATCTGCCCCACTTTATGTCCTGGGCGGTAGTGGCTTCCATCTTCACCCTGATTCTTTCCCCTTCCAATACCGGTATGCTGAACGGTATGCTGAGAGAGTGGGGAATCCTGGGCGCGAACGACAATAATATTCATTTCCTGGCAACCTCCAGTATGTGGCGGCCGATCTTCTATATCATTAATATCTGGAAGGAGACAGGATGGGGCACCATCATCTTCCTGGCGACCCTCTCCGGCATCAGCCCCGAACTGTACGAGGCGGCGGATATCGACGGCGCGACCCGCTTCCAGAAGATCCGTTACGTTACCATGCCTGCGCTGGCAAATACGATCATCACCGTGCTGATTCTGAACCTGGCAAAGGTGCTGAACCTGTTCGAGTCCGTATTCGTATTGTATAACTCTGCAGTGTATGATGTATCCGATGTTATCGGTACCTATATTTACCGCCAGACCTTCCAGGTGGCAAGACCGGACTACGGTTTCTCTACGGCGGTCGGCCTGTTCCGTTCCATCGTCGGCTGTATTTTGGTATTGATTTGTAACCATGCCAGCAAGAAAGTCCGCGGTCGCGGTATTGTATAAGGAGGTACGGATATGGCTGAAAAGAAAGCGGTTTACCGGAAACCCAAGAAAAAGGTTACGGTCTTTGCTGTAGTAAATTATGTTATGTTTATCATCATCGGACTGATTATTCTGATGCCCATGTGGAAGGTTCTTGTGGACTCCTTCAATGCGGTGGGCGTGTATCAGTTCCGGCTTTGGCCCAGCGATTTTACCCTGGACGGCTATCGCGTGATCCTGGGAGAGAGAGGACTGTTGCGACCCCTGCTGAACTCCTTTATCACGACGATCTTTGGAACGCTGTTCGGTCTGGTGCTCTGTACCCTGGGAGGTTATGTGCTGATCCAGTTTGATATGCCTGGACGGAATCTGCTGGCTTATTTCCTGCTCTTTACCATGATTTTCTCCGGCGGTATGATCCCGGAGTACCTGGTGATGAGACAGCTGGGGCTGGTTGACAATATGTGGATTCTGGTCTTCAAGCACGGGATCAACGTTTATAACATCGTCCTGATGAGAAACTTCTTCGAGGGAATCCCGGGCAGCCTTTACGAGGCGGCCAGAATCGACGGCTGCAGCCCGATGGGAATCTTTGTCAAGATTGTGCTTCCGCTTTCCAAGGCGGCGCTGGCTTCGATCGGACTGATGTTTGCGGTAGGTGTCTGGAACGATTACTCCACGGTTCAGATTTATATTACGAATCCGGATTATGTAAACTTCCAGTATAAGCTCCGCGTTATGATTATGGACGGCGATACGCCGCCTACCGCCTATGCGGTGTCCCAGACGACGCTGTATAACGCGGGTATCATCGCTGCGATTCTTCCCTTCATGATCCTGTATCCTTTCCTGCAGAAGTATTTCGTGAAGGGCGTCAATATCGGAGCGGTAAAAGAGTAAACATGGAATCTGTTGAAAAGGATGGCTTCGGCCATCCTTTTCTGTAGAAAATCAGAATTTTAAATCTTGGATTGGAGCATTCAATGGGTGATAACGGAGGAAGTATTTTCTTTGAAGTCGCAATTTGCGACCTCAAAATTGGCAGAGGGAAGTAGAAAAGGCGGGAGTCAGACAAAAAATAAAATGAGGAGGATACTGCAATGCGCACAATCTTTTGGGCGGGAGATTCTACGGTACAGACAAACGACTGCGGAACCTATCCACAGACGGGAATCGGCCAGGTGTTTTCCCTCTTTTTAAAGGAGGGCTACGCAGTGGAAAACCATGCGAAGAATGGCAGGAGTACAAAGAGCTTTATCGACGAGGGACGTCTGGCGGCCATCGAGGAGAGGATCGGGGAGGGAGACTTCCTGTTTATCCAGTTCGGTCATAATGATGAGAAGAAAGAAGATCCCACGCGTTACACTGACCCGGCATCCACGTTTCCGGAAAATCTGGAACGGTTTGTCGACGCGGCAAGAACCAGGGGGGCTTATCCGTTGTTGATTACGCCGCTGGAGCGCCGTTGCTTTCAGGAGGACGGGCAGCTGGGAGAAGGTGCCCACGGGCCGTATGCTGCGGCGATGAAGGAGACGGCGCGCCGTCTGGAGGTTCCGCTGGTGGATTTGCACGCGATGAGCCGTGAATTATTGAAAAAAGCAGGAGAGGCCGGAAGCCGCCGATATTATATGTACTTTGACGAGGGAGTCTACGAAAGGCATCCCGAGGCTTCCCGTGACAATACCCATCTGCGCTATGAGGGCGCTGTGGAGTACGGCGGGATGATCGCGAGAGGATTAAAGGAGATCGGGGGCCTTTACGGGGCGATGGTTCGGGAGGAAGCGTGAAAAGAAGTTCCAATTGTTTCCGACCATTTCGGCGCAGGAAGCTTTCGCACGATGGCGATGGGAGTAGACTGGGCGGACTGTCCCAGCGGATTATCCCGGAAGACCTGTCGGCAGAAGCCCGGATCAATTCGACGGCTGCTTCGCCCCAGCACCTCTACGCTTAAGTCGTTGGCGTCGATGATAACGACCGGACAGCCCAGGCGGTCGGAAAGCGTCCTGGCGACCTGATCCGGTGCCGCAGGTGCCATCTTGGCATAATGATTGTAGGGCGGAATCGTACAGTCGCAGGGGCCGTCGATGGCTCTGGCTTTGATGCCTGCCACCCGGTAAAAGACGCCGCGGATGCCGAAGGGCTTTGTGAGGGCGGAGCAAAGGGCGGCAAGGAGAATCCGGGGAATTCCGGCGTCCCTTAAGGCCAGCTCCATCGTCCAGGGAGAGCCAAGACCGATCCCGTAGGGAGAATGATAGACGAAACGGCAGAGGAGCCGCGCCAGGGGTCTGGGGGAAATATCGTCGATATCGAAGGCGCGCCCCTGGCAGATTGCAACCAGCTTTTCGCTGAGGAAGAGGCAGTCGCCGTCCCGAAGCTTTCCGACGACATATCGCTCCAGAACGCCCTGGAGGTCTTCCCCGACATCCACAACATGAGTTTTCACGGGGTATCTTGCGTAACGGCCGAAGCCCTCTACCTCGATGGTCAGTTCTTTCCCCGGATTTGCCGGATAAGCGGACAGATCGCACATAAATTTTCCTCCTTGTCTTTCTGACAAAGTGCATTCTATCAGAGAAACGGTCGGAATTTCTTTTTCTGCGCCTAATGAGCCGTGTAGATTTTCATGGGATTTTATTAAGATTTTTCTAAAGTCTTGCTTTTTTTGCGGGAATACAATACACTTTAATTGAGCGCCAGATGAGGGCTGCGTCTGTCTCGGAAAAGATATCGGGACATACCTGGAAGCGGTTCCTGCTGGAGACAGATATGGAGTATAGATTTGAATTGCGGAATAACGGAGGAAGAGATGAGCGTTCAGGAATTTAAACCGATCAAAGAAGGCAAGGTACGTGAGATTTATGACAACGGAGACAGTCTGATCATGGTTGCGACCGACCGAATCAGCTGTTTTGACGTCATATTGAAGAACCGCGTGGAGAAGAAGGGAACGGTTTTGACCCAGATGTCAAGGTTCTGGTTTGACATGACGGCCGATATTGTTCCAAACCATATGCTTTCGGTAGATGTCAACGATATGCCGGAATTTTTCCGGCAGAAGAGTTTCGATGGGAACAGCATGATGTGCAGGAAGCTTAAGATGCTTCCGATCGAATGTATTGTCAGGGGGTATATCACGGGAAGCGGCTGGGCAAGCTATCGGGAGAGCGGTACAGTCTGCGGGATCCGTCTGCCGGAGGGTCTGCTGGAGTCGGAACAGCTGCCGGAGCCGATTTATACACCCTCCACAAAGGCGGAGATCGGGGATCACGACGAGAATATTTCCTATGAGCAGAGCGTGGTTTACCTGGAGGAGAGGTTTCCGGGGAGGGGGGCGGAATACGCCGCGAAGTTGAGGGATTACACGATTGCGCTCTATAAAAAGTGTGCGGAATACGCCCTGACCAGGGGGATTATTATTGCGGATACCAAGTTTGAGTTCGGTCTGGATGAGGAGGGAAATATTGTTTTGGGAGACGAGATGCTGACGCCGGACAGCTCGCGCTTCTGGCCTGCAGAGGGGTATGAGCCGGGGCACAGTCAGCCCTCCTTTGATAAGCAGTTCGCCAGGGATTGGCTGAAGGCAAACCCTGGCAACGACTGGACGCTGCCCCAGGATATCGTTGAGAAGACGATCGGGAAGTATCTGCAGGGATATGAGCTGCTGACTGGAAAAAGCTTATAAACAGCGGGGGAGGACGAAGCATGAGAGAGTATAATGGAAAAATATATGAGGAACATGTTCCGCATACCATGGAGGAGCTGCTGGAAATCATTACGATCCTGAGGAGTCCCGAGGGCTGCTCCTGGGACAGGGAGCAGACCCATGAATCTCTGAAAACGAGCCTCATCGAAGAGGCGGAAGAGGTGATACAGGCTATTGACAGGCAGGACAATGAAAATCTGTGTGAAGAGCTTGGAGATATTCTTTTACAGATATTGCTGCACTGTGAAATTGCGAAGGAAAGAGGCGCGTTTACTTTTTCGGATGTAATTCAGACCCTGTCGGAAAAGCTGATACGGCGACATCCGCATGTGTTTGGGAACGAGAAGAGGCCGGAGACGCCGGAAGAGGCGCTGGCGCTTTGGAAGCGGGTAAAAGCGATAGAAAAAGAGAGCGGAAAGAATTCGTAATCAGGTTTGAAAAAAGGCATTATAATCACAGCGAAATATTTTAGTCAACGCGTCAAGCAGATCCACGCTGGGGTTGTTGGTTCCGCTTTCCACCTTGCTGAAGGTGCTCGTGGAAATACCAACGCCGTACAGCTGCAGCTTCGCGACAACGTCTATACTTCGCAGTTTTTGTTCAGTTCTCAGTTTCTTAATGTTACGGCCAACTATGTTGTTGGTTCTCTGATTTATACGCTCCATAATTATGAGTTTATCCAAAAAAAATAAAAAAAGTTGCCAAAATGGACGCAAATGCGATAAAGTGATATGATACAATAGTAAGACGAGCGAATACTATTTGTTTAGAAAGGGTGAAAAAGCATGATAAAATTGAAAGAAATTATTGACTATCTAATTTTGAGGAGCCACGCTAAGTCGAAAGATGATTTTGAGTATTTCACAAATGGAATGTGTTATCGATATGTTGCGCCCTCTTACGCCATGTTATACGGGAGTGAGGCGGTTTGGCGGGAAAAGGAGAGGCAGGAGGATGAGCTCACGAAAATCATGGAAAAAATTAATAAGGAAAGTGCAGCAGATTCCTGGGAACACATTCTGAAAAAAAGACAGGAACGGGTGGAACAGAAGAGACAGGAAAAATTGTTGCGCGCGGAATACGGGCAAACCGGCGAATAAGAGGGATGAAAAAACAGAGCGCGGAAGAATAAAAAGAGAAGACAGGGTGAGAAGAAAAAGAAAATGGAAGCAAGGGGGCTCGAACCCCTGACCTTTCGCGTGTGAGGCGAACGCTCA
>JAMPIG010000072.1 GCA_023662875.1 Roseburia sp. | reverse complement strand
TGAGAAGGAACTGCCTGAAGTTCATGCTTCTCTGGAAGCAAAGAGGGCTGCGCAGCGGTAATCCGCTATTGCTGATGAAGCGGATCAATATGTCCCCGGAGGAGGTTCAGACTTTGGTGGAGAAGCTGCAGGAGGTAAGGATCCCGAATGAAAGCGGGTGTCGGGAAGAAGGGGATATGACGGTGTCTGTTCCCGGACGGAAAAGAGCAGATAGAGGAGAAAGTTGAAAATGAAACAATATAAGATGTTTGAACTGAAGTTTAAAGGCGGCTGTCCGGAAGGCTCGGAAGCAGTTGTGGATTTGGAGGCGGTGTTCACAAATGGGAGGAAATCGAAGACGGTAAAGGGCTTCTATGCCGGCAATGGCACTTATGTAGTGCGGTTTCTGCCTGAGAAAACAGGAATTTACACCTGGAAGGTATCCGGCTGCATAGAGGCTTCCGGGGAAGAGGAATGTGTGAAGGCTACGGATGGGCAGGCGCACGGGCTTGTCCGTGCAGTGGGGACGCATTTTGAACATGAGGATGGAACGCCGTTCAAGCCGTTCGGAACGACTGTCTATGCTATGATGCATCAGGAAAAAGCGCTGATTGAGCAGACCTGCGCCACCTTATCCGAGGCACCTTTTAATAAGGTCAGGTACTGCGTTTTCCCGAAATACTATGACTATAACCACAATGAGCCGGAACTGTTTGCGTTTGAGAAGGATAAAAACGGCGGGTGGGATGTCAACCGTCCCTGCTTTGCTTTCTGGGATCATTTTGAATCCGGGATTTTGAAATTGGAGGAAATGGGAATCCAGACGGATTTAATCCTGTTCCATCCTTACGATCATTGGGGCTTTTCTCTCTTAAGCTTAGAGCAGTGTAAGATTTATCTGGATTATCTGCTCCGCCGTTTCTCTGCTATCCCCTCCGTATGGTGGAGCATGGCAAACGAGTATGATCTGCTGATGAAGCACCCTATGGAACACTGGTATGCGTTTGAACAGTTTATCGTGGAGAATGACCCGTACCATCACCTACTGGGGAACCATAATTGCATCAGGTTCTATGATAACAGCAGACCCAACATCACCCACTGCTGCGTACAGACAGCCTGGATGGAAAAAGCGGCGGAGTGGATGCGTAAATTCAATAAGCCGGTAATCTATGACGAATGCTGTTATGAGGGCAATCTGCCGCTGAACTGGGGCAATCTTTCCGGGTTTGAAATGGTACACCGTTTCTGGAGCGCCTGTACGGTGGGCGCTTACTGTACCCATGGCGAGGTGTTCCTCTCTGAGGATGAAGTGCTCTGGTGGGCAAAGGGCGGTGTATTGAAAGGGGAAAGCCCGAAGCGAATCGCGTTCCTGAGGAGTATTCTGGAAGGGCTGCCCGGCTATCTGGAGGAATGGGAGACCCTGCCGATGGCAGATGCGGAGCTTATGGCAAATCAGGAAGCGTTTGAATACTTTCAGGCATTGAAGGCGTCTATTTCAGAAGCGGAGCTGGATGCGCTGGAACGGAAGGATAAGGACTGCAAGGGGCGCTATGAGGATCAGGTTTTCCTGCAGTATCTGGGGCGGCACTGCAATGCGCTGCTGAAATGGAAGCTTCCCGAAGGGCATCGATACCGGGTGGAGGTCATTGACGTGTGGAATATGACAAGGGAGACGGTTTTGACGGGGGCTGGCGGCGATATTGAGGTGAAGCTTCCCGGCAGGGAGGGCATGGCGGTGCTGGCGGTTGAAGAGTAAGGCTCTTCCTCGTCATTTTTGAGGGACTGTCGGAAAGGGGAAGCCTGAATTTTTCATACGGGTATTGCTTTTCAAAGCGCTGTCGTATAAACTATACGCAGGCGCTTTTTTCAGTATGACAAAAGAATTCCCGCGAAGCAGGAATTCTTTTGCTCGACGCGCAGAAAGACCGTACCTTTTCCATGTCGGAATTTTAAGGTTCCGCTAAGTCTGTTGATTTATAGTAAATTTGAGGTGGTAGGATGAAACTGCTGTATGCGGAAGACGAGAGAAGTATGTCCGAGGCGGTTACGGATATTTTAAGGTATCACAATTATACGGTGGACTCCGTATCGAACGGGCTTGAGGCGTATGATTACGCTATGGCCGGGGATTATGACGGTATTATTCTGGATATCATGATGCCGGGCCTCAGCGGAATCGAGGTTTTAGAGAGGCTGAGAAGGGCGGGCTGTAAGACGCCGGTGCTTCTGCTGACCGCGAAGGCGGAGATCGAAGACCGGGTAGAGGGGCTGGACGCGGGGGCGGACGATTATCTCCCGAAGCCCTTCAGTATGAAAGAGCTGCTCGCCAGAGTCCGGGCGCTGCTTCGGCGTCGGGAGAATTTTACGCCGGATATTCTGACGGCGGGAAATATATCCCTGAACAGGCAGAGCTACGAGCTCTCCGGCAACGGCCAGCGTTTTGTGCTGACAAAGCTGGAATATCGGCTGATGGAGCTTTTTATGCTGAACAGGGGAATTTATCTTTCTACGGAGGAACTGCTGGTAAAGGTCTGGGGATACGATACCGACGCGGAGATAGGGGTCGTCTGGGTATACGTATCCTATCTTCGGAAACGTCTGGTTGCCCTGAAGGCCAATGTCGAGATTAAGGCGAAGAGAAATATCGGATATACCCTGGAGGTGACGGGATGATTAAGACTCTGCAGAAAAGATTTGTTCTTTCCGCCATGCTCGCCATTACGATTCTGCTGGTAACCCTGACAGGCGCGATCAATATCGGAAACCTATATATATCGCAGCGCCAAAGCGAGCAGATGATAGAGGCGCTGCTGGATGAAAAAAACATGCTGCAGTCACCGAAAATGGGGAGGCCAAAAGGATTTTCAGATTTTTTCATGGATGAAAATTTTAAAATGTCGGCGGTTTATTTTACGGTCAGAGTAGATTCGCTTTATCATATCGTCAAGGTCGATACGGCCAGAATTGCGGACGTCTCCGAGCGGGAAGCGATCGCGCTGTGTCAGGCCGTGATCAGCGAGGGCTCCTCCGAGGGAAGAATACAGGGCTTCCGCTATCGGGTGGCGGAAAGCGAACGGGATAAGAGCAAGCTATACTTGTTTCTGGATTCGTCCGTGCAGACCCGCAATATTTTAACGGTGCTGTTTTTTTCGGCGACGGCTGCGGTGATCTGCTGGATTGTCATGCTTTTGCTGGTATTTTTGATTTCGAAAAGGGCGATACGGCCGATCGCGGAAAACCTGGAGAGACAAAAACAATTTGTGACGGATGCGGGGCATGAGCTGAAAACGCCTCTCGCGATCATTCTTGCCAACACGGAGGCTATGGAGCTTTATCAGGGGGAGAGCAAGTGGAGCAGAAATATCCGGGAGCAGACGGTTCGGCTGAACGGTCTGATGCAAAACCTCCTGACGCTGGCAAAGGCGGAGGAAAGCCGGAATACGCTTCCGACAGAGACAGTGTCCCTGTCCTCCCTGGTCGAAGAAGTTCTGCAGATGTTTTCAGAGCCGATGAAATTAAAGGAAATTCGTTTCAATAAGCGGATCGATACGGATATTGACCTGAAGGCAAATAAAGAACAGCTCCGGCGGCTGTTTTCCCTGCTGCTGGATAATGCGGTGAAATACTCGGTTCCGGGAGGAGAGATAGATATATCGCTGGAGCGGCATGGAAAATCCCTTGTATTTCAGATGGAAAATACCTGCGCGGAGCTGCCGGACTGTCCTCCGGAAAAGCTTTTTGACCGGTTTTATCGCGCGGATGCGGCAAGAACACAGAAAAACGGCGGATACGGGATTGGTCTTTCCGCCGCGAAAAAGATTGCGGAGTTATATGGCGGAACCATAAAAGCGGCTTACAGCCAGCCGGATAAGATCGCTTTTACGGTAGTTTTTTCATAAGGAGTATAAAAGATGGATCATAAGGAAGGCAGGGCACCCGCGCACATCAGGGTACGCGGGGCGAGAGTACATAATCTGAAGAATATTGATGTGGATATTCCGTTAAACAGGATTGTCGGGATAGCGGGAGTATCCGGTTCCGGGAAATCTTCCCTGGCGCTGGGAATTTTATATGCAGAGGGTTCCCGGCGGTATCTGGAAGCTCTCTCGACCTATACGCGAAGGCGTATGACGCAAGCTGAGAAGGCGCAGGTAGATGAAGTGCTGTATGTACCTGCCGCCCTTGCGCTCCGGCAGCGTCCCGGAATTCCCGGAATCCGCAGCACCTTTGGCACGGGAACGGAGCTTTTGAACAGCCTGCGGCTGATGTATTCCAGGCTTGCGGAGCATCAATGCCCGAATGGGCATTATGTGAGACCATCGCTGAAGGTTGCGGCGGGGCAGGAGCTTGTCTGTCCGGACTGCGGCGAACGTTTTTTTGCGCCGAGTGCGGAGGAATTGGCGTTTAACAGTCAGGGCGCGTGCAGGCGCTGTGACGGAACCGGGATTGTCCGGACGGTGGACGAATCGACGCTTGTACCGGATGAATCCCTTTCCATCGACGAGGGTGCCGTGGCCCCGTGGCAGACATTGATGTGGTCGTTGATGAAGGATATTGCCCGCGAGATGGGGGTCAGGACGGACGTACCGTTTCGGGAGCTGACGGAAAAGGAAAGAGATATTGTATTCCATGGGCCCGCCGTCAAGAAAAATATTATCTACCAGAACAAGACCAGCGGCGCGGCGGGAGATATGGATTTTACCTATTTCAACGCAACCTACACCGTGGAAAATGCGTTGTCCAAGGTGAAGGATGAAAAAGGGATGAAGCGGGTGGAGAAATTCCTGCGGCAGGGGATTTGTCCGGATTGCGGGGGGACCAGGCTTTCGGAGAAGGCCCGCGCGCCCAGGCTTTGCGGAATTTCTCTTGCGGATGCCTGTACGATGACGCTTCTCGAGCTATCGGCCTGGGTGGAAGGCGTGCCGGCTTCTCTGCCGGAGGAAATGCGGCCGATGGCGGTAAATATCTGTGAATCTTTTCAGAGCGCGGCGAAACGGTTGACGGACTTGGGACTTTCCTATCTCACCCTGGATCGTGCGTCGTCCACTCTCTCTACGGGGGAGCGGCAGAGGATGCAGCTTGCAAGGGCAGTCAGAAACCGCACCACTGGCGTACTGTATGTCCTCGATGAGCCCTCCATCGGCCTGCACCCTTCCAATATGGAAGGTCTGTCGGGCGTGATGCAGGATCTTTTGCACGATGGAAATACGGTCATTCTGGTGGATCACGATACCCATGTGCTTTCCGAGGCGGACTGGCTTATAGAGCTTGGGCCGGAGGCCGGAGCGGGCGGAGGCAGGATTATCGCGCAGGGAAGGCTTTGCGATATTGAGAAGAATCCGGATTCCCGGATCGGAGGATTCCTCGCCGGGAAATCGGTCATCGATGTGGGGAGGCATATTCCTTCGGAGCAGATGTTTGACTTGGGCGCGATCCGCCTGTCTACGTCGGAGATTCATACGGTAAAGCCGTTGGAGGCGGACTTTCCGAAGGGCAGGCTGATTGCTGTGACAGGGGTTTCCGGCTCCGGGAAGACGACTATGGTTCTGGAAAGCCTGATTCCCGGGCTGGAGGCGCTGATCAGGGGAGAAAGGCTTCCGGAGCATGTGCGCTCCGTTTCAGCGGAGGGGATTCGGCAGGTTAAGCTGATCGATGCGACGCCGATCGGAGTGAATGTCCGTTCCACAGTGGCGACTTACGCGGATGTGCACGACGAGCTCCGTAAGATATACGCGAGAACGCCTGATGCAAGGGAAAAGGGGTATAAGGCAGGGGATTTTTCTTACAATACGGGGAATCTGCGCTGCCCGGTCTGCGACGGCACGGGCGTCATCAGCCTGGACGTGCAGTTCCTGCCGGATGTGGAGATCCCCTGTCCGGATTGCGGCGGTTCAAGGTATGCGAAGGAGGCGGGTCTGATCCGGCGGATTTCAAAGAAGCAGGGAGCCTATACCCTTCCTGAGCTGATGGATATGAGTGTAGACGAGGCGTTGGCTGCCTGCGCGGATCTTCCGAATGTAGAACGGAGGCTTCAGGTGCTGCATGACCTTGGCCTGGGATATCTGACTCTGGGGGAGGAGACCCCCAGCCTGTCCGGCGGGGAGGCCCAGAGGCTGAAGCTGGCCAGCGAGATGGGAAAGGGGCAGTCGGATTCCGTGTTTGTCTTTGACGAGCCGACTATTGGCCTGCATCCTCTGGATGTGGAAACGCTTCTGCAGGTATTTCAGAGGCTGATTGAAAACGGGGCGACCGTAATCGTAATCGAACACGACCTGGATGTAATCCGTAACGCGGATTATGTAATTGATATGGGCCCGGGAGGCGGTATCCACGGTGGGAGAATTATCGCGCGGGGCACGCCCCTCGAGATATGCGATGACAGGGAAAGCCTGACGGGAAAATATCTGAAGCGGTATATGAGATGATTTCGTTTTTACATCCCTTGCGCGCTTCTTGAGAATTCTATTGACATGAATCAGAATTTGAAAAATTATTTTCCTGCTTAAGCTTCCGCTAAGTTTCAGGTGTTATCGTAGGTACGTGAAAAGGAAGGAGGCGTAAAGCATGGATTTTCGACATGAATGGAAAATCGAAATAAACGCCGCGGATCATCTTGCCATCCGACAGCGGCTTCGGTTCATCGCTGAGCCGGATCCTCACGCGAAGGACGGAAGGTATTTTATCCGAAGCCTGTATTTTGACGATCCGACGGACAGAGCCCTGCGCGAAAAGCTGGACGGCGTCAACAGGCGGGAAAAATTCCGGATTCGTTACTACAACGGGGATACCAGTCTTTTACATCTGGAGAAAAAGAGTAAGAGGGACGGCCTTTGCCGGAAGGAGTCGTCGGTAATCACAGCCGCTCAGGCTCAGGCGCTTGTGGACGGCGAGCTGGCGTGGATGATGGGGAGCGACGTACCGCTGGTGCAGGAGCTTTACTGTAAAATGAGAGCGCAGGGGCTCCGGCCGAAGACCATCGTGGATTATCTGCGCGAGCCGTTCGTCTATGGGCCGGGAAACGTGAGGGTGACCTTTGACTATGATATCCGCACTGGGCTGTCCTGTACGGATTTCCTGAATCCGGGCTGCGCTACCGTACCGGCGGGAGACGCGTTAATTCTGATGGAAGTAAAGTGGGATGCCTTTCTTCCGGATATTATCCGCGACGCCATACAGACGCCGGGCCGCAGGGCCGCCGCCTTTTCGAAATACGCAAGATGCCGCATATACGGCTAGTCAATGACAGAAAGGAAGAAAATTATGACATTCAGAGATATTTTTAAATCAAGCTTTCTCGAAAACGTTTCCAGCGTGAGTATTCTGGATATGGCCCTGGCTTTGACGCTGGCCTTCGGCCTGGGAGTTTTTATCTTTCTGGTTTACAAAAAGACCTACAAGGGAGTGATGTACTCGTCCTCCTTCGGCGTAACGCTGATCGCCCTTACCATGATTACGACCCTCGTGATTCTCGCGGTTACCTCTAACGTCGTGCTTTCCCTCGGTATGGTCGGCGCTCTGTCGATCGTCCGTTTCCGAACGGCGATAAAAGAGCCCCTCGACATCGCGTTTCTGTTCTGGTCGATTGCCGTGGGAATCGTTCTCGCGGCAGGCATGATTCCGCTCGCGGTGATCGGGAGCGTGATCATAGGCCTGATCCTGCTGGTGTTTGTCAACCGGAAATCACACAGCAATCCTTACATTGTGGTACTCCAGTGCAGCGATCACGAGAGTGAGAAAGCGGCGAGAGAGTATCTGGAGAAAATGACGCAGCACTGCGCCGTCAAGAGCAAGGCGGCTCAGAAGGGCAGTATCGAGCTCAATATGGAGATCCGGTTAAAGGACGATAACACGGATTTCATCAATATTCTTTCCGAGATGAACGGCGTCAGCAGCGCTGTGCTGGTAAGCTATAACGGAGAATATATGGGATAGGGAGAGAGAGATGTCAACACATAAACACATTGATAAAATCTGCGTCCTTGTGACGGTGTTTGTTCTGCTGCTGACGTTTCTGTTCATGAACGGAAGGGCGCTTGGAATCACAGTTATGGCCAGCGAGGACGAAAGCGACGGCATGTTTACGGCGAATGATCGGGATGCGGACTGGAATGTTACAGGCGCGACCGAAATCACTCTGTCTGACGACGGGACAATCGTAAGGGGCAACGGGGCTTACGTCTATAATGGAGCCCTGTACATTGCCTACGCCGGAAGATATCTTATTTCGGGGGAGCTTTCGGACGGAAATATTATCGTCAGCGCTGACGGAGATGATAAAATCTGGCTTATGTTTGACGGGGTATCCGTTCACTGCGAGGAGGACGCCGCTCTTCGGGTGGAGCAGGCCGACAAGGTATTTATAACCCTGGCGGAGGGGACGGAAAACAGTCTTTCGTCCGGCTCCCGGTACAGGGCGGATGCGACGGCGGCAGGCGTAGACGGGACGATTTACTCCAGGGATGATCTGACGATCAACGGGAGCGGAAGCCTTCGCGTCACAGCCGGGTATCAGCATGGAATCGTGTGCAACGACGACCTTGTCCTTGCGGGCGGTACGCTTACGATTGAGGCCGTGCAGGACGGGATTCATGCCAATGACAGCGTGCGCATCCGGGAGGCGGAGATTACGGTTTCAGCGGGCGACGACGGAATTACGGTATCCAATGACGACGAGACGGCGTTTCTTTATGTGGAGTCGGGAAAAATCAATATTTTATCCTGCTACGAGGGACTGGAAGCGATTGACATCACGATTGCGGGCGGGACGATCGATATCCGCTCTACTGACGACGGAATCAACGCTAACGGCAACGGCAGCAAATCCGTGATCCGGATTGCGGGCGGAGATATAACGATCCTGAATGAAAACGGCCGGGACGCCGACGGCCTGGACTCCAACAAAGATATCTATATCAGCGGCGGCAGGCTTTTGGTCAGCGTTGCGGACAGCGGAAGCAACTGTGCCATCGATTACGGGAGCGAGAACGGCGGTGTGTGCGAAATCAGCGGCGGGACGGTCATCGCCTGCGGCGGAAGTACGATGGCGGAAGGCTTTGACTCCTCTTCCCCGCAGGGATTTCTCATGTACAACACCTCGGCAGGTGCCGGGACGGTCGTAACCCTGGAAAGCGCCGACGGCAGCCTTCTTCTTTCGGAGGAGATTCCTTATCGCTTTTCGTCGTTGGTAGTCAGTACGCCGGAGATGGCGGTGGGAGACACGGTCAGGATTACGGTCGGCGGGACGGCGACGGAGCTGGCGGTTACGAATTCGTCAAACGATTTTGGGTTTGGCCGAGGCGGAATGGCCGGCGGTATGTGGGGAGGAAAAGGACAGGATCGGGTATTCGGCGGCAGAGGAAGCAGAGACGACGGGCAGATGCCGGGGAACGACGGGCAGATGCCGGAGGACGACGGACAGATGCCAGGGAACGACGGGCGGATGCCGGAGGACGACGGACAGATGCCGGGGAATGACGGGCAGATGCCAGGGAACGACGGGCAGATGCCGGGGAACGATATGCAGACGGAGCCCCCAACCGTCCCCGAGGCTCCCGACGAAGCGCCGTCGGGTATGCCGGAAGCGCCTGAAAATCAGGGCTTCGGAGGCAGGGACGATACCCAGCCTGTTTTCTCGCAGCGAGGCGGGATTTTTGGAGGTATGCAGGACGGGGGACTGGACGGAATGCAGGAGCGCTGGCAGGACGGCGGCCGGGGAAATCGGTTCGGCGAAGGAAATCTGTCGCAGGGAGCGGACAGCGACATTCTGTCCTTGATTGAGAAGGGGCTCCTGATTGGCGTCTCCGCGATTGTTTTGGTCTTGGGGTGCGTTATCGCGCTTGTTTTTAAGCGCAAATAAGACAGTCGAAAGCGGGGAAAGCTTACATTTTTCGGCGGAAACGAGGATAGAAACAGAAAAGTCCCTTGAAAAAGTTTGCGAAAGACAAAAAAGTCGTTTAAAAAAGTTTATTAAAACAGAAAAAGTCGTTTGAAAAAATTGCAAAATCATTAAAAAGTCCCTTGAAAAATATTTTTGCCGGATTATAATAATAATATCTCTTATAGCAGAAGTAGGAGGTATTAGAATGCTGAAACGGAAGATGGAAGCGCAGCTACGGGTCTGGAAGGAGGACAACAACCGCATGCCTTTGATCATCAAGGGCTGCAGGCAATGCGGGAAAACCTATATCGTCCAAAAATTTGCCCGGGAAAACTACAGGAATGTAGTGTATCTGAATTTTTTTCAGAATCCGGACTATACGTCCATATTTGCCGGATCTCTTGAGGTGGATCATATCATTATCATGATTTCTGCATTGATGGGATCGGAGGTAAAGTTTGAGCCGTATCGGACGATTCTCATACTGGATGAGATACAGGAATGTCCGGAGGCCAGGACGGCTCTTAAATTTTTTAAGATGGACGGGAGGTTTGATGTCATCGGGACAGGATCTTTGCTGGGAGTGCGCGGATATAAGGAGAAGCCTGTGTCGATACCGGTGGGGTATGAGACGGTTCTGGAAATGTATCCGCTGGACTTTGAGGAATTTTTGTGGGCAAACGGGATATCGGAGGATGTCATCCAGATTCTGAGGAGCTGTATGAGCGCGGAAAAGCCGGTTCCGGATGCCCTTCATAAAAAACTGCATCAGCTGCTTTTAAATTATATTGTTGTAGGCGGTATGCCGGCTGTTGTGGAGAGCTTTGTCCGCACGAAGGAAATAAATACGGTGCTTCGGCTCCAGAGGGATATTGTCAGTTCCTACGAGGACGATATGCTGAAGTATGCGGACGAGAAGGATAAACCGCTGATAAAGGAATGCTTCCAATCTATCCCTAAGCAGCTGGCAAAGGAGAATAAGAAATTTCAATACTCTGTTGTGAAGAAGGGATCCACGGCCTCAAGGTTTCTGGGAAGTCTGCAGTGGATTGAAGACGCAGGTATTATCAGGCGATGTTACAACCTGTCAATTACAGAGCTCCCGCTGGACGGAAATGCAATCGAAGATGTTTTCAAGGTGTATCTGTGCGATATCGGTTTACTGGTCAGCATGCTGGAAGAGGGTACGCAGTTTGACATTCTCAGTGGAAATCTTCTGGGATATAAAGGCGCTATCTTTGAAAATTATCTTGCGGATGTGTTTGTAAAGATGAATCGAAAGCTGTATTATTTTCATAAGGATTCCGGACTGGAGATTGATTTTGTGACGCGGTACAAAGGGGAGTGCGTACCGGTGGAGGTGAAGGCGGTCACAGGGAATGCGAAGAGTATGAGAACCGTCCTGAAGCACCCGGAAAAATATCACATTTATCACGCTATAAAGCTTGGAGCGTACAATGTCGGAAGGGAAGATTCCATCCTGACTCTGCCTCTTTATATGGCGTTTTTGTTGACGGAGTATTGAGAAAGATTTATACTGAAAGAGATTTTTACGGATGTGGAGGAGATATGTTCGAGAGGATGGAAGAGTATCGGCTGGTCTGGTCGGACGAGTTCGATTATGAGGGTGCGCCGGATCCGGCGAAATGGAATTATGATCTGGGCAATCACCAGTGGGCGAACCGGGAGCTGCAGGCTTATACCGACAGACCGGGAAACGTATTTGTCAGGGACGGGAAGCTGACGATTCGGGCGCTGAAGGAACGGGACGGGGAGAGGGAATATACTTCCACAAGGCTGACCACCTATGAGAGACAGTCCTGGCAGTACGGATATTTTGAGATCCGGGCCAGGCTGCCGGAGGGAAAGGGCTCCTGGCCGGCCTTCTGGTTTCTGGCGGACTCTATTAAAAAGGGGACGCGCTGGCCCTTGTGCGGGGAGATCGATATGATGGAGCACACAGTCGTCCATAAAAATACTCTGGTGTACAGCCTGCACTCCCAGAAGCATAATCATACCAGAAATGACACCAGACAGTACTCCACCAGCGTGTACCGGGAGGGAGTGTGTGACGAGTTCCATGTATACGGTATGGAGTGGACGAAGGATTATGTAGAATACTTTTTTGACGGCGAGAGCGTCTGTAAATACGATCGAACCGATGATCCCGAGGATCAGACGGAAAACGCCTGGCCCTACGACCAGCCCTTTTACATGATTCTCAATATCGCGGTGGGCGGGTTCATGGGCGGGCCTGTGGCCGATGAGGAGCTGCCTTACACGATGGAGCTGGATTATGTGAGGGCCTATCAGAAAAGGGCGGAATAGAAGCTGGAACGACGTGAAGAGGCGCGGGAAGCGGGATCGCGGAAAGACTCCGGGGGAAACGGATGACGAATTACAGATTCTTAATCGAATACGACGGGACAAGGTACTACGGCTGGCAGAGACAGCCGGGGCAAAACACGATCCAGGGGAAGCTGGAGAGCGTGCTGTCGTTGATGTGCGGAGGCGAGGTAGAGGTGATCGGCGCGGGCCGCACCGACGCGGGGGTGCACGCCAGAGGGATGACGGCCAACGCCGTCCTGGAGACGGAGAGGACGGCGGAGGAAATTCGGGAGTACCTGAACCGTTATCTTCCCGACGATATCGCCGTGCTGGAAGTAAAGCAGGCTTCTCCCCGATTTCATGCCCGCTATAACGCTGTCGGGAAAACCTATTGCTATACCTGTTGTGACGGAGATGTAAAGCCCGTCTTTGACCGGAAATATTACGCGCCTCTGGAGGAGAAGCCGGATCTGGAAAGGATGCGCCGGGCGGCGGAGGTGTTGCTGGGACAACATGATTTCCGGAATTTTTGCGTGAATCCAAGAATGAAAAAGTCCACGGTGCGCTGTGTGGATCAGCTTCTGATCGAGCGGGACGGCGATTATATCCGCTTTACCGTCCATGGCACAGGCTTCCTGCAGAATATGGTGCGCATTATCGTGGGGACGCTGCTGGAGGTGGGCTGCGGCCGCATGACGGCGGAAGAAGTAAAGGCGGCGCTGGAAAATCCGGAGCGGCAGAAGGCGGGGCCTACCGCTCCAGCCAGAGGGCTATGCCTGATGAGCGTGGACTATGACTTAAAACGCGGGCTTTGATTCATGGCGCGGAACCGGCGGCACTGTCTTGTTCCCGCGGGCAATGAGTCAAGTGGTCGTGAAGCGTGAATTCCATCGTTTAAAATGACACGAATGTCATATAAAAGCATAAATTGCAACTCCCGGTTGACAGATTTCCAAGGAGGATTGGTAGCTGTCAACCGGGAGGTTTGTTATGCTGTTGTCCGTAAAGCCCGGTCAGAGGACAGGGCGGAAAGGGAATGGATTATGATATTAGCGGAGAAAATCATGCAGCTGAGAAAGAAAAACGGGTGGTCGCAGGAGGAGCTGGCGGAAAAGCTGAATATTTCCAGACAGTCGGTCTCGAAATGGGAGAGCGGGGCGTCGATCCCGGATCTTGACAGGATTGTAGCGCTGAGCGGATTGTTTGGCGTCAGTACGGACTATTTGCTGAAGGACGAGATCGAGGAGGAGCAGTTTCCGGAGACGGAGGATGTGTACGACGGCTCTAAGATGAGAAGCGTTTCCCTGGAGGAGGCCAATCTTTATATGGGGCTGGTGAGAAAGCTGGCGGTTCGGACGGCGGGAGCTGTGGCATTGTGCATTCTGTCTGTTATCCCCCTGATTTTGTTGGGCGGCCTGGCCGAATTTGGCCTCATCGGCATCAGCGAGGAGATGGCCGGAGGGCTGGGAACGGTGTTCCTTCTGGTACTGGTAGCAGCGGGGGTGGCGGTGTTGATCCCGAGCGGCATGAAGCTGGAAAAATATGAATACCTAGAAAAGGAAGAGCTGGCTCTCCAGTACGGGGTTCAGGGGATCGTTGCCAAAAAAGAGGAAGACTTTGCGAATACTCATCGGATCTGCGTGACGGCTGGAGTGGCGCTCTGTATTCTGGCAGTGGCACCGGTAGTGCTTATGGGGTGTCTTGGAGCTTCGGAGCGTTCTCTGCTCTACAGCACAACGGTAATGTTTGTGGCTTTGGCGGTGGGAGTATTTCTTTTTATCTGGTCGTGTTCTATCCAGGAAAGCTATCAGAAGCTTCTGCAGGAGGAGAATTACACGCCGGAGAAAAAGCAGGCCAGAAAAAGGACTTCGTTTTTTCCGGGTGTCTACTGGTGCGTCGTCACGGCGATTTTCCTGGCAGTGAGTTTTCGGACGGATGAGTGGGAGATGTCCTGGATGATCTGGCCGGTGGCGGCGCTGCTTTTTGTCGCAATCAGCGGAATCCTGCGCTTTGCCGTCGGGAATAAAAGAGGATAAAATGCTTATTGCAAATATTTACTGGATATGATATATTTTTGCTTATCAGATTTTCAAGGACAAAAAGAAATAGCCGCTGCTACGCGAATAGCAACGGCTGACAATTTTTGCAAGCTTTTTATGACGAAACAGGAATCGAGAGATACGGGAAAGGCATGGAAGCAAAGGGATATGGAGACAAGAGACGCGGGCATCTACTCCGAGGCAATATTTGAAAGCGTAGAATATCTTTTTCAGTTGGACGAGACGCTGAAGATTATTCTGGAAAAGACCGGGGCCGCCAATACGGAAGCCTCCGTAGCCTCCGCGCTGGAGACAGAGATGTTTTATATTGTCAAAACCTTTTTCCACAAGGACATTGACCTGAGCAAGGAGGAACCGGTCAGCGCCTCGAAGCCCAGGCGGAGATTTCGGGGAAGGATGGACGCCGTCTATAACGACCTTGTGATCGAGTATAAGCGGCAGGATAAGCTGACCGGCGTCCGTGATCAGGAAAAGGCGACCGAACAGGTGGAAACCTATCTGCTTCAGCTGGAGAGGGAAACCGGTACGGAATACAATGCGATCCTGACGGACGGGCAGAAGATACGGTATTTTTATTATCTGGAAAATCGGGTTCATCATACTCCCTTCAAGAAAATGGAGACGGAGGATCTGGATAAGCTGGTCAGGTGCCTTGTGAATGTGGAGAATAAGAAATTTGTTCCCCGAAATATCGTACAGGATTTCAAGCTGAGCGCAAAGGGCGGGATTACGCTGGAGCTGGCTAAGTGTCTTTTCGGGATTGTGACGAATCATATGACGGAAAAGACCAGGATGCTGTTTGAGGAATGGCAGGAGCTGTTTCATCTCTCTGAGAACGATAACGGACAGAATCAGGATATCGGAAAGAGGAAAAAGGCGCTGGGAGAGATTTTCGGGCAGCGGATCGAGGATGTGGAGACGGATTATAAGGCGCTGTTCGTATTGCAGACTACCTATGCTATTATTGTAAAGCTGATTGCCTGTCGGGTGATCGCCCGCCTGACGACGGAGGAAGAGGGGGACGTGATCTACTTTTCGGATCTGACCCAGGTAACCTCCGGGCAGCTGAGGGACTTTATGGATCATCTGGAGGACGGTTATTCCTATGCCATCGGCGGGATCCGTAATCTCCTGGAGGGAGATTTCTTTTCCTGGTACGCTTCCGGGGAACAGTGGACGGAGGAGGAAGCGGACTGTATCCGGCGGGTGATCCTGGCGCTGGATCGTTATTCCTACAGCGCTTTTACCCGCGGATATGCGGCGATCGATATTTTTAAGGATCTCTATATGGAGATTATGCCGAATGAGGTGCGGCACAGTCTGGGAGAGTATTTTACCCCGTCCTGGCTGGCGGATTATGTGATTGACAACAGTGTGGAGATGGTCGGCGATCTTCCCTGGCGGGCGATCGACCCCTGCTGCGGCAGCGGTATTTTTGTGGCTTCCCTGATAAAGCATGTGATAGGAGACAGGGATATTTTCAGCGCGTCGAAGGAGGAGAAGGCGCGGATTCTGGCCGAAATTCTGGAACGGGTAAGCGGGGTGGATATCAATCCGCTGTCCGTCCTTACCGCCCGGGTCAGCTATATGCTGGCGATCTCTCCCCTGCTGGGCGACGAGACGGTCGAGATACCGGTCTATCTGGGGGACTCCGCCAATATTCCGGCAAGAATACAGCTGGGCGGCGTGGACTGCTATTCCTGCGCAGTCAGTACAAAGCGGGGGAGGATTGATGTGGCGCTGCCCCGCAGCTTTGTGGAGCGCAGGGATTTCCTGGAAAAGATGAACGTGATCCAGCGGCTGGTGAAGACGGAGAATGCGGACGCCGTGTATGAAAAATTTGTGGCGAACCTGGCGGAGGAGGAGCGGAGGGAAGAGCTTCTGGAAAGCATCCGCCGATTGTCCCGGCGGCTGACGGAGCTGCATGAGAAGCGGTGGGACGGGATCTGGATGCGAATCGTATCCAACTATATGCTGGTGGCCAGGATAAGGGATATGGATATTATCGTGGGGAATCCGCCCTGGGTAAAGTGGGAGTTTCTGCCGCAGATGTACGCGGAGAAGATCAAGAGTCTTTGCGTGAGCCGTCATCTGTTCTCGGGGCAGACCTATATGGGAGCGATCAGCCTGAATATCTGCGCGCTGATTTCCAACGTAACCGCCTCCGCCTGGCTGCGGCCGGAGGGCGTGCTGGCTTTTTTGATGCCTAAAACGCTGATGACCCAGGATTCCTACGCCGGATTTCGGAATTTTTATACGGATCCGGAAAAGAGGGAACGTCTGTATCTGCAGCGGGCGGACGACTGGAGCGGCGCGGGGAATCCCTTTATCTTTACGACGGAGAAATTCCTGACCTACTATTACCGGAGGCGGCGGGTGGATTACCGGAGAGAGGGAGTTCCTATGTACTTTCCGGAGAAAAAGCGGAATCTGGATATCCGGAGGATCAATTCCTATAATTCCTATCGGGAGGTGGAAGATTGCTTTGCGATCGGCGGCGGGAGAGCCTATCAGCTGGACGAGAATCGGACGGGCTTTACCATGGTGCGGGACGAAGAAGCTTCCCGGATAGAGCTTTACGGCCGGATTATCGGGGATTTTGCCTATAAGGCCAGAAGCGGGGTAGAGTTTACGCCCGCGGAGGTCTATTTCCTGGAACCGACGCGGTCCTGCGGGAATGAGAAGAGATATCGCTTTCGGAACGCGGAGTTCACGGGGGCTGTGTACAAGGCGGCGGGGCAGGGGGAGCTTGAGCTGGAGACGGAATTTATCTATCCGGTGGTGAAAAGTCCCTGTATCCGGGAATTTGGTTTCGCAGAAAATCAGAATTGCTGTATTTTTCCCTATCGAAGAGGGGAGACAAAGTGCTTATTGGAGGCGGAGCTGGCGGCGCAGTCGGAGTATCTGGCCGGTTACCTCGCGGCGAACCGGACGCTGATTGAGAAGCAGTCCAAGCGGAGCCGGGCGATTGCCAGGGGAGACGCGTTTTATGCGCTCTCCAAGGTGGGAGAATATACCTACGGCGATTACGCGGTGACCTTCCGGGATAATACGAAGCTGGCAGCGGCGGTGGTTTCCCCGGTGCTGACGCCCTGGGGAGAGCGGAAGATGCCGGTCTGCGCAAAACATGCGCCGATAATCAGTATGGATAAGAAGGGGAGGTATATCACGGAGGAGGAAGCCTATTATCTTTGCGGGATTCTCAATACCGGGGTGGTGCAGGAATATATGAGGCTCTCCTTCAGCGGCCGTTCCTACAGCATTGACTTTAACATAAAGTGTCCGCTTTATGAGGAGGAGAATCCTCTGCACCGCCGGATTGCCGAGCTGTCCCGGGCGGCCCATGAGCAATACGGAGATTCCGCCGATGTCGCCGGGATGAAGAAAGAGATAGAGGCCTGTTATCTGGAGCTCTGCGGGCGCCTGAATGGCTGAGCGGACGGGCTGAATTCGCCTGTCAGGTGAGCTGAGGCGAAAAGCTATTGCCTTCTCAGGAAAGTCCCTATATAATAAAATCAAAGTGCGGATTTTATTATCCAAAAGCTATAATAAAATCAAAGTGCGGATTTTATTATCCAAAAGCTATAATAAAATCAAAGTGCGGATTTTATTATCCAAGGGCTATAATAAAATACGAATGCTGGAGGGGTTTTGTTATGAAAAAACACTTGAATATCAGCAAAATAGTCTGCGTTATATTGGCGTTTGGGTGCCTGTGGACGGCGGGCTGCGGAGGGAAAACGGGAGAAGAGGCTGCCGGAAATGACAAGGGTTCCGGCGGGCAGTCAGCTTCCATAGGGCAGCCGGCAGTTCCGGGACAGACAGGCAATGGGGGGAGCTCTGCTCCTGCCATGGATCTGCAGTCCGAGAGGGAAGAGCTGTTTCAGAAAGAAACCAACAATCTGTTAGGGCTTCAGTATGATCAGGGAGAAATCATAAGATTCCGGAGAGA
>JAMPIG010000071.1 GCA_023662875.1 Roseburia sp. | reverse complement strand
TAAAAAATCATACGGTTTATAGTGACAAACTGCGTCTTTCTGTGTTAGACTTAACTCACATGGAGTTGGCTACGGAGAAAGACCGACTGCACCATACCAACAAATGGGCTGCCCTCTTCAAAGCGACCGCATGGGAGGAAATCAAGATGTATGCACAGACAAACGAGTATATTCAGGAAGCTGCAAATACAATCTATCAGCTCACTCAGGAAGAGAGGATTCGCCAGCAGTGCGAAGCCAGGGACGACTATTACCGCAGGCAACGCTCCGTCCAGCACTACATTGAAGAACAGGCGGAACAGATTTCGGAACAAAATTCTATTATCGCCAGCCTGGAGGCTACGGTCAGACAGAATAACTCCATCATCGCCAAGCTTCAGGCGGAAATTGACTCTCTAAAAAGATAGGATTTCATCCTTTAATCATTCAGCGCAATCCCATGCACCGCTTCTATCAAATCTGCCACATCGCTGCGCTGTACAAAGGAGACCGGCTCTCCGTTCGCCATGGCAAGGCACAGATTCCCGTCATACCGGTACAGACTGGCTCGACGGCGTACTATAATAGAAAATCTCCCTTTTTCCTATTCCAAAACTCGTATATAGAAACAATAGTGAGCTATGCCGCCATAACCGCTTTTTTCAGTATTCCATTCAGCAGTGACTTCATAAATATATCCGCCCGCCTTAAGCTCTATTTCGTTCCCAGTTACGGATACAGCTTCGCTGTCTGCGGCAAGGTCAGACCAGTGCTCATCACTCCAGCAGCGAGCACTCAGAATTGTATCCGGTTCTTCGGTAAAGCGAAGAGACGCATTTGTTTCCGTTGTCTCAAATGGAAGCAGCAAATCCGCGCAGTCCAACGGATGTGCGCTGCCAGCTTCCATGCTTGTGAAAGTCCCATCATTGTTCTTACATTGCCATGAGTAACTGCCCAATAATGTGTCGATGCATGTATTGTCACTGGTCACATCCAATGCAGGCGGCTTTTCCAATATAACCACGGCATCCTCCGCATCCAGCAATCTGTTCGCATAGCCATTGAGCACTTCACAAGGTTCGTATTTTGTCCTATAACCAACACCATCAATCACAAGAAATGGATTATACGCCATAATGCTTATTTGTGTCCCGTCTGTCATAGTCAGTGTAAAAGTAACACCCTGTCCATCATACTCTGTATAAGAATTGTCCTTATTGTAGATAACTACATCTTTGAGGTAAGTTACAAGCTCCTCAATTTCTACAATTTGGAGCGTTTTGTCTGGCGGTACTAAGTGAACCGTGGCAGACACTATTTGAGTGGAATCGAAATCCTTATATGGTTTTTTGCCTCCCAAAACAGCAAATCCAATTACAACAGCGACTACTAATAGTACGCATATCAACGGAATAATGAGCGTTTTTTTCATAGTGAAGACTCCTTTCTCCGAGCAACTGTTTTTCAAAGCCGTTCTAATATATAAACGAAAGGAATCAAGAAATGTTGCATTTTCTGTGTCAATTTTGTCAATACCTTTTACGCGGAGCTGTAAAATTTCAGGCTTCTGTCCCGTCCAAAAGCCGCAGTGCTTCCCGGCTGAGTACAGCCTGGGCAAAATCATGGATATCCCGCAGCCTGCGGGGAAAGAGCATCCCGCCCCAGAGCATCTCGGTGCTGTGCTGGTCGGAACCTGCGGTCAGCGGCAGGTCGTATTTTTTCGCATAGGCTATAGCCCGGTCGTTATATTCCGGATGTCTTACTTTTTTAACAAGGCTGGAATGGGAGGCGTTGATTCCCTCTACGCCGTCGATATATTGCGGGAAGAGCCGGATCTCGCTGATGTAGGAGGCTTCCCGATAGGGATGGGCCTGTACCACGATTCCGCCGTCCGCATGTACCAGCCGCTGCTGCTCCTCCACGGTCGCGTCCCGGATCTCCGGGTGCCGCAGAAGCCAGTCCTTATCCAGGCCGTATATCAGGAACTCGGTTCCGCTGTAGCAGGATTCCCAGCCGAAGAAGACCTGCAGTCCCAGCTTTTCCCCCTCTTCCTTCGCATTTTCATATCCAAGGCAGTATTGCTCCACCCATTCCTTCCAGGGCAGGGAGCGATCCACCGCCGTATTGCCGTAGAAAAAGTGATCGGTTATAATAATGCCCGCGTACCCGGCCTCCGCGTAGGCCCGGGCCATCTCCGCCCCGGGACACGCCCCGCAGGCGCTGCCCTCCGAGGTATGCATATGTGTTTCGTACAGAAATCCTTTCTCCCTTATCGCCAAAGTAATCGCCTTCCTTCTCTTTTTATTCCTTTTCCGCCTGCTTCATCTCCCGCAGCACGCCGACCCCCAGCGGCACGGAGATCAACATGGTACAGATATCCGACCAGGTCTGACACATCTGCACGCCCAAAAGTCCGAAGAAAGCCGGCAGAATCCAGATCAGAGGGATAAAGAAAATCCCCTGCCTCGCCGCCGCTACGACGGACGCCCTAAAAGCTTTTCCGATGGACTGCAGCATCATATTGCACATGACAATCCAGGCGTTCAGCGGAAATACGATCCATTGCAGCCGCAGCGCCAATGTACCGATCTGGATAACGTCCGGATCCTCCCGACGGAACAGCGTGACCAGCGGCTCGGCAAAGGCAATCCCCGCCAGAGAAATTACAACCAGGAAAAGCGCCGCGTATTTTACACAGAAGGTAAATGCCTCCCGGACTCTGTTGTAACGTTTTGCTCCGTAATTCATACCGCAGACCGGCTGGAAGCCCTGTCCGAAGCCGATCAGCGCGGAATTGGCGAACATGGTGATTCTGCTTACGATCGACATAGCCGCAATGGCCGCGTCGCCCAGCTCTCCGCCATAGATTCCCGCCGCCCGGTTCAGGCAGATCTGCGCCACGCTGGCCAGTCCCTGTCTGCAAAGGGAGGGAATACCTCCCTTAAAAATCTCCCGGTACAGATAGGCGGAGGGCTTAAAATTTTTCAGCCGAACCTGGATATTGCCTCCCTTTCGACTCATCAGGAACAGCAGGCAGAAGCTGACGACCTGGCTGATCACCGTAGCCAGCGCGGCCCCGGCCACCCCCAGGCCGCAGGTAAAGATCAGCAGCGGATCCAGTGCGATGTTCAGCACCGCCCCCGTCACGATTCCCACCATGGCGTAAGCGGCGCTCCCCTGGAAGCGAAGCTGGTTGTTCAGCACAAAGGAGCTCATCATAAAGGGGCACCCCACCAGAATGATGCGCAGGTAATCCTTCGTATACGGGAGGATCGTCGGCGTAGAGCCCAGCGCCTGCGCCAGCGGCGTCAGGAAAATCAACCCCAGGGCTCCCAGCACAATCCCTGTAAAAAAGGCCGTAAAGAAGCCTGCTGATGCCATCTTCTCCGCCTCGTCGAAGTCCCCGGCTCCCAGTTTTCTGGAAATAAAATTCCCCGAGCCATGACCGAAGAAAAATCCGCAGGCCTGAATCAACGCCATCACGGAGAACACTACGCCTACCGCCGCCGTGGCCTGGGTATTGATCTTACCTACAAAGAAGGTATCCGCCATATTGTAGAAGGAGGTCACCAGCATACTGATGATCGTAGGTACCGCCATCTGGCACACCAGATGGGGAATCGGCTCATTAAGCATATAATTCACTTTTTCCTGCTGATCCATATCTCCTACCTTCATCTATGTATCCCCTTTCCTATGCAAACCCAATCCGCTTCCGGCAGCGGTTCCTTCTCCGAGCGTTTCGCCTTCCGCCCCGGCTGCCTACACAATTCCAATCAGCTTCCGGCAGCGGTTCAGCGCTGCGAACAGCTCCTGTCGGCGGGGCATGGCAAGGTTTCCGGGGATTCCCTCCCCCTCGCCGGAGCGGCCGCCGCAGAACGCCTCGAAGCTCTTTCCCTCGATTTTAACGTAAAGCTCCTCCACCGCGTCCAGCATGGTCTTTTTCCCGTCGAAGCTGTGCAGCTTCATGTACTTTATCATATATGACAGTGCTGTCAGTTGCTCGTGATCTACCAGCTGCTCCACATACCGCAGATCTACTTCCTCCCGGTTGATGGAAAAGCCGTCCGTGCCGTCGGTGCGCATCTTGATGCGGTCGTCGGAAGCAAAGGCCGCGTCCTTCTTTACCACCCGCCGGAAATCCGGTCTTTCCGCCCGGGGGGCGTCTCCCAGCGTATAGGGGAAGCTCTCCGCTTCCTTTTTCGCCAGCGCCGTAATCTCCATCGGACGATACCGGTTCATCTGCAGAACGCAGTCCGCCTTGTGGAAATAAGAGCCGCAGCTTCCCGCTACCAGAATCGTCGATATCCCATACTCCTCATATAGCTCCCGAACCCGGTCGATAAAGGGTATAATCGGCTCCACATCCCGGCTGACGACCCGCTGCATTAATTCGTCCCGAATCATGAAATTCGTGGCGCTGGTATCCTCGTCGATCAGGAAGACTCCTGCTCCCGCCTCCATAGCTTCCACCGTATTGGCCGCCTGCGAGGTACTGCCGCTGGCGTCCTCCGTAAAGAAGGCCGCCGTATCCCTGCCGTTGGGCAGATTGCGGATAAACATGGAAATATCCGTCTTCTGGATGCTTCTTCCGTCCTCCGCCCGCAGCTTGACTGCGGAATCGTCCGTGATCACATACTCTCTCCCGTCGCCGCTGATGTGGTTGTAAATTCCCAGCTCCAGGGCCTCCAGCAGCGTAGACTTTCCGTGATAACCGCCGCCTACAATCAACGTCACACCCTTCTGAATCCCCATCCCCTTCAGTTCTCCCCGGTGGGGCAGCTTCAGCGTTACCGCCATAGAAGCGGGCGTCTCAAACACCACCGCCTCCTTCATGGGGAGCGGGGAGATCCCCGATTTTCTGGGCAGGACAGAGCCGTCCGCCACAAAGGCCACAAGCCCCCTTGCCTTCAGCTCCTCCCGGATATACTGTTGATCGTCCGCCAGGAACAGCACCCTCCGCAGACTCTCCGCGGGACAGGACGCCGCCAGCAGCGTCTGCCGGACACAGGCCGGAAGGAAATCGAACAATATCTTAATCAATTCCCCGGCGTTGATGGTTCTCCCGTTGGCCGGGAAGCCCACCTCCATCCTGACATGAATGTCACCTGTCGCCGTATCCACCGTACAGGCGCTTCTCTCCAGGATTTCCTGGCCGGGCTGGCTGATCCCCAGCAGACCGCTCTTTCCGGAGCCCTTCGCCTTAAAAGAATATTCCTTTATCTTCGCCGCCATGCGCCGCAGCAGATAATCCTGAAAAGCAATCTTCCTGACCCGGCTCTCATAGCAGCCCTTCTCAAAGCCTGCCACTTTGCCCGATATGTGGATGCTTACCTTGGAGGGTGCCGCAAAAGGGTCGCCCTGCACATGATCGATGGACAGGACATACTGCTGGAACTGGTATTTCCCCCTCGTATCTTTATAGGCCGGATAACCCCTGTGGTCGATCTGCCGTAATAATGTCTGTAGTTCCGCCGCTGTTTTCATCTTTATTCTCCTTTGCCGCTTCATAAGAAGGTGGGTAAATACCCTTCTTTGGCATCAATTCAATATTTGCCTTTCGATGTCAGACCGGCTGATCTGGCATTGGAAGTTTTTTTCTGCGCCGCGCAGCCCGGAAACCGTTTTAACCAATCCCCTGCATCTGCTTCACAAGCACATTTCGGGCAATCCTACCCAAAATCTAATTATAACGGATAAATCGAAGCTTCGTCAATCTCTTCCCGAAAATCTCTGTTCTTTTTTCTCTCTTTATGCTATGCTGATATTGCTGTCGAAAATCCCGCGAAGGCTTCGACGAAGCGCGGATTATCCGCTCCGGCGGAAAGCTGCTGCCACCTCAGTGGAAAGCCGCTGCCACCCCGGACAAAAAGCTGCTACCACCACGGCGGGAAGCGGCTGCCGCCCGACAGCCAGCCGCTGACCTCGACAACAAACCAAGAAAAGAGGAACACTATGGCCGCCCATGTAAAAAGCATGACCGAGGGAAAACCCTCGAAACTGATATTAACCTTTGCCCTGCCCCTGATGATGGGAAACGTTTTCCAGCAGCTCTATACGATTGTGGATACTGCGGTAGTCGGAAAATACCTGGGGGTAGGAGCCCTCGCGGCCCTGGGGGCCGCCGACTGGCTCAACTGGATGATGCTGGGAATCATTCAGGGCCTTACCCAGGGCTTCGGCATCCTGATGGCCCAGGAATTCGGCGCAAAAAAATACGACCGCCTGCGGACGGTCATCGGTAATTCCTCTGTCCTGGCCCTACTCTGGAGCGTGGGGCTGCTGGCCGCCGGTCAGCTGATCGCCCGCCCGGTTCTGCTCCTTCTGCAGACCCCGGAGGCCATACTGGGAAATACCCTGCTGTACCTGCGCATCATGTTCTTCGGGATCCCGATCGTCATGGCCTATAACCTCCTGGCCTGCGTCCTCCGCTCCCTCGGGGACGGCCAGACGCCCCTCTACGCCATGATCGCGGCTTCCCTGCTCAATATTGCGCTGGATCTGTTTTTTGTCCTCACCCTTCACTGGGGCATCGCCGGAGCGGCAGCCGCTACGCTGCTGGCCCAGCTCGTCTCCAGCCTCTACTGCCTGTACCATATCCGACAGATCGATATCATGCGGTTTTCTCCCGACGATTTCCGCCCGGAGGGAGCGCTGGCGCTGCAGCTTCTGGGGCTTGGAGCGCCTATGGCCTTCCAAAACTGTATTATCGCTGTCGGCGGCATGATCGTGCAGTTTGTCGTCAACCGTGTGGGCGTCATCTTTATCGCCGGGTTCACGGCGGCCAACAAGCTCTACGGCCTGCTGGAAATCGCCGCCACCTCCTACGGTTACTCCATGGTCACCTATGCAGGCCAGAATATGGGAGCGGGCAAGTACCGCCGCATCCGTCAGGGCGTGCGTTCCGCCCTTATTATAGCCATGGCGACGTCCGTAGGGATTGCCGCGGCCATGCTTCTGTTCGGAAAGTCGATTCTTGGCTGCTTTATCTCCGGTTCTCCCGAGGAAGCCGCCCAGACCCTGCAGGTTGCCTACTTTTACCTCTCGGTGATGAGCGTCTGTCTCCCCGTCCTGTATCTTTTGCATGTAGTCCGCTCGTCGATCCAGGGGATGGGAAACACGCTGCTTCCCATGCTGTCCGGGATCGCGGAATTTATCATGCGAACCTCCACCGTCCTGCTGCTCCCTCTTGCCCTCGGAGAGATCGGCATCTTCTTTGCGGAGCCCGCCGCCTGGGCCGGGGCGGATATAATCCTGGTCGTCAGCTACCTGCTGCTTCTGCGGAAGCTGCCTGCTTTTTGAAAATCTCCCAGGCTTTTCCCGGTATACTGCAGCGCAATCCGGCTCTCCGGATCGACATCCGTCAGGTATAATACCGCCAAAAAACACCACTCCAGCGGCTTCATCAGAAAATAAACCAGATCCGCCGCATACTGCGAGCGGATCAGCCGCGCTACAGGGAATCCGTAAGTGTCATAAAAACGCCGCACTACCCTGTGAAACCCGGGCGTCCTTTCCTCCAGAATCTGCTCGAACGCGTTCGCCACGCAAAGCTGTCGGTTCACAATGACCTGATGCCCGTGCCGGACTCCCAGCCGCAGGGGCTTTACGACTCTCTTATGCCCTCCCGCCGCCACCGTACAGAGATAATGCTCGTCATACATCACATTCTGCGGCGCAATCCGCTGGGAAAGATTCCAGTCCGCCGTCTCCGTGAACGCCCGGATAACCGCGTCCGGCCTCTGTCCGAATAAGACCAGGATAACGATCAAAATGCCCAGCAGCGGCCACATCAGCAGAAAGGCTGCGAGGGGCCAGCGCTCCGACCGCTGCAGCAGCTTATTACAGCCTTTCAGAAAAGCGCCCGTCTCCGGCGGCGCTCCGATAAACCGACGCCATTCCCGCACCTTATGGCACACGGTCCGAGCCGTAATAATCACGCAGTTAAACGGCAGCAGCAGGAGATAAATGTTCGGCGAATATACCTGAATTCCCCAAAGGATACACTCCGCGGTTCCCAGGTACATCGCCGCCATCCCAAGCACCGGGACAAGCGGCGGCGTCTTCCCCGGCTTTACGAGATAATTCACCGTCAGGTATCCCAGATAACCCGTCAGCGCCAGAACCAGAATTGTGGGGACTGACTGCGTCTCAATCGGGGTATGCACTTGACGATTACTCAGCCTCTGACCCCAATCCGCCACAAACGCCACGCCGTCCAGAGACAGATAAAGCGCGTTATAAATGATTCCCAGCGGAATCAAAACCACGTCGTAAGTTCTGCCCCGCCGGTAGCGCTCCTCCCTGTCAGCCGTCCATTTTTTACAGTCCCCTATCGCCAGGGAAATTTCCACAGCGGTTAAAACCAGCGGAAGCACAAAGAAAAGACTTATCAGACTACCCACAAAAAGGATGCCCGCCAGATAAACGACTGCTCTCGATCCTCCGCTTCCGCCCGAATTTCCCACCCAGAAGAATGTCACACCCAGGATTCCCAACAGGATGCTTAAGATTACCGCCGACGTGAGCGGATGCCGCTGCCAGAATCCTGCTATCCTACCCTTTCCGGATCCGGTTTTCCCGCCGATTTCGCTTTTTCCGCCGACCTCTGTTTTCCCGTCAACCTCGTTTCTTCCGCTGATCTTGCCTTGTTCGTTGTTTTCGCCCTGCATGTTGTTCTCGCCTTGTCCGTCAATCTTACTTCCCACAATATCCGTCCCTGTCGCTTTCGTCATTTCCCCTCATTCCTGCGCTGTTTTTCCATAAAGCGGCGAACTTTCTGCCGGCAGCGCACAGCCGCACATCCCTTAATTGAAGCTTCCGGTCTCCTGTCCTGTTACCAGGCCAAGCTCCGGTACAATCAACAATAGAATTAAGAATTCTACTGTCATGAGTCAGGAAACCCCTGCCTTTTTAAAGAATATATCATCTGTCAGTTCAAAAGTCATCACACTTTCCAGATAATTAAAAAAACTTCAGAAAACTATAAGGTTCTCGGATATCCGACCAGCGCCGCGATTGACGGTTTGCGGCGCTCATGGTACAATGATTCTGCATTCGCAGAATTCTATCAGTAAGGACGGGCGATTATGAGAATAGAGGAATTATTGCAGTTTGACCGGATCGTTATTCAATGTCACGACAACCCTGACGCGGACGCTATCGCCAGCGGCTACGGCGTTCTGGCGTATCTTCGCTCTCAGGGAAGGGACGCCCGCCTGATCTACAGCGGCCCGAATCCAATTCAAAAAAGCAATCTGGTTTTGATGGTGGAGACGCTGCATATTCCAGTGGAGTATGTGTCAGAGTTGGACGACACGCCCGACCTGCTGCTGACGGTGGACTGCCAGTACGGTGAAAAAAATGTCCGGCAGTTTCCCGCGAAGACGGTAGCGGTGATCGATCATCATAAGGCCCGCCCCGAGCTGCTTCCTGCCCTGCGGGAGGTTCGCGACAGCTATGGAGCCTGCGCCGTAGTAGTCTGGGACATGCTCTGCGCCGCCGGTTTTGACCCGGGGCAGGACGAAGAGCTGGCTACCGCCCTGTATTACGGCCTGTTCATGGATACCGGAAAGCTGCAGGAGCTGCGCCATCCCAAGGACAAGGATCTTCGGGACACGCTGGAATTCAAGTGCAACAAAAGCGCCCTGTTCCTCTTCCAGAATTCCAACCTTTCCCTGGAGGAGCTGCGGATCGCCGCCCGGGCGCTGACTAACTATGATTATCATGGGGAATACCGCTACGCCATCGTCGAGGCGGAACGCTGCGATCCGAATATTCTTGGGATTATCAGCGATATGCTGATCGAGGTGGATTCTGTGGACGCCTGCGCGGTCTACTGTATCCTGGAGGACGGGGCAAAGCTCTCCGTCCGCTGCTGCGTCCGGGAGACACGGGCGGATGAGCTGGCGGCCTTCCTGACGAAGGATCTGGGATCCGGCGGAGGACATATCCGAAAGGCCGGCGGATTTTTACGGGAAGATCTCCTGAGGGAAGCGGAAGCCCGCCGGGACGAGCGTCCCCGGGAAACAGGCTCTCTCCCGGAAGAGACTGCCTCCGTTGTCACCGTGCCTCTTGGTCAAACGGTTCGCCGCCTCCTGAACGCAAGGATGACCCTTTATTTCCAGACCCAGGATTTTATCTACGCGGGGTCGACGGACGTCCCTGATCTGTCCGGTGAACCGCTTTATCAAAAGAAGCGCCTGCTCTTAGGCTACGTCCGGGCCGCGGAGCTTTATCCCGTCGGCACAAGGGTAACGGTTCGGATGCTGGAGGGGGATCTCCCCCTTACCGTCCGGGAGGATACCTATCTGATGATCGGGGCTGAGGCGGAGGTTTATAAAAACGACGAGGCTTTCTTCCGCGCCCACAACGATCCGATAGATACGCCGTACCAGTTCCGGGGAGAATACGCTCCCACGGTACACGAGGCTGTCAGCGCAGACGATCTGGATGCGGTGGCCGGGGAGTGGAAGAGTCTGAAGGATTACGCCCGCTGCTGTGTCTCCAGAGACGGCTCCCTTGTCCACGCGCGGCAGCTCACCCGGCGCACCAAGGTATTTGTCCCCTGGAGCGACAGCTATCTGCTGGGTCTTCCTGGGGATTGGCTGATCTGCAGGGCGGAGGATCCGGGCGATATCTACATTGTTAAGCAGAAGATTTTCGCGGAGACCTATGCCCTCTCGGAGGAGCAGCCGTAGCGCGTGGGAAATTTCTTCTTTGATAGATTAACCGGCCGCCGGAGTAAGTCTCCTCCTTTTGACGCGTAACCGACCTGTTCAGGCAGGCTGCCTCCTTCGGAAAAGAAACCGCCCGCTCCGGCAGATCCCCCATATAGTAGAATGCCCGCCGTCGGCGGGCATTCTACCTCTTCTCACAATCTGTAAATTCCAACGCCGTACTTCTCCAGCGTAACCGCTCCGCTCTCCTCTTCCCCGGTCAGGAGATTCCGCATCCCCCGGGTCAGCCGGATCTCCGCCGCCTCCGCCAGGTAGTTCAGCACGAACAGATACCTTCTGCCGTCCTCCGCCTCCCTCACTGCCAGTTCACAGCTCTCGGGCAGCCGGACAAGCTCCCGATAGGGCTCCGCCGCGCCCAGCTTTTCCAGAAAGACCCTTACGGCATCCTCCCCGAAGGCCCCGCCGAAATAATAGGTCTCCCCTTTCCCGAAGCGGTTTCGGATCAGGGCCGGCGTCCCGGCATAGTAGCTGGAGCAATAGGTTCCCAGAACCTCCGCCTGCTCTCCCGCTGCCGTCAGCAGGTCGTTAAACACCGCCGCCTCAAACACGCTTCCGTCCCATTCCGCCATAACCGGGCTTTCGTCCGGCGCGACGAAGGAATACTCCGGAATATCTACACCGGTCAGTCTGGCCGCCAGGCCGGGCAGGAAATCCGTAACACACCTGCCGCAGGTATCCTTATAGCCCGTCCTGCAGCCCATGACAAGCTTCCCACCCGCCGCCACATACTGCTCCAGAACCGCCACGCGCGCCGGTGTCAAAATACTCGCATGGGGATAGAACAATACCTCATACTTTCCCAGCGTCTCCGCAGCGGTATCGTCCTCCAGATAGAGATAGTCAAAGGGAGTGTGCGTCCTCTGCAGAACGGTAAAAAGCGCGTTCTGGCTGACCGAGTCCACCCTGCTGTGCCATCTGTCCTGCTGGGTATCCCAGATATTGTCGTAGTCCTTCAGGATACCCACCTTCGCCGCATACCGCGTTCCGGCAATCTCCTGTATCTTGCCCAGCTTTTCATGAACCTGGGCGACCTCCCGCAGCCTCCTGTTCTCCCGACCGGAGTAATCCAGAATTCCATGCCAGTAGATTTCCGTCCCAAAGGTACAGGTTCTCCAGCGGAAATAGCTGATATAATCCGCGCCGTGAGCGATGCTCTGCATCGTCCAGAGCGTCAGCTGCCCGGGTCTTGGCGTGGGTGCCTCCATTCCCGTATCCCAGCCGTTTGCGCCGCTCTGCTGCTCCATGATGCCAAAATTGCGAGATACCGCCCTGACCTCGGCCAGGTTGCGGCTCCACCACCTGTCTTTCATGGAATCCTGCGGGTTGTATCCGTCCAATCCGTAAGCGAAATCCGGATAGGAATCATAGGTCAGCACATCCAGACTGTCGCGGCCCATGCGCTGATAATCGATATTGGAGAACATACCGTTTGTCGTAATAAAGTCCTCCGGCTTTTTATACTTCCTTATAATATCTGCCTGCAGCTTCGCGTAACGGTTTACGCTGTCCGAAATAAATCGGAAATAATCCAGCATTCTGTGAGGATTCACTGAACCTGTATTCGTCTTCTGCGGCACATAAACCTCGCTCCAATCCGTATAGGTCTGATTCCAGAACACCGTCCCCCAGGCCCGGTTCAGCTCCTCCAGCGTTCCGTACTTTTTCCGCAGAAACAACCGGAACGCCCCTGTATCGCTGGCCGAATGGAACCGGTCGTTCTCGCAGTTGAACTCGTTATCCAGCTGCCATCCCACGATCGCCGGATGCTTCCCGTAATGCGAGGCGGATTTCTCCACAATATTCCGGGTCTTTTCCTGATACACGGGCGAATTGTAATTATAATGTCTTCTGGCTCCGTGGCGATAAAGATTTCCCTCCCGGTCTGCGTTCAGCGTCTCCGGGTACTTCTCCGTCAGCCAGGCGGGCGGCGTGGCTGTCGGCGTACAAAAGATCACCTGCATCCCCTTCTTCTCCGCAAGATCCAGGAAGCTGTCAAAAAACTCATAGGTGTACTCCCCTTCCCTGGGCTCAATCAGGCTCCAGGCGAATTCGGCGATCCGTACCGTACCGATTCCCACCGCCAGCATCCGATCCAGATCCTCCGCCCAGAGCGACCGATCCCAATGCTCCGGGTAATAACAGACGCCCAGATCGATACTTTTCCCGTTCATCAATTTCCGCATGATGCGCTCCTCCTTATCTTCATCTCCGGCCTGCAGGCTTTTTCTCCTGTGTCCGGCTCCGCTCCTGTCATGTCAGCCGTCCTCTGCCCCGACCGCCGCTTCCGCCGTCCCAAGGCGATACAACGCGTGAGCATTCTCCCACGCCGCCCGCCGGATCGTCTCCTCGTCCACGCCCTTAATCTGAGCCAGGGCTGTAACTACATAGGGAAGATACAGCGAGCTGTTGCGCTTCCCGCGATAGGGAACCGGTGCCAGATAGGGACAGTCCGTCTCTAAGACAATGCGATCCAGGGGAATATATTCCGCCGCCTCCTGGAGCTTTTTCGCGTTCCGGAAGGTGAGAACCCCGCCGATTCCGATATAAAAATCCATATTCAGGAAAATCCGGGCGGTCTCCTTCGTATAAGAAAAACAGTGGACTACGCCGCCGATCTCCCCTGCCTTCTCCGCCGTCATAAGATCCGCCGTATCCTTTGCCGCCTCCCGGGAATGGATGATCACAGGCTTGCCGCATTCCCTCGCCATCCCAAGCTGGCGCGCAAACCAGTCCTTCTGAATCTCCCGGGACGGTTCGTCCCAGTAATAATCCAGGCCGATCTCACCTACCGCCACGCATTTTTTTAACTGACACTGTTGTCGTATCCATGCGAAGGACTCCTCGTCCAGCTCCGCCGTCTCGCTGGGATGAATCCCGATCGCGCCGTAAATCCAATCGTAGCGATTCATCAGCTCTATGGTTCGCCCGCAGGACGCCAGACTGGAACCCACGTTGACCACCTTCGCGATTCCTGCCTTCCCGAGGGAATCCAGCAGCTCCTCCAGGTCGCCGTCGAAGGCCTCGTCATCGTAATGCACATGTGTATCAAATATTTCCGTCACACTTGTCACCTCGCCTATCATCCGTGTACACTTAGGGTCTCACATTCACCGGCTCATCATAATAAATCCTGCTCTGCTCCAAAACCTTCAGCTCCCCGTTCTCCAGCGAAAGCGTCGATACCGCGCAGTTCGGCAGTGCAATCCGCCAGAAATCCTGATCCGGAATCCCCGAAAGCCTGTTGATCAGGCTCCGAATAATAGCTCCGTGGGCGGCAATCAAAATATTCCCGCAGCTTCCCTCCAGCGGGAAGACTCTTTCCCGCAGGAATTCCTCCGCCCTCGCCCGAACCTGGTCGATGCTTTCCCCGCCCTCCATCGGCGTAAAAAGCTCCGGATGACAGAAGAAATTATGCATGGGATGCCCGGGATCCGCCTTGGCCGGGTCGAAGTAAGTCCCCTCCCCCGCGCCGAAATTGATCTCCTTCAATCGGTCGTCCGTCACCACGGGAATCCCCCTCCCCTCGGCTACAATCCTCGCCGTCGTCAGGGCGCGGTTCAGCGGGGAGCTGAACGCCGCGTCGAAGGGGATATCCTTCAGACCCTCCGCCGTCTTTTCCGCCAGCTCGATTCCCCGCCCGTTCAGCGGGATATCGCTCTGCCCCTGAAGCCGCCTCTCGTGATTCCAATTCGTCTCCCCATGTCTCATTAAATAGATCCGCATATTATCCTTTCCCGCCTGAGAGGAGCCGCAAAGAACCCCAGTCCCCGCAGCTCCTCTCCGCATACATCAAATGCCCCGCCGCAAGCGGAGGGCATCAAGCCTGAGCCAGTGTCCGCCGCAAACAGAGAGCACCTGGCCCGGACCAATATCCGCCGCAGGCAACGACCATCAAGCTCGAAACGCCTCCTACAGCCCCATCACCGCGTCAATCGGCAGCGATACCACAATCCCCTTCGCCTCGCTCTGCATACCGCACTTCTCGCTGATTGCGCTCATAATCTGTACCTTGATATCGCTGTCCGCCAGAATCAGCACAATCTCCTTCTCATCCTGCACGCTCAGCCCCCAGAGCGCGCTGACCTCGTCATTGCCGATCCAACGGCTGTGAATTACCGTCCCGCCGCTGGCTCCCGCCGACCTTGCCGCATCCATAACGTCCCCGCTGAAGCCAATATTTACGATCGCCCCGATCAGCGCATACTTCGTTCCCGCCATCCTGTCTCCGTCCTTTCCCTTGTCCTCCGCCCCGTCTTCCCCGGCAATCTGCGTCAACATCCGCAAAATCAGATTATTTGCCCCGGTAATCGGAACCGTAAACGCCACGCCGCTGTTTACCGAGCCGAGCCGCAGCTCCGTCCGCAGTCTCCCCAACACCAGATCGCCCAATGGCTTCGGTGCCGCGCTTACCATAATACACTTGTCGATACTCCCCAGGCCCAGCATATCCATAATTTCACTGGACGCCGTCCCCTCCGCGTTCAACCGATATTGAACCGGAAGGGAGTTTCTGCGGAAGATACGCGCCGCCCGATCCGCCAGCTTCGGCGTCGTAATCAATATCAGCAGCTGAAATGCCGGAAGCTTCTGCTTATTCTCCATTCTCCACCTCCAGATCTATAATCACGTCGCCGTCTACCAGGAGCGCTGCATTCTGCAGTACCTTCTTCTGCAGACGATCCATCTTCACCTTGTAGACAATACCCATCATCTGAATCGCAATCAAAGGTGTCAGCGCCACAAGCGCCACCACGCCAAAAGCATCCGTCATCAGGTTTCCGCCCAGAGCCCTGCATGTCCCGATACTTAAGGGCAGCAGGAAGGTCGAGGTCATCGGCCCGCTCGCCACGCCGCCGGAGTCGAAGGCGATACCCACAAACATCTTCGGAACAAAGGCCGACATAACAAGCGCAATTATGTAGCCGGGAATCACGATCCACTGAATCGGCGTCCCCGTCAGAACCCGCATCATCGCCATCCCGACGCTGACCGATACGCCGATCGACATGCATCGGTTCATCGCCCTGACCGAGATTGCGCCCCCCGTCACGCTCTCCACCTGATGATTCAACACCTGGATCGCCGGCTCCGCCTTTACGATATAATAACCGATCAGCATCCCGATCGGAACCAGCACCCATTTATACGTCAGCGACGCCAGCCTCTCCCCCAGGAGAGAACCGATCGGCGCAAATCCGATATTTACGCCGCAGAGAAACAAAATCAACCCCACATAGGTATAGACAATACCCACGCTGATACGCTTGATCTGCCGCTTCTTATACCGGCGCGTCAACAGCTGAAAAACCGCGAACACAGCCGCGACAGGCAGCAACGAGACCAGAACCTCCCGCCCGTACCCCGGAAGCCCCAGACCGAACACCTTTACCACATCCCGGGTCGTCTCCACCGCCGCTACCTCCGCCGCCGAATAGACCGCCTCTGTAGGCCGGAAAAAGCATCCCAGAATCAATACCGCCAGAATCGGCCCCACGCTGGATAAGGCTACCAGGCCAAAGCTGTCGCTTGCAGAATTCCTGTCATTTCGCACCGAGGCAAGACCTACGCCCATCGCCATGATGAAGGGCACCGTCATCGGCCCCGTCGTAACGCCGCCGGAATCAAAGGCTACCGCCAGAAACTCCTTCGGCACAAGGAAAGAGCCGCAGATCAGAAGGATATACAGAACGATCAGCATTTTGGAAAGATCCCACTGAAGCTTGATACGAACGATTGCCAGCGCCAGAAACAGCCCCACGCCAACCGCCACCGTCAGGATCAGCACCCGATTCGGCACGGACGGCACTTGCTGCGCCAGAACCTGTAGATCCGGCTCGGAAATTGTGATAATCGAGCCCATGACAAACCCGATCGCCAGCACCATAAAAATCCTGCGCGTCTTCGATATCTGCACACCGATACCTTCCCCGATCGGCGTCATCGACATCTCCGCGCCCAGCTGGAAAAATCCCATCCCGAAGATCAGCATTACCGCGCCGACCACAAACATGACGGCGCTTCCCAGATCCACCGGAACCAGGAAAATACTGATCAACAGCACGATACCTGTGATCGGAAGGACAGCCGACAACGATTCCATTGTTTTTTCTTTTAATTTAGGATTCAAATTCTTTCCTCCACTTATATCTGTTCATTCTGCCTGTGAATCAGAGGATCCTCATAAGCATCCATAAAGTCTTCCCCAAGCCGCACTACCTCGTCGGCGAATTGAATCGCTTTCACCTCTGTCAGCACCGCCACTACCTTTTTGAACCGCAGCCCGGGGAAAAAATTCAGCATCTCCATAGGCACTGTCGCGTCAAACTGCGGATACCCGGCAAATAAAGTACGATAATCCAGCTCATCCCTGGGATGAGGCTTTAGAAAAACAGTCCCTTCCTTTTCATACATATGAATGATGTCCCGAAAAATTCGCTCTCTCACATCCAGCGTACACAAAGGATCCGTCAGGATCAATATCTTATCTTCCACGCCGTTCCCGGCGTCAATCTGAGCCTGCAGCTGTTTCCTGTCTCTGATAAAGGCCTGCAGGATGAGCTCCTTATCCTCCTGAGTAAGTCGGTCTGACAACGCCTGCCGGGGCTGTTCAATATACTGCGGACATGGATACTTAATAGCCGAAATATCATTGACCTCCATATCGATACAATACTTTCCGTAGCCGTTCTGCACAAATATCAGGTTGCATTTCCTGGAAAGGAAGACCTTCAGTTTGAAATGTCCTCTGTTGTCATAACGGGCGGCGTCGATATTTTTCAGGCAATTCAGCCCATCCTCCAGGGCATGATAAGGAATTTTTTTCTGATTCAGATAATAACCTATAGGGTCGGAATCACAATACACATAGACATCCCCATAGTTCCGAAAATCCACCGGAATATAAGGCTCTTCCAGCTCTGCGAACAATCTCGTAAAACGGATCCGGTTCCGAAGATTTCCAAGTAAGCCTCCCCCCGCCTGACGCAGCTTTACAAGCTCCGGGAAAAAGTCCTCCCTCTTCTCATCGAATTCAATAATCTCCTCAAAAAGTCCTGTGCCCGCCACCCGGCTTTTCAAATCTTCAAAATAAGTGGACATTCTGCTGAGAACCAGCGTGGCTTGCCCTCTTTTGTCCTGGGGCAGTGCGAGTTCCTTTAAAAAGGTGACGTATACATGGTAATAGGTATGGCAGACATAGATTCTCTCTTTCATGGGCTGACCTGCCTTTTCGATTATTTTTTATTATATCACCTGCCACTTTCCTTGTCTAGCCTCGAGCTCCGGCATCGAGCGTCCGTTCACGCCGACACCCTGATTTTTCCCGTCTCCCCCTCTTCCCGCGCAAAGAAAAAAGCCCCGGAACCCGCATAAACGCGAATCCCAAGACTTCCGTGCACCGCCAGGGGCTCGAACCCTGGACACCCTGATTAAGAGTCAGGTGCTCTACCAACTGAGCTAGCGGTGCAATCATTGCTCTTTCACAGCACAAGAAATATTATATTCCAATCTTCCAAAAAAATCAATAGTTTTTTATGTTTTTCACAAATTATTTTGAGACAAACGCGATACCGGCCCGCCTTTCCCGATCACCGCAGTCACTTCCGCAATGCTCTCCTCAACGATATCCGCTATTACCTCCAGAGCATAGCCTTTTCCATGCAGCTTATGGATAATTCTTTCTTTTTCCTCCGTCCGACCTTCGACTCTCCCCTCAAGTCTTCCCTTCTCTCTGATTCCCTGCGACAAATTACACATAGTCTCCATATCCCCCTTTATTTTTTCATCCGTCGAAATACGGTACTCGCTCTCCAGAATCCCTAACTTCTCCTTCACGGACAGCTCCGTTGACAATAGCGTACTCAGCAGGCGGTGCATCTCATATTGCTCGCCATACTCCGAATTACGCGCCTCATGTTCCGGACATTGTCCGGCCTGCCTCGGGCACGGGACATCCTGCTCCGGCGGGACATTTGTTATGCCAATCAGAACAATATTCAGCAGATCGAGGCCATACTCGCAGGGATAAGAACCAAGCATGTCGTCCTTTATCAAATGCACATATGACATACTGTTCTCCGGCATATTCATGCAGACCCAGATGCTGAAAACACGTTTTATATCCTGATAGTTGG
>JAMPIG010000070.1 GCA_023662875.1 Roseburia sp. | reverse complement strand
CTCGCTTGGATGGATGTTTTATAAGGGCATTGTGTGAAAGTATAAATATGGGAAGGACTACTTATACAGAAGCATATCGTTTGACTAATACCAGTCGAAAGACATTTTCCGAGGTGGCGCAACGTCTTGGAGGTGTGGAATGATAGAAAAGTTTTTAATTGACTCCGATTCATTTATGACACCGTATAGACAGTATTATGCGTTTGATTTAGTTCCGACTTATTGGGAGGAAATATCAAAGTGTACGAATTCGGGCAGATTGGTATTGCTTGATATGGTCAAAGCAGAAATTGATAAAGGCGAGGATGATTTGTCTGATTGGATAAGCAGACAAGCAGGATTTGTGAAAAAATATGGATTGTCTGTGGAAGAGGCAGAGGAATACTTGTAACTGTTTGTTTTTCGAGTCATGGTATAGGCGGCAGCAAGGCAATTATACTGAACTTCCAATAAGGAGAAGAAAATGGAACATTATATTACAGAAATCAACATTGAAAAACTGAGGCATCTATCCAATATAACGATCTCATTAAATCCGGAACAAAGACAACATTTGATCATTACCGGTAAAAACGGCTCCGGAAAAACCTCTTTGCTTATAGCGATGAAAAAATATTTACAAGCTATAAATAATGAAAATTTCAGAGTCCTAATGGAGATATGTATTCCTAAATTTCAAGAGGTAAAAGAGGAGTTAAACAGGGTTGCGACAGAAGCTGAGAAAAATGAAGTAGAGAAAAAAATGAGGGTATTTTGCAACAAATAAAACAATATGCAGACGGAGTAAGAATATTCTTTCATGAAAGCGAACAGATAGAGTCTTTATATATTCAAGGAAATTTTATTACAGCCTATTTCCCGGCGAACAGAAAAACTCAGATTGTCCGTGCACAGGGAGTCGAAGATATCCGGTTAAACGATGTCTATGAGGTCGGCTATGGACCGGGAAACCTCCTTCACAAATACATGGTGCATTTAAAAACACAGCAAGCCTACGCAAGAAATGAAGGGGATATGACCACCGTAAACAGGATTCAGGAATGGTTTGAACGGTTTGTAGGAGCCTTGAGGATTTTACTGGATAACGATACGATTGCGCTGGAATACGACTACAAAGAGTATGATTTTAAGATATATGAATCAGGCAGAATCCCTTTTGGTCTTGAGGCGCTTTCAGACGGGTATTCTTCTGTCGTTCAAATTGTATCGGATTTGATTTTAAGAATGGATAAAAACTGGCTTTTAGGGGATAACATCAGTAAATATGACATAGAGGGGATTGTATTAATTGATGAGATCGAAACGCACCTTCATATTGGTCTGCAAAAGAAGATTCTGCCATTTTTAACAGAGTTTTTTCCCAGGCTGCAGTTTGTTGTTGCGACGCATTCACCCTATATTTTAAACTCTCTTTCGAATGCCAAAGTATATGATCTGGAAAATTGTGTGGAGTTAGAAGATTTATCCGCATATTCCTCGGAAGATCTGGCGGAAGGATATTTTGGCGCAGATGAGTATTCGGATATCGTAAAAGAAAAAGTCAATAAATACAAATACTTAAAAGAAAAGCAGGATTTAACAGAGGAAGAGCGCGCGGAGAGAGCGAGGCTTCGGTGTGAGTTTCGGCATACTCCCAAAGGTTTATCACCGGAAATAGCCGGGATTCTTGATGAAATAGAAGGAAGTGGTTTATGATAAAAGTGGAACGAAAGATAACAGATAAATCCAGAAAAGCAATAGACTCATTAAAAGTCGCAAAATTAAAAAAAAGGGTCTTATAATACCCCGGAAGTAAATGCGGCATTAAATGAAGTATTTTACGGAAAATGTTACATTTGTGAAAATAAAGAGGGTACTTCTTATCAAGTTGAGCATTTGATCCCACATCGTGGTAATGTGGATTTAAAGTACGATTGGAATAATCTCTTTTTGGCATGCGCACATTGCAATAATACAAAGCTGGACAGGTTTGATCCCATTCTTGACTGTACTAAAGAAAATGTGGAGGAGTTGATTGCTTTTCGGAAAACGGGATATTTTGGAACCGATGAGAAGCTGGTTTTTGATGTATTAGATTTTAGGCCAGAGGTGAAAAATACAGTGAAGCTGCTGGAGGCGGTTTATTATGGATCGACATCACAAAAGGAAATGGAAGCAAGAAAGCTGAGAAGAACATTAAGAAAGGAACTTTCAAGATTTAAGGAGTATGTTCGTGAGTATGCGGAGGCAGAAGATGAAGAAAAAGAAGATTTGAAGTGCCTTTTATATCAGGAGCTAAAAGATAGTTCCCCATTTGCAGCTTTTAAGAGATGGCTGATAAGGGATAATAAAGAATCTTATTCGGAATTATCGGAGTACATAGGTTGAGTTGCTCATATACTGTTAAATCCGTCCATGGCTTGTGGACGGATTATGCGAGGCTATAGTGAAAAGAATTTGCCAATTATTGAGGAAATAGAACGGGAATTTAGCGACAGCAGATTATTAGAGTGAGAAAAAGTTGCTGCATGTAGCGATAATTTATGGAGGAAGAAGCATGAACATAACCGTCACCACCGAAAAACAGTTTGAATCCGATATAGAATCCTTCCTCCTATCAGACAAAGGCGGCTATACGAAAGGAAGCGGAACTTACGATCCGAAACTGGGCGTATATCCGGACAAGCTGGTTTCCTTTATCAAACGTACTCAGCCGAGAGAGTGGGCAGTCTTCGCGAGACAGAATGACACAGACCCTGTGCGTAAATTCTGTCTCGCGTTCTATAATGCCTGTGACATGGACGGAGTGCTTCACGTTTTGCGGAACGGCTTCAAGCACAGGGGAACTGCTTTTAAAGTCTGTTATTTTAAGCCGGAGTCTGCCTTGAACGATACGGCGCAGACTTTATATGTGGAAAACGAAGTAGAATGTTACAGGCAGTGGCATTATTCTGCAGATACAAAAAAGTCTGTGGATATGGCGCTCGTGGTGAACGGTATTCCGGTATTTGCCTTTGAACTGAAAAATCAGTACACGGGGCAGAATGTAGATAACGCTCAAAATCAGTGGATGTATGACAGAGACCAGAGGGAGGTATGCTTCCAATTTAACAGGAGGATACGGCGAAATATCATGCGGTTATGAGCGCGCTGGCGGAGGTGGTGTATCGTGAGATGAGGAGAAAAGCGGCCGGGTTTTATGAGGAACCGACATATAATCCCGATGAGCCGAGGAAGCTGTCTATGGTGGCGGAGGATTCGGCGATGTATAATGAAGAAGAACCAGGTTATCAAGTTTAGAAAAGCCGGTTAAGCTCACTATCTCTGTTTTTGACGATTTAGCATATCATGTTTTTAGCGCAATGAAACATGTTTTCATTGCGCTACGGTATGATTTGCATAGGTTTCCCAGGTTGGTTCATAATCGGCAGTTGCCTGATTGCCCCACATATCCCACCCTTCTCTAACGCCCCTCGCGAATAGTTCAATTCGCGGGCCTTGGCTGCAGGCTTCAATGATGGGTATGATTTCATCCGGTTTTCTACTATGCTCCCGTTTTATTGTCCGGACGATATTAACCTGAGAGCGCGCAGGGGGAAGCGTTCTGTTAGGAGAACTTTTTTTCTTGATGCCAAATAAAATAAGCTCGGTTACATTTCTAAAATAGAACCCAACTCCCCTGCCATCGGGTTCACCATCTTTTCGTATTTTTTCCCACACAATATTTCCTTTATACTCAAATCCCCAGGCATCCATTACTTTCAAACCATCCGGAAGTAATGCGTTTGGAACCCACAAGTATAAATGCGCTTTTTCACCGGCGATTTCTGAGATAGGCAATGCTTCAATATCTTGTGTGGTCATGGTTTCATATCGCGTTAAACGTTTATGCTCTGGAGCAACTTTTCCCGTTCTGTTTTGAAATTGCCATGGAGGATCTGCATAAATGGTATTATATTTTTTACCGTTTGTGAAAGTTCTCAAGTTTTGCACTGTACTCAGTAAATCGGTCATCTTCAACGCATTCCTTTCCTATTCCGATTGCAAGGATGGGACATCCCCCATTGCGACGGGAATCAAGTCGATATCGTAGCTTACCCATCCAGGTGGTACTTGCTCCGTATTTATTCATCAGTGGCTGACCGCTGTCATTTCGTTCCTGTTTAAAAATATCATTGAGAGATTCTGCTCTTGTGACAATAACGCCCACATCGATTAGGCCGCAATCAAAATAAGTTCTCATTGCTAATAAATCCCGGTCAAAGGTTTGATCCTTGCTGTTCCACTCGAGATCGAAAGCAACTCTATTTTTTAAGAAGTCTATATTATGACCGTCAATATAACCCTCAATCGTTTCAACATCAAAGGGTTCATTAGAGAAACGTCCTCTTCTTTGAGCCGTCTGTCTTGGATACTTTTTTACAATCAAATCACCGCTTATCCTGATTTCTCTCCATCCATGCGGATATAAGACATCATCAAACTTTTTAGGGATTGGCGATTCATTACCTCCGGCTTTTTTAATATCGGCTAGGGTAAGTCTTAATTTACGCAGACAATCCTGCAATTCGCTCCATTCTTCCGGAAAGGCTGAGTGAAGTATCTCTAAAGCATGGCCATAACTATAGAACTCGTAACGCAATAAAAGATCGTCATCTATGTATTTCTTCATGTCAGTCACATGATTACCACCTTCCTCTTGAATATTTGTTATAGTATATCATACTTCAAATACAAAGTCCACACCAATATGTAAAAGAGTATAATAATGTTATAAGCATAAGAAGCTGCCGACCGCCATCTTACCCACATACAACAAGAACCATGACAAACCCTCAGTCCGGAACTACTCAAAATCTCAGCAGGAAATTAATTAAATTTCCTCCGAAATATCCATGTCTCAACTCTTACCCCGGATCATTCACAATCCCCACAAACAGCGGCAGTCCGCTGTCCCCGGTAATGCAGAAGAGGAAGGGCCGATCCAGCACAAAATCCACCTCGTCGTCGGGAGGGGCCGCGCTGCCGGCTCCGGCGATAACGGTAAAGGCTACGGCGGTGCAGCCCTCCTCGTCGATGAGGACTCTTGCGGCGTGGCTGGTCTTAGAGAGGACGACGGGTATTTCCGCGTCCGTTGTCATAGGGGTAAAATCGGACAGCGCAGGGTCGAAGATGTCGGCGATTCCCAGCGCCTGTAAGCCCTCCGTCAGATCAAACTGGGAGGAAACGTCAAACTTGGGGATCGCCTTGTTGACAAAGAGGAACTTCTGATTTTCCCAGGCGTCCCTGTCTGCGGTAAAGAGGAAGCTCACCGCCTCCTCGTCGGAGAGAAGCTCCTCCGGCGTTACACCCTCGTCGGGCAGGAGGAACCACATGGAGCCGCATCGCTCGAAATGCTGCGCGATAGCGGAGAATTTGTTCCCCCAGTAGTAGGTCTGATCGTCCCGCTGGTTCATGAAGTCCGTCTCGATCTCTCCGGCGGGGGTGTGAAAGGCTTGGGGCGCGGTCTTGCCCTTGGAAAATTCATTGCCCCACTTGGCCTGAAAAGAAACGGCGGAGGCCAGGGCCAGAACGGTGTCAGGATCCAGCTCGATGCTTCCAGCCTGCTCCTTCAGAAGCCCTCCGGTCTGCCGGTTCAGCCAGCTCTGCAGGGCTTTGTTAAATTGCCGGGAGCCCATCTCCCCGCGGTAGGAGGAGGCGTAAAAGTCCCGGGACAGAAGCTCCATCGTGTCCTGCCGAAAAGGTACGTCCCTGTTCAGCCAGACGGAGTTCGCCAGGATCGAGGTCACAGCCCCGTCGTCCCGGTAGTTCGAGTTCCAGACGTCGCTCGCCTGCTGCCGCAGGGCGTCCATGTTGTCGCTGCCCAGGAGGGTCAGGATCTGTTCTCGGCTTTCGCCGTTCGTAAGCTGGGCCAGCATGGCCAGGGCCATATAGACGTTCAGGGGGGAATAAACCCGGTTTTCTCCCTCCGCCCCGGTCAGGAAGGTCTGGGAGCTTCGGGCAAAGAAGGTCTGCAGGGAGGAGGTATCTCCCAGATCTCTTCGCTGGGCTCTTACGTCCTGCCACCAGGCGTCGAAGGCCGGTTCGATGAGCTGAAGGAGGCCGCTGGGATAGGGGGACATCTTAGGATACTCGGCCTGGGAGACGGCGTAAACGGTCAGCATTCCTCCGGGACGCAGGAAAAAGCTTCCGAGAAGGGCGACGACCAACGCCGCCGCGACAGCTCCCATCCACGGCTTACGCCACAGGCGTTTTTTTCCTTTGGGAGCGTCCTTTGCCCCGATAATCAGGTCGTCCCGGATATCGGTGATCCCGTTAAAAATATCTTTTGCGTTCATATCTCCACTCCTTCCGATTCCAAAAAGGTTCGCAGGCTTTTCCGCAGTCGCAGCAGTCGCTGGGAAAGGGTATTCGCGCTTTCTCCCAGCTCCGCCGCCAAGCTTTTTACCGGATCGTCAAACCAGTAGCGCCGGATAAAGAGCCGTCGGTCTTCGGAGGCCAGGCTATCGAGCCAGCAGCTGATCGCCCGGGCCAGCTGCTGCCGTTCCAGATTTTCTTCTATTGTACCGGGGGCGGGAACGCAGTCCTCCAGCTCGGAGAGCAGGGTTTCCAGGCCGCTGTACCGCCTGAGGGCATGTTCCCGCCGCCAGCGGCTGACGGAGAGATTCCGGGTGATACGCCCCAGAAAGGCGCTCAGAACCTGAGGCCGATCCGGGGGCATTTTATTCCAGGCGGCGTGCCAGGTATCGTTGACGCATTCCTCCGCGTCCTCCCGGACGCCCAGCAGCCGCAGGGCGATGGAGCGGCAGAGCGCGCCGTATTTCTTGTCGGTTTCAGCTATGGCCTGTTCGTCCCGCAGATGATAGAGCTCTATGATGGTATAATCGTCCATGGCCCGGCCTCCTTTCTTTTCCAATGGGTAGTCGGCAGGTGTAACCGGCAGACAGCCCGTCATCCTTAAATATTTCTTATGTATGAAAATACCCTTCACCTGTACAGTCGCAAAACGGAGAAAAATGTGACGGGAAATCTGTTTTTGATTCTATTTTGCCATGATCTCGCGCCTCAGCGCGCATGGAATCAAGTTGACGCAATGTCTTTTTGTGTCATCATTTTACCATGAATTTGCCGACTTCGGGAAGCGCGTCCCTGTTTATTTCGGGATTCTTTATTATTGTAAATAGCAAAAGTGTATGGTACAATAAAAACTGTTATACATTTATAGAGAAGAGGGATGGAAGATTTATGAGAAAGATAGAAAAAAGGCTGGCGGGGAGTATTGGCCTTGTCTCCGCCGCGGCTTTCGCGCTGACAGGCTGCGGCAGTAAAAGCCTGTTGGATCCGGGGGATCCGGTATCCCTGACGGTATGGCATTATTATAACGGTTCCCAGCAGGCGGCCTTTGACGCGCTGGTGGAGGAATTTAACGAGACGGCGGGCCGGGAGAAGGGGATTTATGTACAGAGCTTCAGTCAGGGCTCCGTTTCCGATCTGGAGACGGCGGTGCGGAACGCCCTCGACGGGAAGGTGGGAGCGGACGTTATGCCGGATGTTTTCTCCTCCTACGCGGATACGGCTTATGAGGTGGAGCAGGCGGGAGCGCTGGCGAATCTCTCCGAATATCTGAGCGAAGAGGATTTGAGTAAATATATGGATTCCTATATCGAGGAGGGCTGTATCGCCGCGGACGGCACGCTGCGGATTTTCCCGACGGCGAAGTCCACGGAGATCGTAATGCTGAACAAAACAGACTGGGAGCCTTTTGCGGAGGCTACGGGGGCATCCCTGGAAAGTCTGAAAACCATGGAGGGCGTGACAAGGGTCGCGCAGGCTTACTATGAGTGGACGGACAGCCTGACGCCGGATATACCGGAGGACGGCAGGGCCTTTTACGGGCGGGACGCCGTGGCGAATTATTTTGTGATCGGGATGCGGCAGCTGGGAGTGGAGATCTTTCAGGTGGAAAACGGGCAGCTGACGGTAAACGTACCGAAGGAGGAGCTGCATCGTCTCTGGGAAAATTATTATGTGCCTATGGTCAAGGGGTATTTCGGCGCATACGGGTCGTTCCGCTCGGATGACGTTAAGACGGGAGATTTGATCGCCTATACCGGGGCGACAACCTCCGCTATGTATTTCCCGAACCAGGTAGAGCTGGACGACAGCAGCTACCCCATCGACTATCTTGTGATCGAAGCGCCGGTTTTTGAGGGCGGGCAGCCGTTCGCCGTACAGCAGGGTGCCGGAATGGTCGTCACGAAGTCGGACGAGAAGCATGAGTACGCAGCGGTGGAATTCCTGAAGTGGATTACGGAGACGGAAAACAATTTACAGTTCGGCTGTATCTCCGGTTATCTGCCGGTTCAGAAGGAGGCGAACAGCCGGGAAAAGCTGGATCAGGTGATCGAGGAGAAGCAGCTTTCGGTAGCGCCAAAGACCTATGACTGTCTGACGAAGATCTTTGAGGATCTGGAGAATATGAACCTGTATACCAACAAGAGCTTCGAGAACGGTTACGCGGCGAGGAAGGTGTTGGAGTATCATCTTGCGGATAAGGCGGCGGAGGATCGGGCGAGCGTGGAGGAAGCGTTGGAGCAGGGGCTGAGCCTGGAGGAGGCGTCGGCTGCTTATGTGACGGAGGAGGCCTTTGAAGCCTGGTATGAGTCGTTTTGCGCCGCGCTGAACCAGGCGGTCGGGAAGTAAGCACCGCAGACGTGAAGTCGGGAATTTTCCGAAGGGCGGACGAAAAAAACAGCGCAAGAATCGGGAGAATAGATGGAGAAGGATCGGGAAAAAAAGAAAAGGTCAATATTCATAATATTTTTGATCCCACTGATCATTATTATGCTGATCCAGAGCCTGATTACGATCGGCACTCTGGTCGTCAGGAGAACGGCGGAAACTCTGGAGGAGTACTCCAGCGGCATGATGAGCCGTCTGGTCGAGAACAGGAAGGTCATCCTGCAGAGCGATATGAACCAGCGTTGGGCTTACGTTCATTCCAGCGAACAGGGGATAACGGGGATATTAGAGGAATTTCTGGAGCAGGAAGAGGTCGGGCTCGAGGAGTTGGCCGCTTCGGGAGATCTGCGGGGAGAGCTGCTGGGGCGGCTTTTTCCGGAGTGTCTTGAGATTTTGCAGAATACCTCGACAACGGGCCTTTTCCTGATTTTGACGGATCCGGACGAGCAGACGAGGGACTTTGACGGTTTTTTTATCAGGGACTCGGATCCGGATACAAAGCCGGTAAATTATTCGGATTTTCTGTTGGAGAGGGGAAGCAAGTATTTATCCAGAGAGTGGAATATTCCTTTGGATACGGGCTGGACGACCCGTTTTCATATGGATGGCAGGGATCAGAACCCTGCCGACGCCTTTTTTTATGAGCCCTGGCGGGCCGGAGAGCAGCACATGGATGCGGACACGGACAATCTGGGCTATTGGTCTATGCCTTTTTCCCTGGAAAAGGAGACGGCGGATTCTTATGAGATGATTACCTATTCCCTGCCTCTGCGGTACGAGGGACGGGTCTACGCTGTGCTGGGAATCGAGGTTTCGACGAGAAGGCTCGACGAGTATTTTCCCGTCAAGGAGCTGAACGAGGAGCAGCAGTCGGGGTATATGGTTGCGGTTCGGCAGCAGGACGGCAGCTATTTGTCACTGGTGGGAAAGGGAGTCTTATATAATCTGGTTCGTTCCTCCGGCGAAAGCTTTCTTCTGCAGGAGACGGATTATGAGAATCTCCTGCTGGTAAAGGATGTAAAGATGGATCGGCAGGGAATTTACGCGGTGACCAGCGCCCTGAGGATCTACAGTAACAATGTGCCTTATGAAAATACAGAATGGGTGTTCCTGGGGCTGAATACGGAGGAGGATCTCTTCGGGATGAGCCGCAGGCTCTACATATGGATGATCGGGGCGGTATTGATCGGCCTGGGCTTCGGGGTTTTTGGCATCTATTTTCTGGTAAAATACCTGACAAGGCCGGTGGAGCAGCTGATGCGTTGTATCAGCGGAGGCCGGGTCGGCTTGCAGAAATTCCGCCGGAGCAATATCCTGGAGGTAGACGCGCTTTACGACGTGGTAACGGATCTGACGGAGAAGCAGAAGGAGGCGGAGAATATCCTTCTGGAGGAGAAGGAGCGCTACCGGGTAGCGCTGGAGTCCACGAAGGATATCTTTTTCTCCTATGATCTCTACAGCCATATGCTGGATATCGTGAACCGGAAAACGAAGGAAGAACCCATACAGTGCGAGGATTACGAGGGCGGTTTTATCGATCCGAAGCTTATTTATGAGGCCGATCGGGAGAATGTCATGCAGGCCATGCACAACGCGGGGGATCGCGTCGCTCTGGAATTCCGGGTTAAGCGGCAGGAGGATACGGAGTACGTCTGGATAGCGCTGTTCGGCAACACGGTTTACGATACGGACGGAAAACGGCGGAAGCTGGTGGGAAGTATCCGAAATATCCAGGAGCAGAAGAGAAAAGAGGCGGAGCAGCTCAGGAAGAATACGACGGACGGAATTACGGGACTTTACGTTTTCAGCGAAGGGATGAAGCGGATTCGGGAGCAGCGCAAGAGCAGGCCGGATGGAGTTATGGTCAACCTGGTTTTTAACCGCCTGAAGGAGATCAGCGAGAAGAACGGTATTGTCTTCGGGGATATGATTCTGGAGGAGCTGGGAAGCCTGACGAGAGAATGCTGCAGGGAGCTGAGATCGCGGAGCGGATGCGAGATTACGGCAATGCGTCTGGACGGGGATGAGTTTGTTCTTTGGCTGGAGGGACAGTCCAGGGAGCAGGCGGAAGACTTTATCCGGGGGCTGTTGGAAAAAACTGCGGAGAGCTTTGACAGGGAATTGTTTGATGTCACCATGTACGCCGGTCTTGTCTGCGCCGAGAAGGAGCAGGATACCGAGCTGTTGATCCGGAGGGCTACGCTGGCGCAGGAAACCAGGAGCCAGGGTTCCGCGGAGCAGTACCTGTTTTACGAGGATCTGCCGGAGCAGGAGGCGGAAAGCCTGCCGACACTGAAGGGGCGAGATATTGTTTCTCTGGATTACGGCCAGGAGGTCAACCTGGTATCCATCGCGTTAAACCTGTTCGGCAAGGGCGCGGATTTCCCCGCGCAGATGAAGCTGATCCTCGGCAAGATCGGGAAAACCTACCGGGCCAGCGACGTCCTGATCTCCATGCTGCGCCCGGACTTCAGTTCTAATTACCTGGAGTATCAGTGGCACAGGGACGGGAAGGAACCGGAGGAAGGCGTCAGAAGGTATCGGGAGGAGGACTGGGAGACCTTCCGCGGCTGGCTGAGAAAAAAGGAGATTCTGGCCTTTTCAAAGGAGGACAGCCGCCGGAAAATTCTGCAGTGCTTCCTGAGCGTCGACCCGGGGCAGTACGGTATCGTATTTCCCATGCATGATAACGGTAATTATATCGGAAATATTTGTATTCTCGGAGTGGATCCGGGTCTTCTGGAGGATCCGGAGGAGTATCAGGGTCTGACGGAGCTTGGCCGGGTGATTCAGAGCCAGCTGAACCAGCAGCAGCACGATATTGCCAGCAAGGCGAAATCGGAATTTCTGTCCCGCATGAGCCACGAGATCCGCACGCCTATGAACGGAATCATTGGCATGACGGCGATCGCCCTGCAGCAAAACCAGAGCGAGGAAAGGATTCTGGACTGTCTGCAGAAGATACAGTCCTCTTCCAATTATCTGCTGGGACTGATCAACGATATACTGGATATGTCAAAGATCGAGAGCGGTAAAATGAAGCTGGAGCCCGACAATTTCGATATGCAGGAGATGCTGGATACGATCGGCGAGCTGATCATGCCGCAGGTAACGGCGAAGGAGATCGATTTTGTTCAGGATATCCGGCTGGAGGACAGATGGTTTCTTGCGGATCGGATGAGGATCAGCCAGGTACTGATCAACCTGCTGGGGAATGCTGTGAAATTTACTCCCGCGGAGGGAAGGATCACGCTGACGGTTCATCAGACGGAAACCATCGGCAGGGAGGCCTGCCTGTACTTTGCGGTAAGCGATACGGGGATCGGAATCCCGCCGGAGGATCAGGAGAGAATCTTCCGCTCCTTTGAACAGTCCTCTGTAAAAAATTCGGCGAAGCAGCAGGGAACCGGCCTCGGACTTTCGATCAGCAGCCGTCTGATTCAGATGATGGGCAGCGATATCCGGCTGGACAGCGAGATAGGGAAGGGAAGCACGTTCAGCTTTTCGATTCTTCTGGAGCTGGGAGAGGAAGGCAGGACGGAGGCGGAGGAGGAAGAGATTTCCTTTGACGGCTTCCGCATCCTTGTGGTGGAGGATAACGAGCTGAACGCCGAGATCGCGCAGAGCCTCCTGGAGGAGCGGAATTTTAAGGTGGATTGCGTATATGACGGCGCGCAGGCGGTGGAGAGGATCCGCACGACGGAGCCGGGAACCTATGACGTTATCCTGATGGATATTATGATGCCGGTGATGAACGGGCTTGACGCGACCCGCGCGATTCGGAGTATGGATCGGGAGGACTGTAAGACAATTCCCATCGTCGCCATGTCGGCTAACGCCTTCGACGATGATCTGAAGAAGTCGGTGGAGTGCGGTATGAACGGCCATCTCTCGAAGCCGGTGGAGGTCGATAAGCTTTATCGGACGCTGCGGGAAGTGTGCAGGGCATAGAGATTTTCTGAGGCAGCTGCCGAACAGCGTTCGGCGTAGTACGCTGCACTGAGAAAATCTAAGTTACACAAGGCGGACGAGTTCACAAAGCCGGTTTACCGGCTTGGAGGAATGCCAGGAGATTTTATTCGCTTTGAGAAGGCATTCTTCCCGGAAACGATGGATTCCGTGGGATTGGTTTGTGCCGCCACAGGCGGTGGAATGGAGAATTTTATGGGGGTCAGTATTACGGTAATTTTGTTTACGGCGGTGGGCTTTCTGGCGATGGTGGTAGGGCTGGTCGCCAGCCGTAAACATGCTGCCCAGCTTACCGGCGCTGCCACAGTGCTGGCGGCGTTGGGCGGCTTTTTTACATACGGGTACGGATTTTCCCGGCAGATTGAGTTCATGCCGCTGGCAGTCGTGCGGGCCGTACAGGCTTCTCTGGGAATGTTCATGGGGCGGAACGACTTTTCCGCGGTGAGCGGTACGCCGATCTTTTCGCATCCCACGGCCCAGGTCTTTTTCTGGCTGGTTCATCTCTTCGCCCTGTATGCCACGGCCAGCGCAGCCCTCACAACAATCGGTGCGGGCGCGCTGCGGAGGCTGCGGCTTCTTTTAATTTACCGGGGTAATCTGGATATTATTTACGGGGTGGACGGGGATTCCGTCTCCTTCGGGAAAAAGCTTGTAGAGCAGCAGGGTAGGCGGGCGGTGGTTTTTGTGGATCATTCGGCGGCACCTGGGCTGGCGGGAGAAATTTCCGGTATGGGCGCGGTATTGTTTACGGCGACGACGGCGGTATCGCCCAATCTTTCCTTCCTGCGAAACGTAGGGATGCGTCCGAACCGCCAGCTGACCTTGTACGCTATGCAGAAGGATCCCGCGCGAAATCTGCAGTACGCTGAGACCTTGCTGAAGGCCCTGCAGGAAAAGGAGATTCCCTGCGAGAGAACCAGCCTGGTTTTGTTTTGCGCGGAGGAGACGGACGCCGGGGTTTTTCAGGCCCTGAACGACAGTTACGGTTACGGAAGCGTGGCGGCCTTTGATGCTGCGGGCCTGGCCGCGAGAGTATTGGTGCGGGAGTATCCGCCCTGCGACGCGATTTCCTTCGGGCCGGATGGACGGGCGGTTCAGAATTTCGAGGCTTTACTGGTAGGATTTGGTCAGGTCGGGCAGGCCGTCCTGCGTCAGCTGGTGATGAACGGCCAGTTTGAGGGCAGCGCCTTTCGGCTGACGGTGTTTGCGCCGGACTGCAGTCAGGTGAACGGCTGTCTCACAAACTACAGCCGTGAACTGACAGCGCAATATTCGATTGATTTTCAGCCCTACGACGGGCGCAGCCGGGAGATGTATCAGTACCTTTTTCAGCATAGAAGCACGCTGCGATATATTGTAGTCTGTACCGGCAACGAACGGTTGAATCAGGAGATTGCAGACGAGCTGACCCGCTATCTGGGACATCTTGGCGCAGAGGCGGCGGTGTACCAGTGCTCCTATCAGGGCGTCGTCAGACAGTCCGGGGCGGGCCGTCCCGCCGTGCGGAAGGGGATTTATACGCCGGAGCTTCTCTGTACAAACGCGCTGGATCGCATGGCGATAGCGCTGAACCAATGCTATTGCGAGGGAAACGGCAGGACTGCTTCGGAAAATTGGACTTCCTGCGATTATTTCAGCCGAAACAGCAGCCGGGCTTCGGCGGATTTTATCCCGGCCCTGATACGGGCCGCAGGCCGGAGCGCCGAGCAGGTATTGGCGGGGGACTGGACGCTTACGGAGGAGCAGCTGGAGAATTTAAGCCGCACAGAGCATCTGCGGTGGTGCGCTTTTCATTATGTGATGGGATTTGAACCCATGAGCAGGGAGATCTACGCGGAGCGCTGCGCGCGATACCGTGCCGAGAAGGAGGAATTTGGAAAGAGCTCCCTTCGGATCGGGAAGGATATGGAGGCGCATCGGCACGCCTGCCTGATTCCCTGGGAGGAGCTGGATGCGCTCTCCGAGGCGGAGAACGCGGTGACCGGCGGAAACGTGGACTATAAGGCGATGGATCGTAATAACGTGCTGATCCTGCCGAAGGTATGGAAGGCCGGGCAAGCGGAATGAAGATTCCGCATGGCGGGAAGTATCGGGCGGAGGGCGGGAAAGGTATGGAAGGCCGGGCAAGCGGAATGAAAATCCGCATGGCGGGAAGTATCTGACGAGAGCGGGGAAGATATTGAAGGCCGGGCAAACGGAGTGAAGATTCCGCGTGGCAGGAAGTACCTGGCGGAGAGCAGGGCAGCGGAGGGAAGTTCAGGCGGCAGGCGGAAAGGCGGGTGGACTCAGATGAAGAAAAGACGATGGATTATGATTCTTGCGGCGCTGGCAGGATACGCGGCGCTGCTGAGACTTTTGGTCTATGTGGAGTCCTTTTCTCAGGAGGCTACAATCTCCACCGTGGGCGAGGCGGCCTGGTTTTCCCTTGTGACTCTGACCACGGCGGGATACGGCGATTATTATCCGGTTACCCCCTGGGGGCGTATCATAGGGACGGTTTTTCTGCTGTTAAGCACCGGTCTGCTGGCCCTGCTGGTAGGCGCGGCGGTATCGTTGATGACGGGGCTGCTGCTGCCCTGGCTGCGGTTGAGAGGAAAACGCCGGAAGGCCTGGTATCTCTTTTCCGATAAAACGCCGGAGGCGCTGATTCTGTCGGACGCCCTGAGGGCGGAAGAGCCGGGGGTTATAACGGTATTCTGCGGCGTGTCGGAGGCGGCAGCCCCGGAGCTTCGGGAGCGGAGGGACTGCTTTGGGATAAAAGGGGGCTTCGAGGAGGCGCTGCGGCTGAGGAAGAACTCGGCGGGATGTACGCTGATCGTCATGGGGCCGGACAGTCTCTTTAACTATACCAGGGCTTTGGCCGCGGCCGCTTCGGGGCTGCGGGTTTGCTGCCAGACGGAGCTTACGCCGGAGGAGATACCGGACAATATAACGCTTTTTGACCGCCGGGAGTGCTGCGCCCGGCGCTACTGGCAGTACCATCCGCTGAAGAAGGGAGAGCGGACTATACTCCTGATCGGCGGAGGATGCTACGGGGAGGCGCTTCTGGAGCAGGCGCTGACGACGAACGTACAGGGCGGCGGCAGAGCGACGGTCTATCACGTTTTCGGCGGGGACGGAGCTTTTCTGCGGCACCATCCCTACTTGGGAGAAGTAATGGAGATGCGGTGGGCGGAGGAGCCGGATCGAGAACCCTTATCCTCTGACGCGGTACTCCTGCACAAAGAGAGCTGGGACGCGGACGCAGCGCTGCTGGCGGGGGCGGATCGCATCATTCTCTGTGGCGATGATGACGGGGAAAATCTGGAAATATATCGGCTGCTTTGCCGTTGCTTTGCTCCGGTGGGGGAGATACATCTCCGCCTGTCCCACCCGTTGGCGGGGGCGGTGGTCTTCGGCACGGACGAGGAGACGCTTACCGGAGATCTCGCGCTGCGCATCCGGCAGGATGAGGCGGCTCGTGCCATGCACGAGATTTACCGCCGCAGCACGGGAGGAAAAGCGCCTCGCTGGGAGGAGCTGGGGGATTTCGCACGCTGCTCCAACCGATCGGCGGCGGATCATCTTCTGACAAAGGTAAGAATTCTTCTGGAGGACGAAGGCATTACGGCGTTGACGGCGGAAAACTGCCGGGAGGCATACCGGCGCTATCAGGAGACCAGAGAGGAAAAGGCTTCCTTTTATCGGGAGCTGGAGCATTGTCGGTGGATGCGGTTTTATGCGCTGCACGGCTGGCGCTACGCTCCTGTGCGGGATAACGCCCGGCGGCTTCATCCCGACTTAAGACCCTTTGACCGGCTGACGGAAGAGGAACAGGCCAAGGACGATTATGCGTGGGAGCTGCTCGGGGAAGTGTGCATGGAATGAAGATTTTCTAAGGAAAAGCGCGCCGGAGCGCGCAAGGAGGCATCATGACGGAAAGAAAGTACACATCAGCGCAGCTGATCAAAAGGTTTCTTCCCTATTATAGGAGACATGCGCGGGTTCTCTGCATGGATCTGTTCTGCGCGTCGCTGACCACGATCTGTGAGATTGTGCTGCCGCTGATCATTCGCTATATTACGAACCAGGCCACGCAGGATATCGCCCTTCTGACGGCGGGCGTGATCGCGAAGCTGGGGCTTCTCTATCTCATTTTGCGGCTCATCGATGTGGCGGCCTATTATTATATGTCTTATACGGGCCATGTCATGGGGGTGGATATGGAGACGGATATGCGGCGGGACGCCTACGCGTATCTGCAGAAGCTTTCCAACACCTATTATAACAATACAAAAGTAGGACAGATTATGGGCAGGATTACTAACGACCTGTTTGACGTGACGGAGTTCGCCCATCACTGTCCGGAGGAGTTTTTTATCGCGGGGATTAAGGGGGTCGCTTCCTTTGCGATTCTCTGTTCGATCAACGTACCGCTGACCGTATTGATCTTTTGTATTATCCCGGTGATGGTTGTGGTCTGCGGCAGGCTGAACCTGAAGCTTAGGGCGCTGTTCCGCCAGCAGAGGGTTCAGATCGGGGAACTGAACGCCCGGATTGAGGACAGCCTTCTGGGTCAGAAGGTGGTAAAGGCCTTCGCCAACGAGGAGCTGGAAAACGCCAAGTTTGCGCAGGACAACCGTCGGCTGTATGAAATCAAGAAAAACGGCTATCGGTATATGGGTCTGTTTCAATGCTCCACCCGTCTCTTCGACGGAATCATGTACCTCGCCACCCTGATAGTGGGAGGTCTGTTCGTGATAAACGGCTCCATCAACCCCAGCGACCTGATCGCCTATATCATGTATGTTACCACCTTTATCGCTACCATCCGCCGGATCATCGAGTTTGCGGAGCAGTTTCAGCGAGGGTTGACGGGGATCGAAAGGTTTTTGGAGATCATCGACGCGGATATCGATATTTTCGATGAGCCGGGAGCAGCGGATCTGGAGCAGCCGACGGGTAATATTGTTTTTGAGAATGTGAGCTTTGAATATCCGGACGATCATAATCAGGTATTCCGGAATCTGAATCTGCAGATCCGGCCCGGGGAGAAGGTGGCTCTGGTAGGTCCCTCCGGCGGCGGAAAGACGACGCTCTGCAACCTGATTCCCCGGTTTTACGATGTGACCGAGGGAAATATCTACATCGACGGGAAAAATATCCGGGGTCTGACCTTAAAGAGCCTGCGGCGGAATATCGGCGTCGTACAGCAGGATGTCTATCTTTTTTCGGGGACGGTCTTTGACAACATTGTCTACGGAAAACCGGGAGCCTCTATGGAAGAGGTCACAGAGGCGGCGAAGCGGGCCGGAGCGCACGAGTTTATTATGGAGCTGAAGGACGGCTATCACACCTATATCGGCGAGCGCGGCGTAAAGCTTTCCGGCGGACAGAAGCAGCGGATCAGCATCGCCAGAGTTTTCCTGAAGGATGCGCCGATCATTATTCTGGATGAGGCCACGTCGGCTCTGGATAATGAGAGCGAGTACGCCGTGGCAAAGTCCCTGGCGGCTCTTTCGGAGGGCCGGACGACGCTTACTGTGGCGCACCGGCTGTCAACCATACGCAATTCGGATCGGATCATGGTGCTGACGGAAGACGGAATTACCGAGGAGGGCAGCCACGGTGAGCTGATGGAACGGAAGGGAATCTATTACAACCTGTACCAGATGGCGAATGAGATGAAGTAAGAGGTGCATCTGACCTGGGACAGAGTCGGGAGGGCGCAGAGGAAATATTTGCGGTTATCCATTCCTGATTTTCGGTATAAGAACACCAAGGTAGTGGGAGATTAATAAGTGATAATAAAAGTGGATGCGGCTTCTATTCAAGGCCGCATCCACTGTGTTTTTACCAATATTGCTTTACCGTTTCGTTGGATTCACTTTCGGACAAATGAAATTTCTCCGCAATCCGCTTTATAGTCTCGGCCAAAGAAACTCCTAAATCTTTACACATCAAAATTGCACCTTTAATTTCGCTTTCTTCCCGCATTTGCTGAATCGCCAAACACATATTCACGTCTCCTTTCCCTTGAGGATATTTTAATTTGGATCCCGTAACAATATTTATAACTTCTGCTGCCTGTCTTTCCATATTTTTAAACTTTATGTTTTCGTTTACAACCTGATTCAAAATTTTCTTATCTTTGGAATATTTGATGTATAGCATCACTTCCCGCAGATTCGAGTGGAACTCATTAATTTCCCCATCGGACATTT